>DATMCL010000336.1:0-8965 GCA_035558375.1 Polyangiaceae bacterium
GTTCATTGCTCCACCACCACGCTGATGTCGCGCGTCGAGACCCGCGCCTTGAGCACCTTGCCGGTGCTCGACACCTTGAAGAACACGGCGTCGCCGAGGTTCGCGTCCGACATCGCGATGGCGGACGCGCCGATGCGCGCGTTACCTTGCTCGACGACCAGCGTCATGCGGTCACCTTTACGGACAGCGGGGGCGAGCGCTTCCTCGCTCACCTCGATGATCAGGCGGAGGGGCGAGCGCGCGACGGTCTCTTCCTCGGCGCGAAGCTCGGCCATGAGCGTGAGCTCGTGGCGGCCGACGCGCTTTGGAATCACCGGACGGGCGCTCATGACGAGCGTGCCCGGCGGTACGACGACGCCCTGCAGCGCGCCGAGCTTCACGAGCGTGACGCCGGGCGGCAACGCGGCGCGGACGGCGCCCTCGGCGCGCGCCGCGAGCTCCTCCGCCTTCCAGCGCTCGGCCGTGGAGGCGATGCGGACGCTCGGCGGGAGACTCAGGCGCTTCGGGTCGGCGCCTGCTTCGCGCACGCGCTCGGAGATCTCTTGCCGCGTGAAGAGGCGAGAGCTGCCGGGTGGGGGAGCGCGACCGAGCTCGATGCTCGCGAGCTCGAGCGGCGCGCCCGGATCGAAGTCCGAGACGTGCACGTTGCGGCTCGTGATGTTGACGATCGTCTCGGCGCCGGCGTGCGGTGCGGCCGTCGCGAGCGCGGCGACGGCCAAGACTGAGAAGAGGCTCCGGCGCGTCATCACTTCATCTGCGTCGCGGCGCGCAGCATGTCGTCCGCGGTGGTGATGACCTTGGAATTGATCTCGTAGGCGCGCTGGGCGCCGATCATGCCGATCATCTCGGTCACGATGTCGACGTTCGAGCGCTCGTAAGAGCCCTGCAGCAGCGTGCCGCGGCTGTCTTCGCCCGGGTTGCCGAGCTGCGGCTGCCCGCTCGCGGGAGTCGGGACGAAGAGATTGTGGCCGAGGGCCTTCAGGCCCGTCGGATTGATGAAGGCGGCGAGCTGGATCTTGCCGATCTCCGTGGGAACCGCTTCGCCCGGCATCGACGCGCTCACGGTGCCGTCGGCGGAGATCGAGATCCCAGACGCTCCTTGCGGAATCGTGATGGGCGGATCGAGGGGCATGCCCTCGTTCGTGACGATGCGACCGGCGCCGTCGGTCTTGAGCATGCCGTCACGCGTGTAGGCGTTCGAACCGTCGGGCTGCATGATGACGAAGAAGCCGTTGCCTTCGATCGCCACGTCGAGCGGGTTGCCGGAGTTCTCGAGGCCGCCCTGCTCGAACTCGCGCGCCGTCCCGACGACGCGCACGCCCGTGCCGATCTGTAGGCCGGCAGGCGACATCGTGTTCGGGCTGGTCGGTGCGCCCGCCTCGCGCACGTTTTGGTAGAGGAGATCCTGGAACTCGACGCGCTGCCGCTTGTAGCCGGCGGTGTTCGCGTTCGAGATGTTGTTGGCGACGCCTTCGAGCTGCGTCTCCTGGGCCGACATGCCAGTCGAGGCGATATGCAGAGATCGGAACATGGCGCTACCAACGACCTAGCAAGCGCCATTCCATCTCGAGCCATGTCTCACGGTGAGCCGGCCATGCCGCTCTCGCCGGCAAGCTCCGACATCGTTCCGCTCATTCCGCCTGACGCGCGCCCCGCCATGCCGCTTGTGCCCGCCGCTCCGCCGCGGCCCGCGTTGCCGCCCGCGCTCGCTCCCGCGCCGCTCTTGCCCGCCATCCCGGCAGTTCCAGCAGTAGCCGGCTTGCCCGCCGCCGCATGACACGCTCCTTCGCTGCACTCGTTGCCCCCGCCGCAGTCGGAATCGCGCAAGCAAGCGGCTCCGCCGCAGCCCGCAACCGACACCGCCCACGTCGCGAGCGCGCTAACGAGCACTGCACCAAGGAGTCGCCTAGAGATTGACATTCACACCTAGCGTCAACAAACCCCAAAAAAGGACTGAATGATCGGGTAAATCGCTGCCGAGCGGCAGGGCGGCGAAGCTCGGCTCGAGGTACAAACCACCGCGCTTGCCGAACGGGATCAGGAACGTCGCGCCGACCTTCCCGCCAACGAGCGTTTCAGGGACGAACGTGCCGCAAACGCCTGCGAAGCCGCCGAAGCCGCGACCCAACCAGCGCGAGTAGCGAACCTCCGCGCCGATGCTGCCGCCTTTTTCGAGCTCGAACACGCCGCGGAAGCCGAGACCACTATTCGGATCTTCGTCGCTGCGGAGGTCGACGCCCGTGCTCAGGTGCAGCCGCGCTCGCTGCCACGACATGGTGCCGGTTCCTGCGTTCCCGCCCTCGAGCCCCGTCCCGAGACCGAAGAAGCCGGAGTACATCCACCCCTCTGCGTGCGCCGGAAGCGCCATGAGCATGGCGCAGATCAGTGTCGGCAGGCTGACACGCAGCAGGGCCCAACGGGGCCTGGGACGAGACACGCGTGGCATCGCATACCGCCTCAGCAAGCTCCGGGCCAAAGCGCCGCCGCGTTCGTTTCTGAGGACAAACGGCGGCGACTCACCGCGTGGTCGCGACGAGTCCCGGCTCAGAAAACGCTGCTCGGGGAGCTGGGACCCGAGCGACTCGCTCACGCCGCGTCGATGCGCTTGCGCTTGAGCATCTCGACCAGCGTCGTGCGGTTGATGCCGAGCAGCTCGGCCGCGCGCTTCTTGTTCCAGTTCGTGCGCTCGAGCGCCTGACGAATCAGCTGGTTCTCGAAGGTTTCGACCGCCTTGCGCAGATCGACGCCCTGGTCGCTCAGGCGCGGGCCCGTGCGCGGCTCTGCGCCGAAGCCCTGCAGCTTCGGCGGAAGATCGCGCGGCTCGATCACTTCGCCGCCGCTCAAGAGGACGGCGCGCTCGATGGTGTTCTCGAGCTCACGCACGTTGCCGGGCCAGCCGTACGAGCAGAGCATCTCCGCCGCCTGGCGCGAGATTTTGGTCACGCGGTCGCGACCGGCGCGCGAGCGGGCGCGCTCGAGGAAGTAGCCGGCGAGCATCGGAATGTCTTCGGCGCGGTCACGCAGGGGCGGCGCGGCGAGGTGGATGACGTTGAGCCGGTAATAGAGGTCGTCGCGGAACGTACCGTTGCGAGAGGCCTCTTCGAGGTCGATGTTCGTGGCCGCGACGATCCGCACGTCGGCCGTGTGGGTGCGCGTGTCGCCCACGGGGGAGTACTCTCGCGCTTGGAGGATGCGAAGCAGCTTGACCTGCAGCGCGAGCGGAAGCTCGCCGATCTCGTCGAGGAAGAGCGTGCCGCCCTCGGCCTGCGCGATGCGACCCTGCTTGTTCGCGACCGCACCCGTGAACGCACCGCGCGTGTGCCCGAAGAGCTCGCTCTCGAGCAGCGCCTCCGGGATAGCGCCGCAGTTGACCGCGACGAAGGGCTTGTGGCGGCGGGGGCTCGCGCCGTGGACCGCGCGGGCGAGGAGCTCCTTGCCCGTCCCGCTCTCGCCGGTGATGAGCACCGTGCAGCTCGTGTCGGCCACGCGGTCGATGACCTTGTACAGGTCCACGAGCGCGTCTGAGCCCCCCACCACGCCGCCCATGCTCGTCGGCCGGCCGTCCGCTTCCGGAATTTCCGCCATCGGGAACACCGACTTGAAGCGGCTCCCGATCAACCGGGTCGCGGTCGTTTCTTCCTCCGCTGGGAGGGTGGCGTTGGCGTCGACCGTCGGAGCGAAGGTGGCGGTGTTCGAGGTCATGCGGCGTACGAGAACGGGTGGGTTCGGTTGCGCTTAAGCTCAGAACGACATTTTTTTGACGAAATCTGCGTCAGCCGCGCCCCTCTCAAGTCGGGCCTTTGACGCTCGTCTCAGCAGGAGACAAGCCACTTCGTGGAGTCATCGACTCGAGCTCGCTGGCACGAGGCGTGCTTTGCGGAAGCATCGTGTCGTCCGTCTTCACCTCAGTCGACCCGCTGCGCGCAGCACTCGACTACCACCTCGACCGGCAGAACGTGCTCGCGTCGAACGTGGCGCACGTCGACACGCCCGGCTATCGCCCGAACGATCTCGAGCGCGTCGACCAAACGGGCTTCACCGCGGCGCTCGGGCTCGCGATGGCGCGCACGAACGAGGCCCACCTGCCCGGCGGCGCCCTCGACGCGACGCCGAACGGCCGCGTCTTCCAGGATCTCAGCGCGGGCGTGGGCAACGACGGTAACTACGTCTCGCTCGATCGGGAAGCCGCCAAGCTCGCGGCCAACCAGCTTCGCTATGACACGGTCTCGGCCATCGTTTCGGCCGAGCTTCGCCAGCTGAGCTTCGCGGCCAGCGACGGAAAGGGATGATGAACCATGTTGGGCGTCTTTAGCGCACTCGAAATCTCGGCCTCCGGTCTCGGCGCCGAACGCGTTCGCATGAACACGATCGCGTCGAACCTCGCGAATGCGCACACGACGCGCACGGCGGAAGGCGGCCCGTACAAGCGCCTCGACCCCGTGTTCGAAGCCGTGGGTCTGTCGCCCGGCGGCGACCTTTACAGCGGCGAAAACGGCGTCGCGCTCGTGAACGTCCAGCGCATTCAGGCCGACAATCGCCCCGGAACGATGGTGTACGAGCCCGGCAATCCCGACGCGAACGCGCAAGGGTACGTCGAATACCCGAACGTCAACGCCGTCGAGGAAATGGTCAACATGATCACGGCCTCGCGCGCCTACGAGGCCGGCGTCACCTCGATCGACAGCGTGAAGCAGATGGCGCGCTCCGCCTTGTCCATCGCCAAGTGAGCTGAATGAGCCCTCTCGACGCCGCGCTGCCGCTCTACGCCCCGCACATCGGGCGCGAGGGCGAGCTCACGCCCGTCCCCGGCATGGGCCCGGGCAAGGAGGCGCCCGGCGTCGGCAACGTCGATCCGTCGGGCTTCGAGTCACTCGTCAAAGACGCGGTCGTCAAGGCAAACCAGCAGATCAACACGGCCGAGCACGCGGGCAAGGAGTTCGCGGCGGGTCGCGTGGACGATATCCACGGCACGATGCTCGAGCTCAGCAAAGCGGACATCGAGCTTCGCTTTGCGGGCAACGTTCGCAACAAGGTCATCGACGCTTTTTACGAGCTCTGGCGGATGCAAATCTGATGAAACGGGGAAAATTCTAGATGCCCGAGCCGCTACTCAAGCTATGGGCGCAGCTTTCTGGCTTCTGGAAGGGCCTGCCGACGCCGAAGCGCATGGCGCTCATCGTCGCTACCGTGGGTACGTTGCTCCTCGTGGGCGGCGTCGTGCTGCTCGAATCGCACGAGAACTACGCATTTCTCTTCACGGAGCTCTCGACCGAGGACACCGCGGCCGTCGTCGAGAAGCTCAAGGCGCAGCAGGTTCCGTATCGGCTCGATGCGGCGGGTACCCGCGTGGAGGTGCCGGAAAGTCGCGTCCACGAGCTCAGGCTCGAGCTCGCGTCGCAAGGTTTGCCCCGTGGTGGTGGCGTCGGCTTCGAAATCTTCGATAAATCCCAGCTTGGCAGCACGGAATTCGAGCAGCAGGTAAACCTTCGCCGCGCGCTCGAAGGCGAGCTCGGGCGTTCGATCGGCACGTTGCGCGGCGTTCAGGCGGCGCGCGTGCACCTCGTGATGCCGGAGCGGCGCTTGTTCGTCGCGGGGCAGGAGCGGGCCTCGGCGTCCGTCGTGTTGAAGCTCCGGAGCCCGGAAGCGTTCAGCCGGGACGAGATCGCCGGCATCGTGCACCTCGTCGCGAGCGCGGTGCCCGGTTTGAGCCGCGATCGCGTGTCCGTGGTGAGCGCCGACGGCATGACGCTGCACCGTCCGTCGCTTGACGGAGAATCCGCCAGCGGTTCCGCCGATTTGGCCGAGCAAGGCACGCTGATGGGCTCGTCGCTCGAGAACCGCGCGCGCGAGCAGCTCGAGCGCGTCGTGGGGCCGGGCCTGGCGGATGTGCGCGTGAACGTCGCCATCAATCCGGCCACGCGCGAGAAGACGCAAGAGCTCTACAACAAGGACACGACCGCGCTCCGCAGCGAGCACAAGGTCGAGGAAATGACCGGCGCAAATCAGCTGCCCGTCGCGGGCGTGCCGGGCGCGCAGAGCAATTTGCCGGACGCGAAGCCGGGCGAGGTCGAGACGACCACGACGCCGGTGGGCTCGGGCGGCGTGTTTCGCCGGACCCAGACCCGCAACTGGGAGGTCGACCGCATGGTCGAGAAGACCTCGACGCCGCCCGGTGAAGTCCAACGCCTGAGCGTCGCCGTCCTCGTCGATCAGAACCAGGTGGTCCGAGGTGGGAAAACTGTCGGCGTTCCGCGCACCAAGGAGGAGATCGCCGCCCTCGAGGACATCGTCAAGAAGGCGGTTGGTTTTGACACTACCCGTGGCGACTCTCTGACGATCCAGTCGATGGCGTTCCACAAGGACGACCTCGGCGACGCCGGCAAGTACTCCGAGCCGGCCTGGTGGAAGCGGTACGTGCCTTACGCGCTGCTCGCCGTAGTCGTGCTGGTCGCCTTGTTCATGCTCTCCGTGCGCAGCAAGCACGACCGCAAGCTCGCGGCGACGCGCCGCGCGGCCGAGCTCAAAGCCGCTCAGCGCGTCAATGCGGTGCTGGCCGGCGGAGCCGCCGGGTCCGTCGCGGCTCTCGCAGGCGGCGAAAATGCCCTCGAATCCGCGCCCGCGCTGCCCGCTGTGAACTTCCGCGCTCAGGCGCTCGAGCTCGCGAGCAAAGATCCCGCGACGGCGAGCCTGGTGCTCAAGGGCTGGCTGAGCGAAGTTCCCAAGACGACCTAGCGGTTGCCTCGGAGCCTTGGGCGTCGATGAACGCTGGGCACGGGTTTCGCAAGAGTGGTTAGCGGTTTCCCCCGCATGACGCTCAACGGTCCCGAGAAGGCGGTCCTCATGCTCTTGTCGCTCGACGAGGCGGTGGCGACCCCCATCATCGCCGATCTCGCCCCCGCGGAGCTCCGGCGGCTGCGCGAAGTCGCCGCGAACATGAGCTCGGTGCCCACCAACGCGCTCGATCACGTTTACGCGGAGTTCGTCGAGCGCACCCAGAAAGCCGTCGCCGTTCCGCGCGGCGGCGTCCGCTACCTGAAGAGCATCGCGACGCGCGCCCTCGGTAGCGCCAAAGCTCACGAGATCTTCGTCGATGCCCCGCAGACGGCGATGCAGCGCCTCGCGACGGCGGACCCCACCGCGCTCGCCGGCCTGCTCGAGAGCGAGCACCCGCAGCTCACCGCGGCCATCCTTTCGCAGCTCGACCCTGCCAAAGCGGCGAAGACGCTGGACGCTCTGCCCGACGCCGTGCGGCCGCTCGTGCTCTCACGCCTCGGCTCGATGACCGAGGTTCCCACCGAGCTGCTCGAGGAAGCCGCGCTGGCGCTTGGCGCCGAGCTCCCAACCGGCCAGAGCGATACGGCGGTCGCGGTCGACGGCCTCGCCTACACCGCGCAGCTCGTCCGCAAGCTCGGCCGCAAGAAGGGCGCCGAGCTGCTCGAGAAGATGGAGGGCGAGAACGAGGACCTCGCGCGCGCGATTCGCGGAGCCCTGTACACGTTCGAGGATCTCCTCGCAGTGGATCCGAAGGGCATGCGGCTGCTGCTCGAATCGGTGCCTGTGGAACGCCTGACGCTGGCACTCAAGGCCGCGTCCGACGCCATGACGAGCCACGTGTTCGGCAGCATGTCGAAGCGCGCCGCGGACCGCATCCGGGAGGACATGGAGGCGCTGGGCAGCGCGCGCCTCGCTGACGTGGAAGCGGCGCAGAAGGAGATCCTCGAGGTGGCGCTGCGGCTGGACGCCGAGGGGCAGATTTCGCTGGAGACCGAGGGTGGCTGACAGCCGGCACCCCGCGGCCCGGCGCGCCCAGTTCACCGACGTGAGCCCCGAGCGGCCGTTGAAGAAGCCGCGCTGGCTCTCGCCCCGGGAATCGACCCTGCCGCCCCCGCCGGCGCCCGCCCCGAGCGAGCCGCGTCATTCCCGCCCTGAATCGCCGAGCCTCAGGCCCGCGCCGATCCCGAAGGAGTTCGTGCAGGCGGTGAGGAACGAGCTGCGCGTGATGCCGACGGCTCTGCCGGCACCGCACGAAGTGGCTCGCGGCCTCGCCGAGACCGCCACGCTCGCCGATCAGATGGCGCGCGTCCTTCGCCCGTCGGAGCTTCCGCCCCCTCCCGAGCCCAAGGCCGATCCCGGCATGGAGCGCGCCTTTCAGAGCGCCGTCGAAGAGATGGCCCTGGCGCGCACGCGCATCCTCGAAGGCGCCGGCAGTCAGCTCGCGGCGCTCGCCGTGGTGATCGCCCGGCGCGTGATCGCGCGCGAGCTCTCGCTCGCTCCGGAAATCCTCGAGGACCTGGTGCGCGAGGGGCTCGAAGCGCTTGCCGAGCAGGAAAAGGTTCGCGTTCGCGTCGGGCGCGGCTTCATCAACGCGGTCGACGGCCTCGAGCGCACCCTCGCGCTGCGCAGCAGCGAGTTCCGCGTAATCGTCGAGGACACACTCGACGATTACGCGTGCGTGGTGGAGACGGAGCTCGGGCAAGTGGACGAATCCGTCGAGAAAAGACTCGAGAAATTGCTCGAGGCGCTCAAGCCGGATAGTGAGGTTCCATGATCGCGGGGCGCTGCGCGTCAGCGCCTCGCGTCGGTCGCGACGGATGGGCCACATCCACCGGTCTCGCCGGTTTGTCGTACGAGCTGTTTTCCGTCCGCGCTTCGTTGATCAGTTCTTCCAAGACTCCTGTCTCGTTTCGGGCAGGCTTGCGCCTGCCCAGCACTGTAACGGCGACCGACCGCTTTTTCGGATCGGAGACTCTCGTGACCGGTTCAGGGCGCGAGTCTTGCTTTGGAGCGTGAGCACGCATGCTTGCGCAACTCCTGGAACGCTGTGAGAAAGCTCCGGTGCACGTGCCGTATGGCACCGTGCTCGACGTTGTCGGGTTGATTGTCGAGATTGGCGGGTTGCGTGCCGCTGTCGGTGAGACGTTGTCCGTACAGTCGGGACCGGGCCACACGCTCGATGTCGAGGTGG
>DATMCL010000337.1:0-6527 GCA_035558375.1 Polyangiaceae bacterium
TCATCGTCTACTACCAGGCGTCGCAGACCGCGGCGAGCTCGACCGACATCCGCTGCACGCTCACGATGAAGAACCAGACGGACGCGGCGTACGATCTCAGCAACGTCACGATCCGCTACTGGCTCAGCATGGAGCCACCGCCCCGCATCCAGATCTTCTACTCGTCGCCCGGCGTCAGCTTGAACGGCGTGCCGAAGTTCGTCGGCAACGATTCGGTCAGCTACCTGGAATTCAGCTTCAAAAAAGGCGGCGTTGCGCCCGTCTACACGAACGCGGATTCGATCAATCAGACCCAGGTTCAGCTCGGCGTCGATTCGACGGTCCAAAACCAGAAATTCAACCAGGCGAACGACTGGTCTTTCGACGCGACGGCCGGCGCATCCAAGCCGAACCCGAAGATCACCGCTTACGACGGCGACGAGCTCATCTGGGGTTGCGACCCTTGGCACACCTGCGCCGGCGTCGACTCCGCGGGCGAGGGCGGCACGGGCGGGCAAGCGAACTAGCGACCGGCCGAGCTCGCGCTTAGCGCGTCAGTCGCTTTCGTCGGCGGGCGCCGCGAATCGACGCCAATCCACCGCCGTCGGCGCTAGCGAAGCAACACCGCCGCCACGCCCGCCACCACGACGACGAGCATCACGAGGAGGCCGATGACGAGCCCGCGCGGGCTCTCCTGCTGCGGCTTGGCGCTCGTGCGCGTGACGACGTGAAGGGGAGCGGGCGGCGGGAGGTTCGCGGCGTTGAACGTGGCGAGCTGGGCTTCGAGGTTTCGCGCCGACGAGAGCGTGCCGGCGCGCCGCGCGAGGACGTCGCGGTGCTCGTCCGTCATGCCAACGAGCTGCTCGGAGACGACGCGATCGGAGCCGCCCGAGAAGACCTCGAGCGCCGCGATGAACGCTTGCATGCTCGGGGTGCGATGGGTGAGGTCGCGCTCGAGGCCGCGGTGCACGACGCGCGCCAAGTCCTTCGGGACCCACGGCGCGACCTCTTCCAGGCGGCGGATCGGCTCCGTGCAGATCGCGACGATGAGCTCGCCGAGCGACGACTGCTGCCCCCAAAGCCGTTTGCCGCTCAGCGCTTCCCAGAGCACGACGGCGATGCTCCAGATGTCGGCGCGCTCGTCGACGTGCTTGGCGTTGCGGGCTTGTTCGGGCGCCATGTACATGGGTGAGCCGAGCATGCCGCCCGTGCGGGTCAGGGTGAGGCCGCTCGCGCGGCTGCGGTTTTCATCGAGGCGTGTGCGCTTGGCCACGCCGAAGTCGCAGACTTTGACGGTCACCTCGGCCGTGTTCTCGGCGACCTGCAGGAACAGATTGGCGGGCTTGATGTCGCGGTGCACGACGTTGCGCGCGTGGGCGGCCGCGATGCCGCGCGCGGCCTGCAGCACGAGGCGTGCGGCGATCTGCGGCTCGAGCGCCCCTTCGCGCTTGAGGACGCTCGATAGATCGGTGCCGTGGAGCAGCTCCATGATGATGTACGGCAGGCCGAGCTCGTCATCCGAGCCCGCGTCGAACGTCGTCACGACGTTCGGGCTCGAGATTTCGCTCGCCGCCTTCGCCTCGCGCGCGAAGCGCACGAGCGCCGGATGGTTCTCTCCGGCGAGCCCGCGCGAGATGAGCTTCGCCGCGAAGCGCTTGCCTTCGGGATCCTCGACCTCGTAGACGGCGCCCATCCCGCCTTTGCCGATCAGGCGTACCGCTTTGTAGCGCTTGTCGAGCGTGCGCCCCACGAGGCCGAGCTCGTCCGTCTCGCGCGGGTGAGGTGTCGGCGGTGGCTCGGGGGGCGGCTGCGAATCGAGATCGGCGCGGACGGCGACGCGAGCGCGCACGGAGGCGGGGACGGTGGTGACGCCAGCGTACGTGAGCTGCTCGTCGCCCCCCGACTGCGTACGTAGCGCATCCATGAAGTCTTCGAGCGTCGCGTAGCGGCGCGCCGGGTCGCGGGCGAGCGCGCGGTGCACGATCAGCGCGAGCTCCGCGTTGACCCAGGGCGCACGATCCTGCACGTGAGGGACGTGATCCTGCGTGATGGCCGTGATCACGTCCGCGGCTTCCTCGAGGTGTCCGAACGGTGGGCTGCCCGTCAGAAGCTCGTAGAGCACGCTGCCGACGCCCCAAACGTCGACGCGCTCGTCGACGCTGGCGTCCGGATCGAAGAGCTCGGGCGCCAGGTAGTCCGGCGTTCCCGGCGGTAGCTCGGTCGCGCCGGTCGCCCCGCCCTGGTCGGAGGCGAGGCGCACGCAGCCGAAGTCGGCGACGCGCACGACCATCTGCTCGTCGGGCCGGAGCTCGACGAACAGGTTCTCCGGCTTCACGTTGCGGTGCAGGACCCCGACGCGGTGCGCGGCGTTGACTCCGCGCGCCGCGTGGAGCGCCATGCGGACCGCCGCCACCGGCTCGAGCACGCCGACCTCGGCGAGGATCTGGTCGAGGCTCCGCGCGACGACCAGCGAGCGCGCGAGGAAGCTCACACCCCGTTGGGTGTCGGTCCCCGCGCCGAGCGTCTCGATCAGGTGCGGGTGCCGCAGCATCAGGAGCGCGCTCGTTTCGCGCAGGAAGCGCCGGCCCGCGTCGCCCCGCATGTACTCCGGGTAAAAAACTTTGAGCGCCGTGGCCCCTTCACGGAGGTCCATCGCCCGGAACGTGGCGCTCGCCGTAGCAGCGGCGAGCACTGCGTCAACCCGGTAGCGGTCCACGAGCGTGGTACCGATCAGGCTCGCGGCCCGAGCCGCATCGTCCGCAGGGTTCACGCGAAGCCAGGAAGATTAGCGAGTCCGACCGGGGCGCGCTATCCCTTTCCGCGTGGGACGCGTGCTCATCGTTGCCGGTTCGGATTCGGGGGGAGGCGCGGGCATTCAAGCCGACGTCAAAGCCGTGACCGCGCTCGGCGGCTATGCGGCCACGGCCGTGACGGCGCTCACGGCCCAAAACACCCTCGGCGTCTTGGGCATCGAAGAGGTCGCGCCGGAGTTCGTGGCGCTCCAGATGGAGGCCGTGCTCACCGATATCGGCGCCGACGCAATCAAGACCGGCATGCTCGGCACGGCGCGCATCGTGAAGATGGTTGCGGGCACGTGTCAGGCTCTCGCCCCCTCGGTGCCCATCGTGGTGGATCCGGTCATGGTGGCGAAGGGCGGCGCGCGCCTGCTCGAGCCCGACGCGGAAGCGGCGCTCGTGCGCGAGCTCCTGCCGAAGGCGGCGCTCCTCACTCCCAACGTGCCGGAAGCGGAGGCGCTCAGTGGCGAACGCATCACCGACGTGGCGAGCCTCGAGCGCGTCGCGAGCAAGCTCTTGCTGTTCGGTCCCGCCGCGGTGCTGCTCAAGGGCGGGCACCTCGCGGGCGACACGGTCGTCGATTGTCTGGTCACGGCCGACGGCGCCGCACACCGCTTCGAGTCGCCGCGCCTCGTCACGCGCTCGACGCACGGGACGGGGTGCACGCTCGCCTCCGCCATCGCGACGGGCATCGCGGAAGGGCTCACCCTGTACGATTCCGTGGCGCGCGCCCGGGCCTACGTGTTCGAAGCAATCCGCACGGCGCCGGGCCTCGGCCAGGGGCATGGGCCGCTGAACCACGCCCATCCGCTGCTCGGCAAGGCGAAGGAAAACGGGGCGCGGCATGTCCATTGACGGGTGCCGCTGGGCCTCGTGGGCTCCGGTCGTGCTCGTGGCTGCGCTGTTCGCGACCGACTGCACTTCGGATCACGGCGCGCTCGCGGCGCGACCGCATGCAGCGGGGGCTGCGGGCAAGCCGGGCGGTGCCGGTGGCATGGCAGGCGCTGCCGGACGTCCTCACGGCGGAGGCAGCGCGCAGGGCGGCACCGGTGGCTCGGTGAGCCCGCCCGACAAACACATGGAGACGCCGGGGCGCTCGGTCTTCACGGTGATGCACGGCATCGTCGATGCCGATCGCGTCGTGTGGTGCTTCGCGCGGGTGCGTGACGGAAACACGACGCTCGTGGGAAATCCGGTGCCCGACGGCGGCCTCGAGTACGGTCAGAGCGTCTCCTTCGAGGAGCTGCCGCACATCGACAGCGAGAAGGACGGCGTCGTTCCGTACGTCATTACGGGCGACCTCTCGCTCATCGACGGGCTCGATTGTGAAGCGGCCGTGGCGCGCGCCGAAGCCGAGCGGACGTTCGCCGCGCTCGGTCCGGCCCCCAGCGTTTCCGCGGCGGGTGGTCAGGGCGGGGACGGCGGGCAGGGCGGCGAGTCGGCTGCCGGCGGGCAAAGCGGTGACGGCACGGGAGCCGGCCAGGGCGGGCAGAGCGGAAAAGGTGGCACCGGAGCAGGCGCGGAAGCCGGCGTCGATGGGATCGGTGGTGGCGACCAGGGCCAGGCCGGCGCGAGCAACGAGCCGCCGCTCTTGCGCGTTGGAGCGCTCCCGGGCTTGCCCGAAGGCACGCTCGCCGAAGGCTTCAGCGTGCTCGAGGTCGCCGACGGTTGCTTCGGCGCGCCCGCCTTCACTCACAATCTCGAGCAGGACGTGTGCGGCGAAGATTACACGCCGGCCACCGGCTCGCTCACGGCGGAGATCGCGATCCTCGGTCGCGCCACCGCAACGGGCGCGCTGGCGATGCAGGCGCTCCACGCGTCGCGCGGGTCGGGTGGTCTCGGCGTGCGCGCGTCACCGCCGAAGGACGCCGTGCAAGCGTGGCAGACGTTGGTCGATAACTTCACCGAGGGTACGCTGAAGCCCACCGACCCTCGGCGTGATCTCGCGTCCGACGCGTGGGGCACCGACCAGCGCTTGTGGACGGTGGACATCACGGTGAACCAGTCGCCCGTGTACTCCGAGACCTGGCGCGCCGTTAAGGCACGCGCAGGGATCGACGAGCTCGAGAACGGTCGCGGCTACACGCTCGTCGTGCTCGGTCCGAGCTACGACGTCGACGCCAAGGGCTTTTGGAACCCGCCGGCGTTCGGGCTCGTGGACAACGATCCGGGCGGGCCCGAGGCTCAGTGATAGAGCTCGGTTTCGGCCAATTTCCCCTTGGCTTCCAGGTAATGCGAGCTCTTCGGGAAGCGCCTGAGGAAGGTGCGTAGCGTGGTCTTCGCGTCGTTGTAGGCCTGGATCTCGAGCTGAGCCTGAGCGAGGAGGAACATCGCGTCGTCCATCACCTCGCGATCGGCGGACGCTTCGGACAGCGTGAGCAGCATCGGGATGGCCTCGCGCTGATTGCCGAGCGCGACGAGAGCGCGGGCGAGCTCGTAGGTCGCGCTCGGCGAGTGGGCGGCGTCGCCCTTGTACGCGAGCGACTCACGAAGCTGCTGCGTCGCTTCCTGCCAGCGTCCGGTGCGCGCGTGGTCGAGCCCCGTCTGGTAAGCGATGAGCGACAGCTCGTCCTTGGCTCGCTCGACGGCCGCCTCGAACGTGGCGCGCTCCGTTGGCGTGAGATCGGCCTTCGATACGTCGGAGAAGCCCTCGATGATTTCGCGGCGCTTGTTCTGCGCGATGAGCTGGTAGAAGTCGGACGCCTGGCGTCGCGCACGGATCACGCCTTCGTCGCGTGAGGTGAGCGACTTCAGCTGCTTGTCGAGGGCGACGGCATGCTCCTCCGCGGCGCGCGTCTCCGAGCGCACCGTGTCGAGGCGCAGATCCCAGAGGAGCTTCACGAAGCCGAGGATGAGCGCGATGGTGAGGACGTAGGCCGTCGTGGTGTTCACGATCAGGCGGCGCTCCTGCATCTGGTGCCGCTTGGCGATGCTCTTCACGTCGGAGGCGAGGGCATTGACCAGGTTGTTGGTCTTGATCGAGAGCGATCGGCTCTCGACGATCTCGCGCTTGATCTCCTCGAGCTCGTACTCGTCCATGGCGCTACTTTCGGCCCGTTCGACCTATCGCCTCGGCCCTTGGAGGGCAAGGCTCGCCAATCCCCCGGCTTTGATGTAGATGGCGGGGCGGAAAGACGACGATGGACACGAGCGATATCCGAAAAGGCTTGAAGATCATGATGGACGGGCAACCGTACGTCGTGGTCGATTTTCAGTTCGTGAAGCCCGGCAAGGGGCAGGCCTTCACGCGCACGAAGATGAAGAACATGCTCACCGGGAGCACCATCGAGCGCAACATCCGCTCGAGCGAGCGCCTGGAAGGGGCCGACGTCGAGGACCGGACGCTCCAGTACATCTACCCGGAAGGGGACATGTTCGTCTTCATGAACTCCCAGACCGGCGACCAGGTGAGCGTCCACAAGGACGTGGTCGGCGACGACGCGGGCTTCATGATCGACGGCATCGACGTGACCATCACGATCTACAACGGCAACCCCGTGAGCATCTCGCTCCCCCCCCACATCACCGTCCAGATCACGGAGACGGAGCCCGGCGTGCGCGGCGACACGGCCACCAACGTGACCAAGCCCGCCAAGATCTCGACGGGCGCGAACGTCCCCGTTCCGATCTTCATCAACGAAGGCGATTGGATCAAGGTGGACACGCGCACGCGCTCGTACCTCGAGCGCACGAAGGGCAAGTAAGAATCAAAGGCCGACGCGAACCAACAGAACCTGCCCCTTCTGGACGCAC
>DATMCL010000338.1:0-2810 GCA_035558375.1 Polyangiaceae bacterium
TCCCCGGCGAGAAGCTCCTCACGCGACTCGACGTCGCCGGCGACGTCGTCCGGGTGCGTGATGGACCAGAAATCGAGCGCGCGCAGCACCGCGGCGCTGCGCCCGAGCAGCCGTTCGAGGGCCGGATTCGTGCGCAGGACGCCGCCGTCGACGTTGCGCACGGCGACACCCGCCGGCATCGTGTTGAGGATGGCGTCGAGCATCTGCTCGCGCTCAGCCAGTGACGCATTGAGCAATCCGAGCGCAATCTGTGCTTCCGCGGCGGCGGCGAGCGCGCTCAAGATCTCGACCTCGCGGTCGCTCCATTGTCGCGGCGCGTGGTCGATCGCGCAAAATGCGCCGATGGTCTCGCCGTCCGCGCGCAACGGGACGCCGGCATACGCGATGACGCCGAGCTCCGAGACGGCCGGATTCTCCGCGAGCTCCGTCGCCCGCGCGTCCGCGACGAACAGCGCTTCGCCGCCGCCGACCACGTGCTTGCAGAACGAATGGCTGAGCGGAGTCTCGCGGCGTGACGCCCATGGCTCGCCGAGACCGAACGCGCTCTTGACGAACTGACGGTCGGCGTCGACCAAGGAAACGAGCGCTGTCGGCGCACCGAGCACCTCCGCCGCCAAGCGCGTCAGACCGTCGAACGCTGGGCTCTGGGGGCTGTCGAGGAGCCCCGTGGCCGCGAGGGCCGCGAGTCGCTTGGGGTCGACGACGCGTTGCCGCCATTCTTCTGCCACGCTGGACCTCAGTGACTCAAGTACGGAGCCGCGTCGAGCTCGGCGACGTACGTCCATGCGGGTGAGATCAGACGCGAGAACACGGTGAGCTTGCCTCCGGCGCCGAGCAGATAGCCACCCTCCTCACTTTTGAGGATGCGCACGCGGAGCTCGGGATCCTCGACGTCGGGTAGCTCGACGTCGGCGTTCACGTCTTTCGTGCGCGCGAGCACGTAGGCTTCGAGACCTTCGCTGACGAGGATCTTGCCGTCTTCGCCGACCAGATAGGCGCGACGGAACCCCGGCAGAGCGAGGCCAAGCTCGCGCGCGAGGGAGGTCACGCGTACGTCGCAGCCGCCAACACCGAGGAATGCCCCTTGCGGGTTCGTCAAGCCTACGACCGCTTGTAGGCGCACCGTGTGGCGATTGGCCTCGACGACCGGGCGCGTCCAGCGGAGCGTGGGATCGCTGAGACCCATGCGGTACCAGGGACGCTCGCGCGGATCCATTTTCGGATCGACGACGCGCGCGGGGTACTGAACGAAGCTGCCGTCGTCGAGCCCGACGAAGCAGCGCAGGAGCATACCCTTGCCCTCGAACAGCGCCGTTTTGCGATCCGCCTCCGGGTGCATGCGCTCAGCCGGGGGTAGGCCTGCGTACAGAGCGCGCTGAAGCCAGCGTTCGATGCCGAGCAGCTTCGCTGCGCTGAGTGGGATCGGCACACCGTCCGCCCTGCCGGGCCACGTCCCCACGGCCTGCTCGAAGCTTTCTAGCGCGCCACCGTACGCCGGCGAAGGTTTGAGCACGGGCGGAGGCTTGACCGGCGCCGCGCCGCCGTCGAGCTCGAGGCTCTCGACGGTGGCCCCCGCGATCGCCTGAACTTCGGCGGCGAGATCGCTCATCCGCACGTCGATGGTCTGCGCGCGACGGCTCACGGCGATGAGCACGCGGCGCGAGCCTTCCATGTCGTGCGCTTGGCGCTGTGCCTGCCCGACGCTTCGCGCGAGAAGCCCGATGATCCCGGCTGCGCCAAGCAGGATCAATCCGGCGACGACCCCTGTCGCAATTGCGGGCCGACGGGCAGCAGCGCGCACCAGCTGACGCGCCGGCCCTTCGACGTACACGGACACCGGCTCATCGCGCACGAACGAGCGAATGTCGTCAGCAAGCTCCTTCACCGAAGGGTAGCGTTCGCGGATTGCGATCTGCGTCGACTTCGCGATGATCGCCGCAAGCGCGGGGTGCAGCGGCCGATGATCGATGTCGATCGGCTTCGCGAGGTGCCCCTGCATCGCTTCCGTGAGCGCCATCATCAGGTTCGTGTGGGAACGCGCCGGAAGGAGAGTCGACAGCTCGAGCAGCATCACGCCGAGCGCGTATTGGTCGGCAGCGGGCCCCACATGGTCGAGTTTCCCGAGCGCCTGCTCGGGAGGCATGTACTGCGGCGTGCCCATCACCTGGCCTTGCTGCGTCGCGAGCGCGCCCCCGGCGCTTTCGAGCGGCGCAGGCTCCGAAGCAATCGTCGGTAGACTGCCGAGCGTCGCCACGTCGTCGTCGCTCACCGGGCCAGGCGGCGGCGGCGCGGAGGGCGCCAGCACCGTCTGCGCTACCCCGGAAGCGACGCTGACCGGCGGTGTCACCGCGACGGGCTGCGCCACGGCGACGACCTTGGCGTCCTCGCGCACGTCCGGACCGCCGATGACGCGCGCGAGCCCCCAATCCATCACGTAAACCTCGTGATGCGTCCCTAGCATCACGTTGTCGGGCTTGAGATCGCGATGAATGACGCCGCGCTCGTGCGCGAAGTGCACGGCGTCGCACACGCCGAGCAACCGATTGAGCCGCTCCTTCAGCGCGTACTTGCCGCGTGGCTCGCGCTCGCTCACGGGCGCCTTGGCCGCTTCCTCGATGTAAGCGGCCATCGTCTGGCCTTCGAGGAGCTGCATCGTGATCGCCGGGGCGCCGTGCTCCGTGCGCTCGAAGCTGTAGAGCGGCACGATGTTCGGGTGCTCGAGCTGGGCGCCGATCTGCGCTTCGAGGATGAAGCGGCGGAGCGCGCTCTTGTCGGTCTCGAGCTCGTCGCGGAGGAGCTTCAGCGCGACT
>DATMCL010000339.1:0-11609 GCA_035558375.1 Polyangiaceae bacterium
GGCCGCCACGCCTCGAGGCCGTCGCGCCAAACCATCGACTCCGGCGTGACCGCACCGAGCATCGCTTTCTTGCGGATCTCGCCGAGCCGGATCGGACCGACGGGCACGTCGTTGATGCCGACGAACCATTCGTCGGCCGGCATGCCGACGATGGCGCTTTGCCCGTCCGCAGACGGGCCACCGACGAGCGCGCCGAAGGCGTCGGCGAGCGCCCCGCCCTTCAGGATGTGCGTCGAGTCGTCGTTCTCGTCGTCTTCCTCGTCGAGGGCGGGAAGCAGACTGACGGCGGCAGCCGACGAGGCGGCGTTCGCGACGATCGCCGCTGCCGACGTCGCCGGAGCCGGGCCTGCCGGTTTGGCGCCGGGCGTTGCCGTCGACTTCGGCACGGGTGCTTTGGTCGCCGGACGAGCCACCGAGGGCGCCGCAGGACGGCCGGGCGGCGCCGGTATCCCGGCGGACGGCGTGCCGGGCGCCGCGGGCCGAACCGCGGGAGCCGGCGGCGAGGCAGCCTTCGGCGCACCGAGCGCCACGTCGGCGAGGGTGGGACGGCGTGGCGGCGGCGCCTTGCCGGGCGCGACCCCCGGTGCCGGCGGCGATGCGGGCACCGCACCGACCTCGACACCCAGCTTCGGCGCCGGCGGTGCCTTGGGCACGACAGGAGCCGCCCCAGCGCCGGCGCTCGGCGGATCGGTGCTCGGCGCCGGTGGGATCTCGCTGAGCGGAATCACGAAGCCGCACTTGCGGCACTTCATCCGGACCGAGCGCCCAGAGACCTTCTCGTCGGCGATCTGGTATTTCGCCTTACAGCTCGGGCAGAGGAACTTCATGCGCTAGCTCGGGCACTACGACGGTCGCTCAGAGGAGCTTCAACAGGTGCTCCCGGATGGATACCCGCGTCGCATCATCGGGGGCAAGCGCCAGTGCGCGCTCCCACGTCTCGACGGCTTTGTTTCGAAAACCGGCCTTCTGGTAGAGGATGGCAAGGTTCTTGACTGCTGGAAAATGCTGAGGGTTGAGGCCTACGGCCGTCTCGAGCTCACTCACGGCGTCGAACACCTGACCCTTGCGACCATACAATAGGCCGAGCTGGAATCTGAGACGAAAGGCCAGCGGATCGACGGCAACGCCGCGACGAAGGTGCTCGACCGCCTCGTCGAGGTGGCCGGCTTTGTAGGCTTCGATGCCTTGCGTCAGACAACGTTGGACCTCGGCGGAGGTATCGGGGATTGCGGAGGGCTCCTCGGGGGGCTTGTCCGACGGGAGCTTGGTGCCGAGCAGGGTTTGTATGCGCCCGAGCACATGCTGCAGGGTGAAGGGCTTCTCGATGAAATCGTCCACCCCGAGGGTCTGACGTAGGTCCTCCGCGTACCGCCAACCGCGATAGACCGCACTCACCATGACGATGGGAATCGAGCCGTAGCGCTTACTCCCTTTGATGCGGCGCGCCACGTCGAAGCCGTGGAGCTCGGGCAGCATCGCGTCGAGCACGATGAGATCGGGGGTCTGCTCCTTGACGACACGCAGCGCCGTGACGCCCCGGTCGGCCTCGAGCACCCGGTAGCCCGACTTGGCGAGCAAGCGCGACAGCATTCTCCGGATCTCGAGCTCGTCGTCGACGATGAGGATCGTCTTCGCGCCCGGGGGCGGCGGCGGGACCGCCGACTCACGCAACTGCTCCTCCGGAATCGGCTCGACGACGCTATCCTCGCGTTGCAGAGCGTCGATATCGCGCTCTTCGATGTCGTCACTCTGTGAGAGACGGCCGACCTCGTCGTCCACGACGACGCCCGGCGCGTGCAGTGCGCGCTGACTGTCGGGCTCGGTGTTCGGCTCCTGGTCGGGAACGAGGGGTTGCCCGTCGCGGTCGATGCCGAGCTTGTCGAGCATCGCCTGCGGGCACTCTGCCCCGACGTAGAACGCCTCCCCACGCGCCTTCCGCGCATACGCCTGCTCGATCACCACGCCGAGCGACGATTCGAGCGCGACGTACGGGTAGACCTTCTTGCCGGTGACGAACTCGAGCTCGTCGAGCACCTTGTGCTCGCGCGGGTTGGCGGTCGCGACGAAGAGGCGATCCTCGCGCATCAAGACCGGCAGGATCAGATGCTTCTCCGAGATCTCGCGCGGCAAGAGATCGAGCGTCTCGAGCCGCAGGCAAATCTGACCGAGGTCGATGCCCGGGATGCCGTGCTGCTCGCTCAACGCCTTCAACGCCGAGAGATCGGTGATCGTCCCCTCCGCCGCCAGACGCGACGCGAGACGTCCGCCCTTGTTCTCGGTGAGCGCGCGCTCCAGCTGATCCGGGGTGAGCGCGCGCTGCCGAAGCAGGATCTTTCCGATCTGCTTCCGTTCGGTCATCCGGGCGATTATCCCTCAAAAACCGACGCTAGAGCACCTCTCAAAAATCGGCGCTACGGCGTGGCGTCTTCCGCGGCCGACTCGTCGCCCGGTACGCCGGCCTCCGTGTCGAGCTCGGCGAGGCGCGCCTCGGCCCACGCAGCGTAATTCCCGGCCTGCACGGCGCGGCGCGCCTCGGCCACGAGCGTCCCGTAGAAGTGGAGGTTGTGGAGCGTCACGAGGCGGGCGGCGCTCATCTCCCGGGCCTGGTGCAGATGTCGGAGGTAGGCGCGACCGTACCCACCGCGGCATGCGGGGCAGCCGCAGCCGTCCTCGAGCGGCCCCGAGTCGTCCTTGTAGCGGGCGTTGCGGATGGCGATGCGACCATGACGCGTGAAGGCCTGGCCATTCCTGGCGTTGCGCGTCGGGATGACGCAATCGAACATGTCGATTCCGCAGCCGATCGCGCGGACCAAGTCCGACGGCGTGCCGACACCCATCAGGTAGCGGGGGCGCGCGGCATCGAGCCGCGGGGCGACGACCGCGAGCGTGCGGTGCATCTCCGGGTTCGGCTCCCCCACGCTGAACCCGCCGAGCGCGAGGCCCGCGAAAGGCAGGCGCGCGAGGCGTTCCAGGTGCTCGAGCCGTAGCTCGGCGTCGGTCCCGCCTTGAACGATGCCGAAAACGGCTTGGCCCGGCTTCGCCGCGGCGAGGCAACGCTCCGCCCAACGCGTGGTGCGCTCGACCGCGGCGACGAGCTCCTCACGCGGCGCCCCGCCGGGCGGGCACACGTCGAGCTGCATCGCGATGTCGGAGCCGAGCAGGCCCTGCACGCGCATCGCCTCTTCGGGCGAGAGCAGGAGGCGGCGTCCGTCGAGGTGCGACGAGAACTCGACGCCCGTCTCGGACGCGCGCGTGCGCTCCGCGAGGGAGAAGGCTTGAAACCCGCCCGAGTCGGTCACGATGGCGCCGGTGAAGCGAGTGAACCCGTGCAGGCCGCCTTGCGCCGCCACGAGCTCGGCGCCCGGCCGGAGCCAGAGGTGGTACGTGTTCATGATCGCGAGCCGGACGCCGAGCGTTCCGAGATCCGCCGTATCGAGTCCCTTCACCGTGCCCTGCGTCGCGACCGGCATGAATGCGGGCGTAAGCACGTCGCCGTGCTCCGTCGTGAGAACGCCCGCGCGCGCCTCGCCCGAGCGCGCTTCGACGCGAAAGCCGATCATGCGCGCCTCGGCAGCCACATCGCGTCGCCGTACGAGAGGAAGCGATACCCCTCGCGGAGCGCCACGCCGTACGCCTCGAGCACGCGGGCGTGACCCGCAAACGCGGAAACGAGCGCGAGCAGCGTGCTTCGCGGCTGGTGGAAGTTCGTGAGGAGCGCGTCCACGACCCGGAACGCGTACCCCGGCTGAATCAGGAGCCGCGTCGCCCCCGAAAACGCCCGGACGTGCCCGAGCCGCGCCGGGTCCGCCGCCGTCTCGAGCGCGCGCACGACGGTCGTTCCCACGGCAACGATGGGAGCACCGCGCGAACGGGCCTCGGCGACAGCGGTAACGAGCGCGGGGCTCACGTCGAGCGTCTCGGAATGCATGCTGTGCTCGTCCAGGTCCTCGGCCTCGACGGGGCGAAAGGTACCGAGGCCGATCGCGAGCGTCAGCGTCGAAACGGCGACGCCCCGCTCGCGGAGCCGCGCGAGGGCGGCTTCGGTGAGGTGCAGCCCCGCGGTCGGCGCCGCGGCCGAGCCGAGCTTTTCCGCAAAAACCGTCTGGTAGCGCTCGCCGTCCGAGGGCTCGTCGAGACGGCCCAGGTACGGCGGGATCGGCACGTGGCCCGCGCGCTCGAGCCACGCTTCCACGCCACCCTCGACCCTGAGGCTCACCTCGAGGAGCTCGCCTTGCGCCTCGATGCGGCCCTCGAGTCCAGGTGCCTCGAGCTCGGTGCCGACGCGCAGCGGCTTGTTCGCGCGGCCGAGCGCCTGCCAGCGCTCCGTCGCACCCTCCTGCCCAACGCGCTCGAGGAGCAAGAGCTCGATCTTGCCGCCGCTTCCGCGCCGCGTCGCGAGCACGCGAGCGCGGCGCACGCGCGTGTCGTTCAGCACGACGAGCGCCCCCTCGGGGACGAGCTCCGCGAAGTCCTTGACCGCGCGGTGCTCGAGCGCCTGCTCGCCCACGACGAGCAGGCGCGCCGCGTCCCGCTCGGGGAGCGGACGGACGGCGATGCAGCGCTCGGGGAGCGCGTAGTCGAAAAGCGCCGTCTTCAACGTGACTCGATGGCGATACCGAGCCGCGTCATCTTCCGCCAGAGCGTCGTCGGGCTGATGTCGAGCAGCTCGGCGGCGTGCTCGCGGCTCCCGTCGGAGCTGCGCAGAGCCGCTTCGATGGCTTGCCGCTGCGCTTCGTCGACGATGTCGGCCAGCGTGCGCCCCGGTGCGCCGCCGGTTGCGCGCGGTTCCTCCGGCAGGATGTCGTCGACGCCGATCACGCCGTTCGTGCAGAGCGCCACCGCCTGCTCGACGAGGTTTTCGAGCTCGCGCACGTTGCCGGGGAAGGAGTAGTTGAGGAGGCGATCGAGCACGCCCTCGCCCAGACGCGCGCGGCGCCCCATTTTGCGCGTGTACTTGCCGAGGAAGAACTCGACGAGCAGCGGGATGTCCTCGCGCCGCTCGCGCATCGGCGGCAGCACGAAGCGCACGACGTTCAGGCGGTAGAAGAGGTCCTGGCGAAAGCGGCGATCGGCGACCGCTTGCGCGAGGTCGACGTTGGTGGCCGCCACGACACGCACGTCGATGCGTACGGGCTTGTTCTCGCCGACGCGGCGGATCTCGCCTTCCTGAATGGCGCGCAGGAGCTTCGCCTGGAAGGCGGGCGTCGTTTCCGCGATCTCGTCGAAGAAGAACGTCCCGCCGTCGGCCTCCTCGAACAAGCCTTTGCGCGCCGCGACGGCACCCGTGAACGCCCCGCGCGCGTAGCCGAAAAGCTCGCTTTCGAGCAGGGTTTCGGTGATGGCGGCGCAGTTGACGGTCACGAAGGGGCGGTTCGCGCGCTTGCTGTTGGCGTGGATCGCGCGCGCGATGAGCTCCTTGCCCGTCCCGCTTTCGCCCGTGATGAGCGCCGTCGCTTCCGTGGGCGCGATCTTGATGACGCGCGAGAGCACGTCGCGGATCGGCTGCGACCGACCGATCACGTTCTCGAGGTGGTAGCGCTCCTTGAACTCCTGCGCGAAGAGCTGCACCTGCCCGCGCAGCTGGCGGCTCTCGAGCGCCTTGCTCACCTTCACCGTCAGCTCTTGCTCGGTGAAGGGCTTCTGGATGTAGTCGAACGCGCCGACGCGCATGGCCTCGACCGCGCTCTCGATCGTGCCGTACGCCGTCATGACGATGACCTCGGTCATCGGCTGCGTCTCCTTGATGCCGCGCAGCACCTCGATGCCGTCGTACTCACCCATCCGGAGGTCGGTGATCACGACGTCGTACGCGCCGCCCGCGCCGAGGTCCTTACCCTCCGCGCCGTCGGCCGCCTCGTCCACGTCGTAGCCCGCGCTCCGCAACATGAGCGCCAGCGTCGTGCGCATGTTGCGCTGATCGTCCACGACCAGGATCTTGCCGAGGCGCGTGGGAACGTCGGGTTCGCCGCTCTTGCCCTCGTGGCGCTGGATGGACGCTGGCTGAGACAGTCTCGGGCCTCCTCGAGGGAATCTTTAGCGCTCCGCCGCGCGTGGTTCCAGCGCTTCCCGCCGGGGCCCGGCAAGCTGCTTCTCCCGTGCGGATTTAGCCGTGCGGGAGGTACGGTTAATGACCGCTCAGGTACAGGACGGCGATGGCGATCAAAATACCGGCGACGCCCACGATGTAGGCGACGATCGCGACGACCCGGTTCGGATCGGGCGTGGAATCGGCGACCGAGCGCGAGCTTGGCGGCACGACGCCGGGCAACGACCCGCCCGCCGACGACACGCCGCTCGACGATACGCCGGACAGGCCGGTGCCCGTGACGACGCTCACGCCCGTGATGGTGATCTTCTCGTTTCCGGTGGGGGTGAACACCGGCTCGTTCGAGATCAGCTCCGGCAGCTGGGCGCCGGCCGCGACCGACTTGAGCGCCGACCGAACCGCCTTGCGCCGCTGCTCGATGCGCTGCCCCACGACGCGCTTGAGGAGCCCCGCGATCCCGCTTTGAGGCACCACGATCCGCTTCTGCTTGAGGTAGGCGCGGAGGTCGGTCTCGAGCTCGAGCGCCGTCTGGTAGCGCCCTTGCGGGTCGCGCTGCAGCGCGCGCATCACGATCTTCTCGAGCTCGGGCGGGTACTTGGGGTCGAGCGTCGTCGGCGGCGGGACTCGGCTCGAAATCACGAGCTTCAGCGTCTCGATGTCGCTATCGCCGCGGAAGAGCCGCCGGCTCGTCGTGAGCTCGAACAGGACGATCCCGAGCGCGAAGAGATCGCTGCGCCGGTCGATCGGCTTACCGCGCGCCTGCTCGGGCGACATGTAGCCGAACTTGCCTTTGAGCTGCCCGGCGCGCGTCGCCTCGCTCACGCGACCGACGGCCTTGGCGACGCCGAAGTCCACGAGCTTCACCGCGCCGTTCGTGCCGATGAGGATGTTGTGCGGAGAGATGTCGCGATGCACGACGCCGCGCGGCCCGCCGTTCTCGTCGCGGAGCTCGTGCGCGGCGTGGAGACCTGCGGCCGCCTCGGCCAAAATGCTCACGGCCATCTCGGGAGGGATCGCTCGACGCTTCCCGGCCTCGGCGATGACGGTGTGGAGCGACTCACCCTCCACCCACTCCATCGACATCCACATCACGCCGTCGTGCTCGCCCACGTCGTGAACGTTGACGACGTTGTGGTGCCGGATGCTCCGGACCAAGCGCACCTCGTCGAGGAACATCCGAACGAACTCGGACTCCTCGGCGAGCTCGGGCAGCATCGCCTTGACGGCGACCAAGCGGTCTTCGGTGCGCCCGGCCTGGTGCTCGCGCGCCACCCAGACCGTGGCCATCCCACCCCGGCCGATCCGCAAGAGCAGCTCGCAGTCTCCGAGCCGGGATCCCGGCGTCAGGTCATTCGTCATTCTGGGGGGTTAGGTGGTGGATTCCCTGTCATTCTTTTGCACCATCGACCGGGAGACGGCAAAGCCCCGAGGGCTAGAAACCCCAAGACCTCGAAAAAAGGCCTCGCACGGGCGGGGGCCTAGCACTACGCTCCGCGCGCGAAACACGGAGGATCAGGAAAATCGATGGCATCCTTAAGGGAGCAGCTGGCGGGTGGTGACAAGCGCAGCAAGGTGGTCGACGACGCCTGCGGGGTGCTCGACCAGGAGGTCGCCGACAAGGGCGGCCTCACGGGCATCGCGATCAAAGGCGCCTACAAGATCGTCCAGGGCGTGAAGCCCGGCTTCGTCAGGGAGGCCGTCGATGGCCTGCTCGACGATTTCCTCGACGCCCTCGACCCGATCTATCAGGAGGCCGTCCAGAAGCAGCGGCCGGCCGGCGCGTTCGTGCGCGAGAACGCGTCGCGTGTCGCCGACGCCCTGCTCGCGATCACCGACAGGCGAGCCCAGAAGGCGAAGAGCCAGGTCGTCCGTGGCGCTTACGACAAGCTCCGGCCCATGGCGAAGAAGCAGGTCGAAGCCGCGGCACCCCGCCTCGGCGACCTCCTCGGCCGCCACGCCGCGCCTGCCGCCTGACTCAGAGGCCGCTTTCGGCCTCCAAATTTGACAACCCCGGAGGGGGGTCAAAACCTTGGACAGTTTCGACATCGTCATGAACCCGGCCAGTCCCGTTCTTCCCACCTCTGAAACCAGCCGCTCCTCTGTCATCCGCGGCGCAGTCGTTCGATTCGCCGGAGACTCCGGCGACGGCATGCAGGTCACCGGCGATCAGTTCACGGCCGCCGCTGCCCTCGCGCGAAACGACCTCGCAACATTCCCGGATTTCCCCGCCGAGATCCGCGCGCCTGCCGGCACGACGTACGGCGTGTCCGGGTTCCAGGTGCATTTCTCGTCGCAGGACGTGTTCACCCCGGGGGACGCGCCCGACGTGCTCGTGGCGATGAACCCCGCGGCGCTGAAGACGAACCTCAAGGATCTCAAGAAGGGCGGCCTCTTGATCCTGAACAGCGGCACCTTCAACGCCACGAACCTGAAGAAGGCCGGCTACGAGGTGAACCCGCTCGAGAACAACTCGCTCGACGGCTACACGGTGCTGTCGATCGACATCACCAAGCTCACGGTCGCGTCCGTGAAGGACACCGGGCTCTCCAACAAGGAAGCCCACCGCTGCAAGAACTTCTGGACCCTCGGGCTGATGTTCTGGATCTACAGCCGGCCCCTCGAGCCGACCCTGAAGTGGATCGAGAGCAAGTTCGGCAAGCGCGCCGATCTGGTCGCGGCCAACATCGCGGCCCTCAAAGCCGGCCACGCTTACGGCGAAACCGCCGAGGTTTTCCAGCAGCGTTACGAGGTCCCCGCCGCCCCCGTCGAGAAGGGCGAGTACCGGAACATCGGCGGTAACACCGCGACGGCGCTCGGACTCATCGCGGCGTCGCAGCAGTGCGGCCTACCGCTCGTGCTCGGCGCCTACCCGATCACGCCGGCGTCCGACATCTTGCACGAGCTCAGCAAGTACAAACACTTCGGCGTCACGACCATTCAGGCCGAGGACGAGATTGCCGCCGTGTGCGCGGCGCTCGGCGCTTCCTACGCCGGCAACCTCGGTGTCACGAGCACGAGCGGCCCCGGCATGGCGCTCAAGATGGAGGGCATCGGCCTCGCGCTGTCCGTGGAGCTCCCGCTCGTGATCGTCGACATCCAGCGCGGCGGTCCGAGCACCGGCTTACCCACGAAGACCGAGCAAGCGGACCTCTTGCAGGCGGTGTACGGCCGCAACAGCGAAGGCCCCGTGTGCGTGATCGCGGCCTCGACCCCGGGCAACTGCTTCAACATGGCGATCGAAGCGGTGCGCCTCGCGACGAAGTACATGACGCCCGTCATCCTGCTCACCGACGGCTACCTCGCGAACGGCGCGGAGCCTTGGCGCATCCCCCAGGTGAGCGAGCTCCCGAAGTTCGAGGTCAAATTCCGCACGGATCCGCAGGGTTTCCACCCGTTCCTGCGCGACCCGGAAACGCTCGGGCGAAACTGGGCGATCCCCGGCACGCCGGAGCTCATGCACCGCGTGGGCGGGCTCGAGAAGGACTACGACTCGGGCCACATCTCCTACTCCCCCGAAAACCACGAGCGCATGACCAAGGTGCGCGCCCAGAAGATTGCCGGGATCGCGAACGACATCCCTCCCCTAGGCATCGAAGTGGGCGAAGACAGCGGCAAGCTGCTCGTCCTCGGCTGGGGCTCCACCTACGGCTCCATCCGCGAAGCCGTGCAGCGCTGCCGCGACCGCGGCCTCAGCGTCTCGCACGCGCACCTTCGCTACCTGAACCCGTTCCCCGCGAACCTCGGCGAGCTCCTGACGCGCTTCGAGCGCGTGCTGGTGCCCGAGCTGAACCTCGGCCAGCTCGTGAAGATGATCCGCAGCACCTACCTGGTCCCCGCCGAGAGCCTGCCCAAAGTTCAGGGCCACCCCTTCAAGATCTCGGAGCTGGAGGACAAGATCCGCCAGATCCTCGAAAGCTAAAGCACCGCCATGTCAGAGCTCATCAACCCCGCCAAGCTGACCAAAAAAGACTTCGAGACCGACCAGGACGTGCGCTGGTGCCCGGGCTGCGGCGATTATTCGATCCTCGCCAACGTGCAGCGCATGATGCCGGAGCTCGGCATTGCGCGCGAAAACATCGTGTGGGTGAGCGGCATCGGCTGCAGCAGCCGCTTCCCGTACTACATGAACACGTACGGGTTTCACACGATCCACGGTCGCGCTCCCGCGGTGGCGCTCGGCGTGAAGGTCGCGAACCCGGCGCTCTCGGTCTGGATGGCGACGGGCGACGGCGACGGCCTCAGCATCGGCGGCAATCACCTGATGCACTGCCTGCGGCGAAATCTCGATATCAAGATCTTGATGTTCAATAACCGCATCTACGGCCTCACCAAGGGGCAGTACTCACCGACGAGCGAGCTCGGCAAGGTCACGAAGAGCACGCCGTCCGGTTCCGCGGACCAGCCCGTCGATCCGGCGAGCTTCGCGCTCGGCGTGAACGCGAGCTTCGTCGCGCGCTCCATCGACACGGAGGCCCAGCACCTCGGGGACGTGCTGCGCCGCGCGGCCGTCCACGTCGGCACTGCGTTCATCGAGATCTACCAGAACTGCAACGTCTTCAACGACGGCGCGTTCGACGCCTTCACGGACAAGGCGGTTCGCGCCGAGCGTCAGGTCCGTGTCGAGCACGGCAAGCCGCTCGTGTTCGGCGCCAACAACGACAAGGGGCTGCGCCTCAACCCGAAGACCCTCGGCCTCGAGGTCGTCAAGATCGGCGAGGGCGGCGTCACGCTCGACGACGTGCTCGTTCACGACGAGACCAACCCGATGTTCGGCCAGCTCCTCGCGCGCATGCCGTTCCCGGAGTTCCCGGTGGCGGTCGGCGTCCTCCACGCGACCCTGCGCCCCACCTACGACGGCACCCTCCGCGCCCAGCAAAAAGCGGCCCGCGACAAGCTCGGCCAAGGCGACCTCGCAAAGCTCTTGCGCGGCGGCAGCACCTGGACCATCTAGGCGCTCACCAATCACCACCCCCGCCCCCGTCACCCCTCTTCTGGGGCCGGGGCCCCAAAAGACAACGAGATGGGCACCCCTCAAGATCCCCGCACCCGCCGCCGCCAGCGCGTTCGCCGCGCCAAGAAGAACCTCGAGTGGGAGGCCGCTCGCGCCCTCGAGAATGCCGAGGCTGCAAAGCCGAAGGCGCCGCCGAAGAAGGCGACCTAGTCGCCGCCGAAACCAGCCGGTGCATGCCGGTGGCCGCGCCACCGCGTGCGATTCGACGGACGACGGGACGCGCAGATTCATACGCGCACGTCACGACACAAGTGCGCGTTGCGCGCTTCAGTGCGAGCTCGGTCGGTGCAAGCCTCGGCGCATGGCACTCATTCGAACTCGAACGATATCGGGCTTCAAGTACCCGCTCTCGCTGCTCGCGACGGTGACGCTCGTCGCGGCGACGTCGTGCGTCGTCAAGAGCAGCGGCTCCGACGGCGACGCGGGTGAAGGCGGCGGCGCAGGTGAATCGAGCAAGGGCGGCAGCGGCGCTGCGGCCGGCGCCGGCACGAGCGGGACCGGGGGCACGAGCGCAGGCGCCGGCGCCGGCGGCACCGCTGCCAACGGGGGCAG
>DATMCL010000340.1:0-12950 GCA_035558375.1 Polyangiaceae bacterium
GCGGCATGAGCTCGGGCGGGATGAGCTCCGGTGGCACGAGCTCGGGCGGCATGAGCACCAGCGGCACCGGTGGAACGGGCTCAGATAACCCGTACCCGCCTAGCTGGGACACCCTCAAGCTGGTCCTGAGCGGAACCAACCCCCCGTGCACCGCATCCGACTGCCATGGCAACGGCGGCCCGAACGTCCTTTGGTTCCCGAAGAATGACGACGCGACGCTTTGGCGGTACCTCTCCACGCACGTCTCCATTCAGTGCGGGAATATGCCGGTCGTAGACCCCGGCCACCCCGAGCACAGCGCCCTCATCAAGATCCTCAAGGGGCCGTGCGTTGGACCGTGCGGCATCACGCCGCGCATGCCGAAGGATTGCGAAGACTCGAACCCGCCGAACTGCCTCGAGGACGACGCGGTCGAAGCTCTCGAGCAATGGATCACCCTGGGTGCTCCGCACCCCTGACCGGCACGCTCAGCGCGCCGCCGCACTACAGGCCGGAGCCGGCTTGTCCGCCCTGCCCGCTCTGACCCGTCTGTCCGCCCGCCCCGCCTAGCGTCGTGTCCGCGACGCTCCCGGTCACATACGCGTGATAATCGATTCCGACCGCGTCGACGGTGTTCGACGTGAAGCTCCAGCTCGCGCCGGGTGCGAGCTCCGCCGTCGGATCGGTCGCCGTCGCCGTCGCCATGCCGAGCGGGCGCCCCACGGCGTTCACCGGATAGATCATGACCGTCGGGTTCGTGACCGCTTCGTCGAGCCCGTTCACGAGCGTGCCCGTGTACGTGGTGCCGGTGCCGCTCGGCGTGCCGAGCACGTCTGTCACCGTGAAGCCCTCGATCTGCTCGACTTGGATGCCGAAGTACGGGTTCCGGTAAACGGCGTACCCGATGTTGTCGAGATCGAGCTCGAGCGACAGGTCCGTCATCGACGCCATTGTCACCTCTCCCGCGCCGACGCACGACGCGAGGCTGCCCGAGCCGTCAGTCAGTCGATACAGGTGATCGGTGAGGAGCCCGCCGATCGCGGATGCAATCGAGTTCCCGTCCTTGTCGTAGAGCTCGATGGTGAGCGCGCCGTCGCACACCGGTCGGTCGCCGACGTTCTTCAAAGCCGCGTACATCTCCGTATTGGTCGGCCCCTTGCGGATCGTAAGCGCGAACATCTCGAGGACGCCGTGCCCACCCGGCAGCCCCATCACGGACACACCCTGTGGCACCACGAGCGCGTCCGCGTCGCTGACCGCGCCGCTCATGCCGCCCATGCCGGCACTCCCCGCGAGACCGCCCGCGCCGCTGCCCGCCTGACCGCCGCTCGACAACGTCCCGCCGGATCCAGCGCCGGCCCCGCCTGCGCCGCTCGCACCAGCGCCTCCGCTGCCGGAGCCGCTCACCGCGCCGCCCCCCGCCCCCGACATCTCTGAACCGCCGCCCTTACCCGCGCGAGCGTCATCGCCGTGCGTGCTGCTGTTCGAGCACGCCACGCTGAGCAGCACGGCGACGGATTGAAGGAAGCGTCCGGAAAGCATGCGTCGAAAACGCCGAGCCTCGTTTGTTTATGAAGCGAGCAGCCACAAAACGCAAAAGCCCCTCCCGTGCTGGGAGGGGCTTTTGGGAGCCGACTTCCGTCAGCTGCCGGGGCTCAGCCGGGCCTGAGCGCCGTGTACTCACCCGGGTTCGAGATGTTGGCCGGAGCCGTCCCGCCGTGGATGAAGTCCTCGGTCTTGTCGTACATGCCGTACTTCGTGACTTCGGCCGTGCCGCCCATCGCCGGGAAGCCGTCCGCACCTGCCTTCACGCCGAGGCCGTTCATCAGGTTGCAGAAGTACTTGTTGATCGGGCCGTTGGCGACGCTCGAGTCCGTGCCGGTGCCCTGGTTGATACCGTTCGCCTGACCGCCGTTCGCGCACTGCGATTCGCTGTTACCCAGCGAGAGGTCAGTGGCGCCCGTCTTGCCGGAGCTCGTATCGACGTTCACGGACCAGCCCTGCTTGAAGTAGCCGCCCATGCTGCCCGCCTGAACGATCGGGAGATTGTTCAGGTTGTGGGCGTTACCGTCGGACATCTCGTTCAGCCAGACCGCTGCGCTGTTGTCGAGCACCGTTTTGCCGTCGCCTTCGCCGACCATGTTGAGCATGCCGACGAGGTGAGCGAACTTGGCGCAGTAGTAATCGTCGATCTGCTTGAGCATCCCGAGCACGCCATCGACGCAGGGACCCGTCATGTTGGCGTCGCTCAAGCGGTGCGAGAGCGAGTGCGCGTCGATGTCGAAGCCCATGCCCCGGAACATGTAGCTGCCCGGGAACTTGAGCAGGATCATCGGGTTGGCGTTGCAGATGGCCGCGAGCGCCGCGACGTTCATGTAAACGTCCGCGCCGTCCAGGGAGTCCGTGATCTTCTGCATCAGGACGTCCTGGCCGAGCGTCGTCTTCACGGCGTCGGCGTTCATCTTGGTCGCGCCGATCGCGGTCGCCGTTTCCTCGCTGCACTGCGCCGTGGCCACCACGCCGCCCGTGTCGCTGAGGAGCGCCTTCCACATCTCGAGCTTGTTCTTGTCCTCCATGGACATGTCCTGACGCTCGAGGGTCTCGAGGTCAGTCTTGACCAGGTCGATCACGCTCTTGCCGCGCAGCGACGCGTACGTGTCCATGTTCATGGGCTGGCCGCTCGTGAACAGACCCGTGAGGGCGCTGTACACCTGCGTCGGCGTCCCGAGGCCCGGGTACGCCGTCGTCTTGGCGGAGTACGAGATACCGGACTGCGGGCTGTCGTTCGCGTTGCCGACGCGGATGAACAGCGGCGTGCCGTCGGGGCTCAGCTGCTTCGCGATGACGTGATCCAACGAGGGCCCGATGGGCTTCGCGTTGAACTTCGTCGCCGAGTCGAAGCTGAACGGATCGTCGCTGTTCGGCGTGACCGGCTGGCAGGTGAGTGCCGAGCCGGCGACCTGGGTGTGCGGGTCGTTGCCCTGCCCACGCTTCATGTTCGACGTCCACTCGTTCATCGAGCGGATGCCGCGCGGGAGGAGCAACTTGTCCGCGAACGGGGAGAGCGGCTTCAACGTGGTGGCGTCGAGGTCCGCCGCCGTCAGCGCGCCGTGCGACAGCTTCGGGAAGAACTTCGTCGTGAGGCAACCATAATGCGTGAACATCATGATCAGCCGCTTCGGCGCTGCCGCCGCTTGAGCGCCCACGGAGCGAGCTGCACCGAGGGTGCTGAGGAACGGAGCAGCCACGCAGGCTCCACCGAGGCCTCGGAGGAAGATTCTACGATTCAATTGCTTGGTCATGTTCGAATTTCCTCAGCTTTCACGGAGTTGCGCGCGTTCGCAGACGGAAGGCATCCGTTTGCGTGAGGTCCGCGAGTAGATCGAGAACGCTGTATCCGTCCGTGGACAGGTTCGTGTTGAGCAAGTCGACCGAGCATGCGTCTTGGTTGTTCGGTTGGCGACCCGTTGCGAACGAAACCCACTTCTCCGCGTACATGCGCTTGGCCTTCGGCGTGTCGCCGATGGCCTGCATGAGCTCGAGAGGCGTGGTCATGTCCTTCGTGATGTCGTTGCCCATGTCGTCGCTGCCGAGGACCACGGTGGTCTTCGTGTCGATCGCGCCGCCGCGCGGATCGGTCGTCTGCCACTTGCCGATCGAGTCGAAGTTCTCGAGCAGGAAGCCGGGCGGGTTCACATACGGGATGTGGCAACCCTTGCAGGCTTCTTGGCTGCTCGTGAGGGCCTCGACGTAGGCGCGTTCCGTGGGGAACGTGCCCGTGACAGTGAGCTTGGTGTTGTCGGCATTCGGGGGGCCGGGGTCGGCGCCGATCATGTTCACCGTGACGTAGGCGCCGCGGAGGATCGGGCTCGTCGAAGAACCGTGCGCGAACGAGCTCAAGAACCCGATACGGGTCATGAAGCCGGGGCGCTGGTTCTTGTCGAGCTCGACGCGCTTGAGGGTCGCGTCGAAGCCCGCCGGATCGAGGCCGTAGATGGGCGCGGTCTGATTGTTGACGAAGGCGACCGGGCTCAGGAAGAGGTCCTTGAACGAGCCGCCGCTGAACGCCACGTCCTCGAAGAACATGTCGATCTCTTGGCGGTACGTCGGCTTGAGGGACCCTTGGTAGAGCGGGTTCGACGTGTGGTCCGTCTTCCACCAGTGCGAGTTCGAGGTGTTGTTGTCCAACGCGAAGTTCACGCGGTGGAACTGCGACACCATCGGACCCGTCTTCTCGCGGATGGCGATCATGCGCTGCGCCTGAGCGAGGATCTGGTCCTTCGTCTCGAGGGCCTTGTTGTCGGCCGCCGTCTGGAGGTCCATGTCCGGCACGGAGTTCCAGAGGAGGAACGAGAGGCGAGCCGCGACTTCGTAGGGCGAGAGCTTGAACGCGCCGTTCTCCATCTGAGTCGCGTCGAGCTCCGGGATGAGGAGGAACGACGGCGACACGAGGAAGGTGTAGAGCGCCGCCTCGGCGATCTCGTCCGACGTGCCCTTCGGCGTGATGCCGCTGAGCTTGGTCGCGATGTTCGTCGCCTCGGCATCCGTCAGCGGGCGGCGGAACGCCTTGCGCCCGAAGTCCTTGATCGCTTGCGTGAGGCACGCGGCCTGCGTCGCATCACAGTTGATGAACTTCGCCTTGTTGGCGCCCGTGATCACCGTGTGGGCAATCTGGCCGCCGACATCCTGGTAGAGGCGCCAGGCGTCGGAGATCATGCCGCCGTCGAAGTCCGGAATCAGGTCGACCGACGGGGCGTTGCCGTCCGCGAGCGTCGTGACGCCGAGAAGGTCGCGAACCACCGCGTCGTACATGCGGTTCAGCATGCGCGGGATCTGCGTCGTGTTCGGGACGCCCGGCTGGCAGCTCACGGGGCCGGTGCCGCTCGTGCCCGAGGTGCCGCTCGTGCCCGAGGTACCGCTCGTACCCGAGGTGCCGCTCGTGCCCGAGGTGCCGCTCGTGCCCGAGGTGCCGCTCGTGCCCGACGAGCCGCCCTTGGTGCCCGAAGTGCCGCTCGTACCCGACGAGCCGCCTTGGCCAGTGGTGCCCCCGGCGGGTCCCCCGGTGGAGCCGGCGTTTGGACCGCCGCCCGGCTTGATGTCCGAGCCACATGCGGTGATCGCAGCGGCCAGCGCTCCCAGAGCGACCAAATATCGCTTTTTAATCATGGTGAGACCTCTCGACGAACGGAGCCCCGTTCAGTGAGTGTTCTGACGCCTAAAGTGAAAATCAAAAAGACGAGGTGTTTCACGCTCGTCCGCGTAGTTTTGCTGATACCGGTGAGAGAAACTGCACCCCATACTAAAAACCAATGAATTCACGGTGTTATCCCGATTCAGCGAGGGGTGTGTGAAGTCGCCAAAAGCCGTGTAATCCCGCACCAGCCGATACCTGCCCGAGCAACTCTCTTCACCGAACTAGCGACTCGATGAAACTTGTAGGACAAGGTCAGCAGATGGAGGAATGCCCGAGCCTGGGTTTTTGTATTGACTCGCGCGAAATCACTCGGGATTGCGGGTGAAGACGTCCTCCCGGTGTGATTTTTTGCATGGATCTGAACCTTCTTAGCGACCCCGACACGTACGTGGGCCTCCTGACGCTCACGGCGCTCGAGGTCGTGCTCGGGATCGACAACGTCGTCTTCATCTCGATTCTGACGGCAAAACTGCCAGTCTCCGAGCAGCCGCGCGCGCGTCGCTTGGGCCTCTCGCTCGCGCTCATCCTCCGCATCGGGCTCCTCTTCACACTCTCCTGGGTGATGGGGCTCACGACGCCGTTGTTCACGCTCGGACGCGGATTCTCCGGCCGCGACATCATCTTGCTCGGCGGCGGCTTGTTCCTGATCGCCAAGGCGACGCACGAGATCCACCAGAAGGTGGAAGGCCGTCACGAGGGGCCGGCGGCCGTCGGCGGTACCAGCAAGTTCGGGCTGATCTTGCTGCAGATCATCGCGCTCGATCTCGTCTTCTCGCTCGACTCCGTGATCACGGCGGTCGGCATGGCTCAGGAGCTCGCCGTGATGGTGACGGCCGTGATCGTCGCCGTCGGTGTGATGCTCGTGTTCGCGGGCGCCATCGGCGACTTCGTCAACCGACATCCCGGCATGAAGGTGCTCGCGCTGAGCTTTCTCCTCCTCATCGGCGTGATGCTCGTCGCCGACGGCATGGGCGTGCACGTCGGCAAGGGCTACATCTACTTCGCGATGGCCTTCTCGTTCGTGGTCGAGCTCCTCAACATGCGGCGCCGGCGCAGCCGGGACGCTAGTCGAGCAGCTTCTGGGCCCGCTTCTTCGGACGTTTGAGCGCGAGGCGCTCGGCGATCTCGCCCGCGAGGTTGTCGAACAAGAACGCGACCGGCGGCGGCGCATCCTCGTCGAGCTGGCGGAGCGGAACGCCTTGCTCGGTCGCTTCGAGAAACGCGGGGTGACGCGGGATGGTGGTGTCGAAGAGCCATTCCGCGGGTAGGTTCTGGAGCGCGCCCTGGAAGACGCCAAGCGACGCCGAATGGCGCGTCTGCAGCATGTTGAGCGCGACACCGAGCACGGCCGGCCGGCGCCCTTCGGGCAACGTGTCGAGCCCCTCGCTGAAGCGCTGGAAGGAGCGCGAGGCGAGCACCTCCGCCTGCAGCACGCCAACGACGTGCGTCGCACCGCGCAAGATCGCGCGCGTCGTCCCGAACATGCCGGCAGGGGTGTCGACGATGACGATCTCTGCCCGCTCCGCGAGCGCGCCGAGCAGCTCGACCCAGCGCTCGTGCGGATCGCGACTCACGAGGTCTACGTCGGGCAGCGTCGGACCGACGGCGGGGAGCAGCTTGAGGCGCGGCATGACGGTCGCGATCAATGCCTCGGCGATGCTCGCTCGGCCTGCGACGATGTCGAGCGCGCCCGCCTTCGCACGCTCGCGCGCGTCGATCGCGGAGAGCACGTCGCCGTTCACGTCGCCGTCGACGAGGATCACCGAGTGGCCGCGCCGCGCGAGACTGAGCGCCGTGTTGAGCGCCAGGGTGCTCTTGCCCGAGCCGCCCTTCGGGCTCACGAACGCGACGATGCGCGGGGAGCCGGTGAGCCGAACCGGCGTGGGCGGACGGGTACCGAAGCGAGCCGGCGCCGCTTCAGGCACGGCGGGCGGAGGAAACGAGCTCGCCACCGGGACGCCCGGGGCTGGAGGGGCGACCCCCGGCGTCGTCGGGTGCTCTTGAATCACGTCCTCGAGCGGTCGCTCGAAGCGCGGACCGGAGCGCTCCGCCGCAGCGTCCATCAGGAGCGTGTCGAGACGTCCGAGCGGCTCCGGCAAATCGGGCGGCGTGTCCTGACGGAACACGAAGAAGTCTCCGACCTTGGAGCGGAACAAGTTCCTGAACGCGTCGTGGCCCTGGCGTTCGTCGGCGTGCGCGCTCACCACCTGACCGCTCTTCACGAAGATCATGCCGCTGTGCCCGTCGCCGAGCGAGAGCTCGACGCCGGTGTACTGGCGGCCCAGGCCGACGACCTGGAGCACCTCCGCGAGGTCGAACTCGCCGAGGCTACCCTGCATGATGCCGATCTTCACGACGGCTCCTCCGCGCCGAGGCGCACCTCGTCGATGCCGGCTTCCGACAGGTGCACGAGCAACGCCTCCTCGCCCTGACGGTCCGCCGCGGGTGCGCCGTTCAGCGCGCCCTCGCGATCCACCGTCGCGGCGCCGAGGCGCATCGTCGCGGCGAGCAGCGTGTAGAGCCGCGTCCACGCCGCGCGCACCTCCGGCGTGAACGCCTCGCCGAGGCCGTAGTCGAGCGTCCAGAGCAGCGCTTCGGCCACGACTCCGTAGGACTCCGCGGGGATCCGGTAGAGCTCGGTGTGGCGGCGTCCGAGCGCTAGGACGACGAGCATCAGGTCCTGCTCCGGCGGCACGTCGTCCTTCCACTGCGCGTCGCTGAAATCGAGCGACTTCACGATGAAGGCGAGCATGCGCAGGAGCTTGCGCTTCTGGCCCGCGATGTCGTCCTTGAACAGCGCGCGGTAGTCCGGCCTGAGCTCGAAGAGGCGCTTGTAGAAAAGGTCGGCCGCCGTGTCGGCGATCGGAACGACGAGTCGAAAGCTCTTACGAACGGCGTGACGATCGGTTTCGGTGAGCATCGGTCTTTCTCGGGTTCAGGCCTTCGCCGGCTGCATCAACGACGCGATCGCGCCGTAGGCGTCGCTCCAGGCGGCTGCAAGCTCGGGCGTCCAGGCGTCCCCTGCTACCCCCGCCAACGTTTCGAGAAGGCTCGCGCCGACCCACCCGTACATTTCCGGCCTTACACCGTAGCCGCTGTGTTTTGCCCCGAGTGCCGCGAGCTGGTTCGAGAGCCAGGGGCCGTCGTCCAAGTGATCGATGACGGCGACGAGCATGTCCCTCAGCATGCGCTCCTGGTCCGCGCGCGAGCGCGACGTGAACAGGGGTTTCGCTTCGGGATGATTCTTGAAGAGGATGTCGTAGAAGCGGCGCGTCACTTCGGGCTCACGCTCCACGACGAAGGCAAAGCTCGATCGCAAGAGTTCTACGTTGAGTGCCATCGGTCCTCCTGCCGCCTGTCCCTGGCGGTTCGTATGGGGTCGCGCCTGTCCCGAGCACGCGAGCTCGAAGTATACTAGAATCGCCATGCGCCGGTCGAGGAGACCGGGGCACACAGCGAGGGGGCTCGCCCCTTGCGCGCGCCTCAGCGCGTGTGGCCAGTCGAAACGAAGGAAGGCTCGGTCGTCCTGTCCATAGGTACCGGTTCCGTCCCGCCCCCCACCCAGGCCCATGCGCCCGGGATCCGGCGGTACCTGCTCGCCTTCCTGAGCGTCCTCACGGCGATTCCGGTCCTGTGGCTCGGGCAAAGCTACGCGACGCACACGGCCGATAGCGATCGACGCGGACACGACCAGGCGCTCACCTCGCTGGCGAGCGGCGTCGCACGGCAGCTCGACATGATGCTCGAGAGCCGCTGCCGCGATCTCGAGGTCTTGGCGGGCGGCCTCCAGGTGCTGGGCGAGCTCGACGGTCCGCGCGTTCAAGCGATGATGAGCGAGCACCTCGACCGGTCCCGGTACTTCACCGGAACGTACGTGGCGGACGCGGCGGGCAATTCGCTCGTGCGCGCTCCGTCGCGGAACCCCGACGGCTCGCCCGCGCAACCCGGGAACTACCGCGACCGCGACTACTACCAGGAGCTCGTGCGCACGCAGCGCACCTCCATCTCGCGCGTGCAGCTCGGACGCGTGACGCACGCGGTGAACATCCAGATCGCGACGCCCGTCTTTTCCACGGATCGCAAGCTCGTCGGCTACGTGGAGGGCTCGGTGGAGCTCGATACGTTCGGAACGCTGGTCCGCAACGCCGCGGCGCAGCTCGGCGGCAGCCGGGTGGTCGTGCTCGATTCGTCGTCGCGCGTGGTCGCCGACTCGAGCGCATCGGATCACGCCGGCATCGAGCGGCTGTCTTCGGCGCCGGTGTTCGCGCGCCAGCCGAGCCGGCCGCTGCTCACGTCGGAGCCCGACGAGCACGGCGAGGTGATGCGAGCCGCGCTCGAGCCCGGGGGTTCGCTCTTGCCGCGCTGGCGTGTCGTCGCCGCCGAGTCGCAGCAGCGCATCGACGAGAACGCGCGGCGTACCCGCGATCAGACCTGGGTCACCGCGGCGGCGCTGTGGCTCGTGGTGTTCCTCTTGGCCGTCGCGGTCACCGATCGCTTCGGCCGAAGGCTCGCCGAGCTCGCCGCGACGGTGAGCGCGATCGGCCGGGGCGACTTCGAGCGCCGGGCGAGGCCCTCCGGGCGCTGGGAGCCGCGGGAGTTCGCCGTGTTGAATACGCAGATCGGCGCCATGGCGGAGCGGCTCTCTCACCAGCGCCGGGAGCTCGAAGTCGCCGTCCGCGACCGCACGGCCGAGCTCGCCGAAGTGAACGAGCGGCTCACGATCTTGGTCGATGCGCTCGAGCGCGCCGACGACGGCATCGAGATCACCGGGCCCGACGCGCGCTTCATCTACGTGAATCCGGCCTATCAGCGGATCACGGGCTACAGCGCGGCCGAGCTCGTCGGCAAGAAGCCGGCCATGCTCCGCTCGACCGCGCACGACGCCAGCTTCTACGACGCGATCTGGCAGCGCGTGAGCTCCGGGCAGGTGTACTCCGGAGTGCTGGTGGGCCGCCGCAAGGACGGCACGCATTTCGATCAGGAGCTCACGGTGTGGCCGATCGTGGAGCGCTCCGGCGCCATCACTCATTTCGTCGGGCTCAGGCGCGACGTGACCGAACGGCGCCGCACCGAGCATGCGCTCCGTGTGAGCGAGCGCATGGCGTCCGTCGGCACGCTCGCCGCCGGCGTGGCCCACGAGATCAACAATCCCCTCACCTACGTCCTACTCAATCTGAACTACCTCCGCGATCAGGTCGTGGAAGCCCGGCACGGCGGGCGCGCGAACGGGGAGCGGATGGAGCTCGCGGTGGACCGGGCGCTCGAGGGGGCGGAGCGCGTGAGCGCTATCGTGAAGGATCTTCGGACGCTGTCGCGCCCGGACGATCGCAGCATCAAGCCGCTCCAGCCGTGCGCTCTCGTGGCTTCGGCCCTGCGCATGGTCGGTAACGACATCCGGCACAAGGCCACGCTCGTCGAGGACATCCAGCCCGTTCCCTACGTGCTCGGCAACGAAGCGCAGCTCAGCCAAGTTTTCTTGAACCTGCTCGTGAACGCGCTGCAATCACTCGAGGACGACGTCGCACGCCCCGCGGAGATCGGCGTGCGCATCGGCACCGACGAGCTCGGGCGCGTGGTCGTCGAGGTCACCGACACCGGCTGCGGGATCCCGCGCGAGCACCTGCACCGGATCTTCGATCCGTTCTTCACGACGAAGCCGGTGGGGCTCGGGACTGGAATCGGCCTCGCGCTCTGCCACAGCACGGTGAAGGCCATGAACGGCGAGATCCTCGTCGAAAGCACGGTCGGTGCCGGCTCGCGCTTCCGCGTCATCCTGCCGAGCCTCCCGGACGACATGGCCTTCACGCCGTCGGAGCCGATCTCCACGCAGACCGCCCGACGCACGGTTCCGCCGCAGCGCGTGCTCGTGATGGATGACGACCGCGCCGTCGGCGAAGCTCTGCTGCAGGGCCTCGGCCAGCACGACGTGACCGTGGTGGGCTCCGCCGAGGCGGGGCTCGAGGCGGTCAAAGCGGGGACCTTCAACCTGATCCTGTGCGACGTGATGATGCCCGTGATGACGGGTATCGACTTCTACCAGCGCCTTTCGGAGGTCGATCCGGCACAGCTCGATCGCGTGGTGTTCATCACGGGCGGCGTCTTGACCGATTCCGCGCGCAGCTTCCTCGATCGGCACGCCGTGTCTTGCCTCGAGAAGCCGGTCAGCATCGAGCAGCTCGAAGCCGTGGTCGCGCGCTTCGCCGACGACTCGAAGTCGGCCCGCGAAGCGCCCCGGGCCGAGCGCCTGGCGTGATAGACAAGCCCGGGCGTATGCAAAACCCTCCGGCACCCGCCAGGAACGCGGCCTGGGCGGAGCTCATTCAGCTGATTCCGATCGTGAGCCTCGCCCTGCCCTTCATCGTGAGCGGCAAAGTGGACCTCGCACGCGCGGGCAGCGGCCTCGTGGTCGGCGCGCTCTTGACGATCCCGGTCTCGGCGCTCGTGCTTTGGAAGCGTGCCGCGCTGAACCCGATTCTGGTCGGCACGGGCCTGTGGCTCTGGACGGGTGCCTTGGCCTTCGCCGCGCCCATCCCACCGCTGCGCGAGGCGCTCGTCGAAGCGCAGGGGTTCGGGCTGTTCGCCTTCGTCGCGCTGACCGGTGGCGTGACGCTCGCCTTCTCCCCGCAGGGGTTCATCGGTTGCCGGCATCCCGATGCGCGTTTCGTGCGCAAGGCGTCGCTGGGCTTGTTCGCGCTCGCGCTCCTCGCCCTCGGCTGGTCGTGGCTCTTTCGCCACGATATCCGCGCGGGCGGCGGCTTGCCCTTCATCGTGCTCAACGTCGTGCGGCGCGCGGTCATCCTGCGTGCGCCGGCGCCGGAAAGCGCGAACGCGCCCGCCTGACGGAGCCGCGCAATCCCACGCCGAGCGGCGCCGCGCCTATTGCGCCGCGAACACGAACGGGACGTTGACGGTCGTCGTTCCGCCCGTAGCCGGGAATTGCCAGGCGCGAACGCGACCGCCGATGCAACCGGCAAGGCCCGGGTACCCACGCGGGTCACCGTTCGTGGTCACGTTTTGCACGCTACCGGTCGGGCCGACGGTGATCGTCACCATCACGCGCGCGCTCGTCGGCGCGCTGGGGTCGCGGGCATCGAGTGCCGGCTGCCAGCAGCTCCGCTTCACGCTGCCCGTGTAGCGCGCGACCGTGCTCTGCGTCTGGGCTGCGTCGAGCTGGCCGCCGCCGGAGGCGGGGCCGCTGCCGGGCCCGGCCGCCGTCATGCCAGGACCGCTCGGGCCGAGACCGCTCAGTCCCTTGAGCCCGCTGAGCCCGGTGCCGGCCGGCTGCTTGTCCGCGTCGCTCGTCTTGGTGCTCTTCGCGCTGCCGGTCACGCCGCCGGGGCGCGCCTTCGTGGTCGCGGCCGACCCGCCCGGGCTCGCCAAGTCGCCCGCCTGCGGACCGACGGCCGCGGCCGCAGCCGGGGCGTCCGGGCTCTTCGCCGGAACCTCCACGTACTTCACAATCGTCTCCGGGGGCTTCTGCTTGCTCCACATGACGAAGCCGATCGTGATGCCGAAGGCGAGCGCCACCAGGACGGCGAGCCATGCGAACACGGGTGAGCGCGGGCGCGCGCCGGGGATGCCCAGGTCGTCCGTGACCACGGCGGGCCCGGTGATGCCGCCCGCCGCGCCCACGGCCGCAAACGAGTCGGCGTCGCCCTTGGACGGCGCGCCCTCACCCGTTCCGGGAGCCAGGAGCGGCGCCGCCGCGGCGCGAACGCTCGAGACGCTTTCCTCCAGCACGGCGAGCAGCTCCGGGAAGGTCTTGAGCGGCCGCCAC
>DATMCL010000341.1:0-3517 GCA_035558375.1 Polyangiaceae bacterium
CGGCGGCCCTGAGCGCTACGCTCGGCCGCCGGGCAACCACACCTCTGCCTCGGTTCCGCCGCCCGCGCGCTCCCGAAGCTCGAGACGACCACCCATGCGACGCGCGTGCTCCTGCGCGAGCTGAAGGCCGTAGCCTTGTCCTTGCTCGCCAGAGGTCCCTGCTTTGCTCGGAACGGCGCCGTCGCTCCCGAGGCGCCGCAGCACCTCGCCCGGGATGCCCGGACCGCGATCGCTCACGACCAGCGCCACGTCCGAGCCGGCGCGCTTCGCCTCGAATTCGATGACGGCGCCGCGTGGCGAGAATTTAATCGCATTGCTCATGAGATTGCCGAGCACCGATTCGATCAGAAGATCGGGCTCGGCATGCACCGACAAGTCCATGCCGGCACCCGACTTCAGCTCGAGCTCCTTCGCCTGGAGCCGCGGAGCGAAGACCTCGCCGAGCGAGGCGAGCGCGTCGGACGCGCGTAGCTCGCGCGCTGCGGCGCGGCTCGAGGGCGGCGAGCTCAAGAGAAACTCCTTGGAGCGCGCGAACAGCCGCTGGATGCGCGCGCCGATCGAGCGCGCGGTGCGGCTATCGACCGCGATGTCGCCGGTGTCCACCTCGAAGACGAGCGCCTGCAAGTGGTTACTCACGTCGTGAAAAAGCGTTCCCGAAAGCCGCCGGTGCTGTTGCAACGCCTCCGCGAGCGCCTCCCCCTGCCGCAGCAGAATACGAATGAAGCGCTCGCGACACCAGAGCACGCAGCGGACCGCGAGCATCACGGCCACGAAGCTCAGCGCAATGTCGCCGAGTAGACGAAACTGCGCGAGCGTGAGCGAGCTCCCGGAGCTCACCCACACGAGCAGCGTGAGGTTCAGGATCAGCACGAGCCAGGGCGCAGCGCGCTGCCCGAGCAGCGCCGTGAACACGACCGTCGCCGGCGTGACGACGAGCGGCGGCGCGTCCGGGTTCGGGCCGTATGCGACGAGGTGCGCAATCATGGGCCCCGTCGCGGCACAGCCGATCGCCAATGCCGTTGCTTCGAGGTACCGGCTCGACTGCGGCCTGCCGAGCCAGACATCGAACGCGAAGCAGAACACGAGCGTGAAGAGGGAAGGAATGTACGACGTGCCGGCGAACAGGTTGCGCCACAGGAAGAACGTCATGAGCACGACCGCGAGCCTCAGCCAGAGGCGCATCGCGGCACGTCGGATCGCGCCGTCCGGGGCATCGGGAACGGCCACTTCGAGGGCCTCGCGCTTGGCGAGCGATTTGGCATTTCGCAGAGCCTCGATGACCTCGTCGAGCTTTCGTTGCAGCGGCCCTTCGGCGTCGGTTTTAGGTGCATAGGCGTCGAGCAGCGAGGCGAGGCCCGACACGAGCGGATCGAGGCGCTCGTAGATCGCGGTCGTCATCGCCTCCCGGCGCTGCCCGAGCTTTTCGAGCAGCTCGCGGCGCTCCGCAACTGCCTGCTCGTATGCGGCCAAAGAATGCCAGAGGGCGTGGGCGAGGCCGGTCGTGAAGACCGTCATGGCGACCTCGTCCGTGAAACGCAGAAAGTCGTTCTTCGTCGGCAAGGGCGTCGTGGCGTAGAGTCCGGCGAAGGCGGCGAGCATCAAGCCGGTGAGCCCCCAGCCCCACACTGGGCCGAAGACCAAGCACGTCATGAAGCCCGGGATGAAGGCCATGCTCAGCGCCGAGCCCGCCGCGCCACCGAGATCGAGCGCCGCACGCGTGACGAGCGCGACCATCGCGACCGAGCAGACGAGACCGAGAGGCCGCCGAAAGCTCGGTCGCCACACCGAGAGCCCGTGCGCACCGATCCCGAGCCCGAACGCCACGAGCGCGGGGAGCCTCGGGCCGCCCCTCACGACTTCCCTGACGGCTAGCGCCCCGCCGAACACCGCGAGCAGCGAGAACACGCTGCGCAGGAGCGGCGCCTGAATGGCGCGTCGCCCTTCGAGCAGCTCCACCTCGTCGGCTGTCGTCATTCCCTCGACTAATCGGCGGCCCGGGCCGCAGTCCCTTCGGCAGGACTATGGGACAGAACCCGGCGAACCGGGAGATCCGACAGCACGGCACCGATGCCGCCGGACAAGGCCGCTTCGACCCCGCGAGGGGCAGCGGCCGCCCGTCCGGCAAATGATTCGTGCGCCGGGGGGCTGACGGAGTCGCGAAAACGTCCGTTCAGGGGGAGGACCGGAACGAGACAGCCCAGCGATGCGCTCGATGTTCGATGCCGCCACCAAGCAGGTGGGCGTGGAGCCTATTCCCGCCCCCGCCACGGTCACTGGCGATCCGTGGATCGGGCGCCGCATCGGCAACTACGTCGTCGACCGAGCCCTCGCGCGAGGTGGGATGGGCGCGGTGTATGTAGCCAGACATCCGCATCTCGGGCGCGAGGTTGCGGTGAAGTTTCTGGCCCCCGACGTCGGCGGCTCGCCGGAGGTCGGCCTCAGATTTCTGTCCGAGGCGCGCGTCACGGCGAGCCTCACCCATCCGAACATCGTCGAGATCCTCGATTTCGGTGAGGCCGACGGCGCGCTTTACTACGTGATGGAGCTTTTGCGCGGGAAGAGCCTGCGCGGCGTGATGCGAGAGCGCGGCAAGCTCACGAGCGCGGAGATGATTCCTTATGCCGAGCAGATCTGCGCGGCGCTGGAAGCCGCGCACGCGGCAGGCATCGTCCACCGCGACCTCAAGCCAGCGAACGTGCTCGTCTTGGAAGGCGAGCCGCTCCGCCTGAAGCTGCTCGACTTCGGCATCGCGAAAATGCTGTCGAGCGGACCGAATCAGACGCGCCACGGGCAGGTGCTCGGCACGGCGACGCACATGGCACCCGAGCAGGCGCTCGGCGACGCCGGCCGCGTGACGCCGCAAAGCGATCTCTATTCGCTCGGTGCCATCCTTTACGAGATGCTCGCCGGTCAACCCGTCTTTCATCACGACTCCGACGTGATGCTGATGGTGATGCACGTTCGCGACGAGGTGCCCGCTCTTCGCGCCCAGGCGCCCGATGTCCCGGAAGGCGTCGCGCGGCTCGTCGAGAAGTGTCTCGCGAAGAGCCCCGCCGAGCGCCCCGCTTCCGCACGAGCCCTCGCCGACGCACTCGCCGAAGCGCTGCGCGCGCCGGCGGCTGCAGCCCTTTCCCCTGCTCCGGCACCCACCCAGAAATCCCCAGCGCTCGCCGACCAACCGACGCGACTCGCCTCCCAGCCGCCCGCCGCACCTGCGGCTCAGCCCGGCGTCGCCTTCGACCGTACCCAGGCCTCGCCGCCCGCGCCCGCTGCCGCTCCGCCTCCCGACTCCGCTCCCGAGGCCACCGGGGTCCGGCTCCATTCTCCCGTCGCTGCCGCGCCCGCACCCGCACCAGCTCGCAAGCCCGCTGCCGCTGCGCCTGCGCCTGCGCCTGCCCCAGCCGCTCCCGCTCCCGCCCCCCAACCCAAACACGACGCCACGCGCGTCTCGCCCGCGGCGCCCGTCGCCGATCGCCGGACCCCCGCCGAGCCCGCGCGCGGCCTCGTGGCGGCCGAA
>DATMCL010000342.1:0-8421 GCA_035558375.1 Polyangiaceae bacterium
GCCGTGGCTCGCGCCGGACGGCGTCGGCTTGCTCGCCGGCACCCGCCGCCGCGAGCCCGGTGAGTCGAGCAGCGCGCAGGCCGAACGGCTCGGACGCGCGCTCGGCGAGCTGATCGCGACGACGCGCCCGAGCCCTACGGATGTCGCCACGGCGCGCAGCGAGCTCGCGAGCGGGCTCGGCGGCGAGCAGCATCGCGGCTATTTCGTGGCGCTCGACGCGCTCACGGAGGGACACCCGTCGTGGCTCGAGCCGCGCGGCACCTTCGCGTCGCTCGCGAGCGCGCCCGCCGGCGGCTACGAGGCGGCGCTCGGGCGCTGGCTCGGGCGTCCCTTCCGACTCGCCGTGCTCGCGAACGGCGACGCGACTCAACCCGATGTCGTCCGGCGCGAGCTCGAGCGCTGGCTGCGCCCAGGGCGCGTCGACTTGGCCCGCTGCCCGAGCCGCAACCACGCCGCGGCCGCGAGCACCGAGCTCACGCTGGCCGTCTCCGGCGACGCGCCCGAAGGCAGCTACGTCGGCATCCCCTTCCCCGCCTTCGAGCACCGGCTCCCGATCGAGGCGCGCGCGACGCTCGTGCTCCTGAACCGCAGCGGCGGGTTTCTCGATCAGGCGCTCGGTGAGCTGCAAGCTTCCGCGACGGCGCTCGCGCTCGGAGGACCCGATGCCGCGGCGCTGGTCATCGAGGTGGTCGCCGCCGAAAGCCAGCGTCAGGCTGCCGTCGACCGGGTGCGGGCCCTCGTCGAACGGCTCGCCCTGGGACGCCTGGCCGCCGCCGACATCGAGACGGCGCGCCGCGAGCTCACGCAGAGCGAAGCGCCGGAGCTCCTGGATCCGCGCCGCCGCCTCATCGCCGCCTGGCGGGGCCTCACGCGCGCCGAGCCGCCGCTCGATGCCGCCCGGCTGTTCGCCTGGCTCGCGACGCTGCGGCGCTCGGGGGCCGTGGTGGTCAACGTGGCCTCGCGCGGCTGAGTTTTCGCGCTCCCCGCTCCCGGCGCGGCCGTGTCGGCCTCGCTATTTTCCGACCGGTCCCGCTCGTGGTAGCCGAAGGCTTCCCCATGGCTTCTCGGCAGAGCGTCCTCATCCTCGACTATGGCTCGCAGTACACGCAGCTCATCGCGCGCCGCATCCGCGAGTGCCACGTCTATTGCGAGATCCATCCGGGCACGCTCGCCGTCGACGCGGTCAAGAAGCTCGATCCCAAAGCGATCATCCTGAGCGGCGGCCCGCAGAGCGTTTACGAAGCGGGCAGCCCGCAGTGCGATCCCGGGATCTTCGCGCTCGGCTTGCCCGTGCTCGGCATCTGCTACGGCGAGCAGCTCATGGCGCGGCACCTCGGCGGCAAGGTCGAGCCGAGCAGCAAGCGCGAGTACGGTCCCGCCAAGGTGCGCGTCGCGGAGCCGGTCGGCATCCTCGCCCCCTTCAAGCCGGGCGAAGAGCTGAACGTCTGGATGAGCCACGGCGACCGCCTGACGGCGCTGCCGACGCACTTCCGGCGCATCGCCGCGACGGACAACGCCGAGCTCGCCGCCATTGCCGATCCGGAGCGGCGCTTCTACGGCATCCAGTTCCACCCGGAGGTCGTGCACACGCCGCGGGGCAGCGAGGTCCTGCGCGCGTTCCTGTTCGACGTCGTCGGGCTCGAGCCGAGCTGGACTCCGGGGTCGTTCGTGGATGAGGCCGTGGCGGCCATCGCCGCCAAGGTGGCGCCGAACGAGCGCGTGATCTGCGGTCTGAGCGGCGGCGTGGATTCCTCGGTCGCGGCGGTGCTCTGCCACCGCGCGCTCGGCGACCGGCTCGTCTGCATCTTCGTCGACAACGGCATGCTGCGCGAGGGCGAGTACGAGAGCGTCGTCCAGACGATGCGCTCGAGCTTTCACCTGAACCTCGTCCCCGTCGACGCGCGCCAGCGCTTCTTGACCGAGCTCAAGGGCGTCACCGACCCGGAGAAGAAGCGCAAGATCATCGGGCGCGTCTTCATCGAGGTGTTCGACGAGCACGCGAACCGCATCGAGAACGCGAAGCACCTCGTGCAAGGCACGCTCTACCCCGACGTGATCGAGAGCGTCAGCGTGCGCGGCCCGAGCGCCGTCATCAAGAGCCACCACAACGTCGGCGGCCTGCCCGAGCGCATGAAGCTCAGCCTGATCGAGCCGCTGCGCGAGCTCTTCAAGGACGAGGTCCGGCGCGTCGGCGAAGCGCTCGGCATGCCGCACGACGTGCTCTACCGGCACCCCTTCCCCGGCCCCGGCCTCGCCGTGCGCTGCCTCGGCGATCTCACGGAGGAGCGCCTCTCCGTCTTGCGGCGCGCGGACGCGATCGTCGACGAGGAAATTCGCGCCGCAAACCTCTACAACAGCGTCTGGCAGTCGTTCGCGGTGCTCTTGCCGGTGCGCAGCGTCGGCGTCATGGGCGACGATCGCACCTACGAAGAGACGTGCGTCGTGCGCGCCGTCACGTCGAGCGACGGCATGACCGCCGACTGGGCGCGCTTGCCGCACGACGTGCTCGCCACGATCTCGAGCCGCATCATCAACGAGGTCAAAGGCGTGAACCGCGTCGCCTACGACATCAGCTCGAAGCCTCCCTCCACCATCGAGTGGGAATGAGCGCCGCGAGCCACGCCACCGTCGCCCGCCCGGGACGGGCGAGAACGAGCACGAAGGTCACGGCTCTGCTCACCATCGGCGGCACCGTCGCGTTCGTCATCGCGATCGCGATCGCGCTCCTCAGCGGCTGCTCGGGCGATCTGCACGCCGCCGTGAGCCTCAAGGTCGCGCGTAGCCCGGAAACGCCGCGCGACGCCTCCGTCACCATCGACGAGCAGTACATCGGCCCGCTCGGCTACGTCGCGGCGCACGGCGTGCGGTTGCGCACCGGTGAGCATCGCATCAGCGTCGAGAAGAACGGCTATTTCCCGTTCGACCAGCTGCTCGTCGCCGGCAGCGACGATCTGAAAGTCGACGTGAAGCTCGTCCCCGTTCCCGACTGAGCCGCAACCAGGCGCCATGCCGGACCAAGTCGCTCCGCCCCGCGCCCTCGCCGCCGTGGTGGACGCCTTCTGGCAGCACGACGGCGACGAGCAACGGCTGCGCATCCTGCCGGACGGGTGCATGGACTTCATCTTCGATCTGGAAAGCGGCACGGCGCGTCTGATCGGAGCCATGACCGAGGCGTCGGTCGTGGACATTCCGCGCGGCACGCGCTCGCTCGGCGTGCGATTTCTTCCGGGCGCGGCCGCGGCGTACCTCACCGAGCCGTCGAACGCCTTCACCGACGACGGTGCGCCCCTCGACGAGCTGTCGCTCACCCGCCGATTTGGCCTCGCCGAGCGCGTCGCGGAGACGACGGACCACGGCGAGCGGCGCCGCTTGATCGCCGAATTCCTGCTCCTCGGTGCGGCGCGCGTGCGTGCGCCGGATCCGCGCGTCCGGCGAGCCGCAAAACTGCTCCGCGCGCACTCCGGACCGGGCGCCGTGCGCTCCGTGTCCCGCGAGCTCGGCCTCGGCGAGCGTCAGCTCGAGCGGCTCTTCTCGGCGCACGTCGGCATTGGACCGAAGGCATTCGCCCGCGTCGCGCGCTTCGAACGCGCCCTCGCCCTCATGAACGGCCCCCTCCGCGGCCAAGCGACGCTCGCGGCCGCGGCCGGCTACTCCGACGAATCCCACCTGATCCGCGAGTTTCGCGCCCTCGCTCGCGCTACCCCGGCCGAGCTCGCCCGCGAACGCCGTGTCGGATTCGTCCAAGCCGAGTGAGCCCCGCTCGGGCTATCACCGAGGGCACCATGACCCCGAAAAAGCTCACCACCCTCTTCGTCGTCGACGCGATCGAGCCCTGCCTCCCGGCGTGGGAAGCGCTCGGCTACGCCGTCACCGTGCGCGTGCCCGACGAGGGGCCGCTCGGCTTCGCGATCCTCAAATCGAAGCTCGGCGAGCTCATGCTGCAGACCAAGAAGAGCCTGCGCGAAGACCTGCCGAGCGTCGCCAAACGCAAGCCGAGCACGCTGCTTTACGCCGATGTCGCCTCGCTCGCCGAAGCCAAAAAAGCCCTGCGCGGCGCCGAAATCCTCGTCCCGCGCCGCAAGACCTTTTACGGCGCGACGGAGGCTTGGCTCGCGCTCGAAGGCGGCGTCATTCTTGGTCTCGCCGAAGTCGGATGACCGCTAGTGGCACGGCTTCTTAGTGAAGCCGTCGTCCTCGAGCCCCAGCGTCCGCCCCTAAAAATCTAGCGTTATGGGGCGAACATGTCACTCTCTCCCGCCATGATGCTTTCGCTACGCGACTGGGCTTGGATCGGGGCGCTCGCCCTTGCGGCAACGGGAGCAGGCTGCTCGAGCAGCAAGGACGCCGAGCACAGCTCACCGAATGCGGGCAGAGGCGGTACCGGCGGAACGAGCGGTGGCAAGGGTGGCACGAGCGGCACCGGGGGCGCGAAAGGCGGTACTGGCGGCACGGGCGGAACCTGCTTCATGACGGCTGGCACATTGAGCGAGCCCGGTGCGGGCGGAGCGAGCGGCGAGGCCGGCGCGAGCGGAGCCAGCGGCGAAGGCGGTGCGAGCGGCGAAGGCGGCGCGTCCGAAGTGGTACCGCCCGAGCCGGCACCGTGTGTCGAATTGCCGCCGCTCCCCGCGCTTCACGTCGAAGGCAACGAGATCAAGGACCCGAACGGCAATACCGTCGTCCTGCGCGGCGTCGCGATGATCGATCTCGGCGCGACGGAAGTGTGGGAAGGCGGCATCAAGGCGATGATCGATCGCCTCACGAAGGCGGACGATCCGCAGGGCGACTCTCCCGGCTGGGGCACGAAAGTCGTGCGCTTGATGGTGGGCCCGAAGGACGGACAGTCGCAGACGCCGATCCAGTACGAGCCCGGCGGCGACTACTACGAGACCATCCTGCGGCCTGCCGTCGACTATGCGCGCTTCAAGGGTCTCTACTCGATCATCGACTGGCACTACATCGACACGACGTCGCTTCACATCGACACGACGAACGAGTTCTGGGCCGACATGGCGCCGCGTTTCGCGGGCGACACCAACGTCCTCTTCGAGCTTTTCAACGAGCCGATCGACGGCGGCAATTGGGCGTCCGTGAAGTACGCCATGCAGCCCTGGTTCGACACGGTTCGCGAAAGCGCGCCCGACAACCTCGTCCTCATCGGCACCCCCAACTGGTGCCAATTCGTCGGCGACGCTGCGGAGAGCCCCATCGACGGCACCAACGTCGTCTACGTCGCGCACATGTACCCGCAGCACTGGGACCAACCCATCCTGCGCGAGCAGATCGCGACGGCGGCCGCTCAGTTCCCCGTCTTCATGACGGAGTGGGGCTTCCGCGAAAACCCCAAAGACGACATCACCAACGGCACCATCAGCTCCTACGGCGAGCCCATCAAAGCCTTCATCGAAGAGCAGCGCCTGAGCTGGACGGCCTGGGCCGCGAGCGCCACCTGGGGCCCGCCCATGTTCAAAGCCGACTACACCCTGCGGGTCGGCGAAGGCGAAATGGGCGGCTTCGTCAAGGATTGGCTCTGGGAAAAGAAGGACGACGACCTGCCGACGCCGTGAAGGCTGGGTCCGTCAGGTCAATGGACCTGACCCGAGTCGTGCGTGCACCACCCGTCGCCGCCCGAGCTCCATGACGTTCCGTTGAAGTGCCCCGCGCTGTCTGCGTAGGACGCCCAACGTTGCCCGGTTTCGATGTCGTAGCAGAGGAGGTCGGAGCGCGAGTCCTTGTTCAGATCTCCGACGAAGATGCGTCCCGTCGACTGGTAGCACCAGCCGTCGGTGTCGGCCGACGTCCAATCCACCGTACCGAAGCGCGGCTCGGTGCTCGCCGCGAGATCCACCTTGATCTTGCCTGTCACGGTGTCGTGGCACAAGAGATCGAAGCGCGTGTCATTGTTGAATTTGCCCACAAACATTTCTTCGCTTTGGCCTTCGCACCAGAACGGTGTGCTCTCGTTCGACCGCACCCAGTCTGGGCCCATGAAGCGACCCGTAGCGTCGGCGTAGTCGACGGAGTCCACGCCGAGGCCCTGAAAGAAGCAAAGCAGATCCTCTTTCTGATCGCCGTTGAAGTCAGCGATGAAGAGCTGGTTCCGCGTATCGCCGGCGCAAAAGTTATGGGCGTGACTCCAATCGGTACCCATGAACGTCCCCGCGGTGTCCGCGTAGTCAATCCATAGCTTACCCGAATCGCGGTCGTGGCAGAGGATGTCGTCTCTCAAATCGTCGTTGAACCGCCCGACGAAGATTTCTGCGGAGTCCAGTGCACACCATTGCGCGGCGCGCGACCAGTCCGTTCCGTCGAAATGAGCAAGCGTATCAGCGTAGTCGATCCAAAGCTTGCCGTAGTTCCGGTCGTGGCACAGAAGGTCGGTGCGTCCGTCACCGGTGAAGTCGCCGCGAATCAGATGCTGAGATGAGGTCGCGCACCAGCCGCCATCATGCGACCAGTCTGTTCCGTTGAGCTGGGCCGATGTGTTCGCGTAGTCGATCCAGTGTTTGCCCGTCGACGTGTCGTGACAGAGGAAGTCGGCACGCTGGTCGGCGTCGTAGTCCCGGAGCTTCGCTTGATCCCAGTAGGGCGCGCCGTACCAGCGGCGCAGGCCCAGACGGTCGTATTGGCTCAGCTGATAGTTGTTCCTACAATAGCTGAGTATCGACTCGAGATCAGCGTCGAGCGGAAACTCCTCATCGCCAGGCCCGCCCTGCTGCTTGGTTCCATAGCACACGGGATCGGCGTAGAACGTCGCTAACCGAGCCTGCTCGTGCGCGAATCCGAGCGCATGTCCGAATTCGTGCAACGCGACCTCCTTGATGCATTGCTCCCGGTTCAGCCCATTGGCGACGCATGCCGCGTATTTGGTTTCCGGCGCCGATTTGAAGTCGAGGTAGATGATGTCCCCGCCGTCGTTTTGGTCCTTGTAGATGGTGGTGGCCGTCGGGTGCACGAGGAAGTCCGTGTGCTCGAGCTGGATGCCCGTGAAGGGGTGGACGCAATCCGTCCATTGTTCGAAAGTGACATCCCCCGCCGTTTCCCAGGAGCGCTGGCCCTTGAGGGTGTCCCTCACCCATTGTTTCTCGGTGTCGTAGCCCGTGAAGTTCCAACAGACCGGGATCTGGTGCATGGGCCAGATCTTGTCGGCCTTGGCGTAGAGCGGTTCGGCATCGGACGTCGGCGCGGCTTCCGTCTCGTCGCCTGGGGCGCCGCAGCCCGTCGCGAGCCCCGTGAGGCCAAGCAGCAAACCGGCAAACCATCTCCGCTTCTCCGTCAAGGTCATGACGACATGCTTCATGGCGCGCTCCTTCTTCGTCCGTGTTGGTTTCGGCCATTGCCCACCGGGCGTTGGCCGGCGCCCCACGCTAAGCACGCGCTGTGCCGCTGGCCGTCGTGCCGGAAAGGCCGATTTTTACCAGGTCGCAGCAGCCCGTCGGGTGTGCACCGCACGTGTCGATGGGCGCCGGAGAAGCGCACAGACGCACGGGCTCGGCGGCGAGGCGCCCTTTCTACCAGCCGGCCAGCCCCACGACCGGCAGACCTGCCCGCCGGGCAGCTCATCGGCGGGTGCATCTGCCCGCGCCTTGAGGTAAGCAGCGAGCGCCATGCTGGCTCTCCGCCTCCCCGCTTCCCTTGATGGGGCACTCCGTGTACCCCAACGCCATTCGCAAGCTTCACGATCCGGCCGCCAGTAAGCGTACGGGGTGTACCTCAACCTGGTAGAGGGCCGGCTTTGGGTGCCGGCTGTTGCAGGTTCAAATCCTGCCACCCCGACTCATTCATCGAAACCGCCTTGTGAAAACGGGAGGATGGCGGAACGACAGAAATGTCGTTTCCACGCTATTGCCAACTCTGCGAGCGGTTCGAGCTCCACGCGCCGATCGAGGTTGCTCGGCATTGCCAAATTCGGCTGCGATCGCTCCCGCTCGCAGCCGTGTCAAATCAAATAGGATTCGAACCGTTCCCGCCGTCGCAACTCGGCGTCCACCTGCCGAGTAACGAGAAAGCGATTGTCCGCCTGAGCTGCGGCCCTGACATCGCCGTCAGGCTTACCGGTCGGCTTCTCGTCACGAACGGTGTCGGCGTCGTGTCCGAGCTCGGCTAGGCCCGCCTTCAACCTCAACGACAGATTTTCGTCGAGCTTGATCCTCATCGACCGGCGCCGGCCGCGCGCGGTCACGGTTGGGCCCGCTCCCTCCCCTATCTCTCACCATGGAAGATCGGGTGGAACTCGCGGCGCAACGCGCGTAGCGGAGGGAATGCCGTCCTCCGAGGTCGACCCGATCGCCAAACTCAGCCGAGCGGGCGAGCGACTCCCCAAACCGCTGCACACCGCCATCACCGGTCTCGGGGACGCTGCCATCCCCGCGCTCATGGCGGTGCTCGAAAATGAAGAGCTGGCCGACGCCGAACATCCCAACG
>DATMCL010000343.1:0-7608 GCA_035558375.1 Polyangiaceae bacterium
CCCACGGTGCAGTCGAGGGAAGACCAGTTGCCCCGAGCGTGAGCGCGGCGTGGTGCGGCCCGCGTGCTCGGCCTTCGGCTTCCGCGCGCGGGTGCCCCCAAGCGCGGGCGTTGCCCGCGCGGAGGCACGACGGGATTGGGCGGAGACGTGCGGGGTGGTGGTGACGCGCGGCGTGGATGACGTGAAGCGCGGCAGTGACGTGCGGTGCGGTAGTGACGTGCAGCGCGGTGGTCGAGTGTCGAGGGACGACACTTGCGTCGTGAATGCCGCGTCGCTGCGGCAGGTCGAGTGCTGACTCCGAGTATCTTGCTCCTCTGCCGTCAGACCCTCGAGGGCAATCGCGACGCGGGCCGCGCGAGCTACCAAATCGCGCTCACGGTTTGCAAGAGCTGCCGTCGGGCAACGCAGCAAGGTCGCGGTGAGGCCATCGAAGTCAGGCCCCAAGTCGTGGAGATGGCGGAGTGCGACGCTCAGCACATCGGAAACGTGAACGCCCACGTGCGGGCTGACGGTGAGGCACGCGGTCGCGCTCACGTAGGCGTCGGCGCCAACACCAAAGCTCGCGCATCCGACGGCGTAGACGCCTGCGCACACGTGGGCGCTGACGACGACGAATTCGCTCGCGCACACGTGGGGGCGGTAGACGTCTCAATCGCTCGCGCACACGTGGGCGTAGCTTCAGTCCGCGCTGCGCAGGCATCAACAACTCATCCTGTTGGCGCGGCTCCACGTTCGACTTCGACGCGGCGCTCACGTTCGGCACCGTGCGCGTCGCACCGCACCGAGGCGCTCTCTAGCCGTTCACGTCACTTGAACGAAATCAGCTCGAGATCGAACACCAGGTCGCCCGCGGGGTTCGATGGGCTTGCCGGCTTCACGCCGTAAGCCATCGCCGCGGGGATCCAGAGGCGCATCTTGTCGCCGGCGACCATCATGGGGACGCCTTCCGTCCAGCCGGGAATCACTTGATTAAGGCCGATGGCGAGCGGCGTTCCGCGCATGACGGAGCTGTCGAACATTTTTCCGGCTTTGGTCCACCCGGTGTAGTGCATGGTCACGCGACTCGTGGCCGTGGGGTGCTTGTCACCCGTGCCGTGGGTGAGCACTTTGTAAGCTAGTCCGGAGGGGAGCTTGGTCGCGTCTTTTGGCGGCCCCTTCACGTCGGGCGGGGCCGGCGGCGGCTCGGGGATCCCGAGGAGCTCGAGATCGAGGATCAAATCTTCGGCGGGGCTGCCCGGGGCGTTGCCGTAGGCGAGCGCTGCGGGCATCCAGAGTCGGCGCTTCTCGCCTTCGACCATTTGCATGAGCGCTTCGCTCCAGCCGGGGGGCTGCTGCGACATGGTGAGAAGCGACGGCTCCGCGGCGCCGAAGGCTTGGCCCGTCGGCGTCCAGCCGATGAACTTCGCTTTCACGATGTCATTCGGCTTCGGATGTTTCTTGCCGGTTCCGGGGGTGAGGACGAGCATCGAGAGGCCGCTCTTCGTCTTGATGGCGTCCTTCGGTGGAACCTTGTCGGGCGCGGCGGGCAGCGGTGGCGCTGAAGCGGCGGCAGTGGGCTCGGGGGTTGGCGCGGCGCTTGGTGGCGGTGTGGCGGCAGCGCTCGGTGGCGGTGGTGCCGCGCTCGGCGTTTCGGCCGGGGCGCTCGGCTTGCTCTCGCAAGCGACACTGATGAGAAGCGGAATGACCCACGATGCGCGCGCTGCCCTGTGCATGGCGTGCGAGTCTCCCCGACCCGCGCCGGAGAGGCAATCGTGACGCTTTCGTTGTCGGTCTAGGCTTCGGGGCTTACGCTGGGCGCGCGATGCGCCGGCGCCGGATGTCCAAGGTTCTCCCCGCGCTCGGCGCGCTGAGCACGCTCGGCGTCCTGGGCGCGCTCGCCGGAGCGTTTTGGGTCGGCGCGCGGGGGCCCGAGCCTGTCGTCGTGCCGGCACCGCCACCGAGCGTCGCGCCGAGCGGTAAGCAGCCATCGACGCCGGCGCCGCCTCACGAAGAGGCGAGCTGTGACAGCGATGAGCTCCTGCGTCCGACCGGTGCGCCCGCAGGCTTGAGCTGCGCGGAGGCGCGCTCCGTAGTCGCCGAGATTCGAGCTCGCTTTGCCGCCGACCTGCCGCGCGCCGCGCCGGGAGCGTTTGCGGAAGGCGTGACGAGCTGGCTCGATCCTCATGGTCTTTGGTCCGCACCCGCGGACGCGCCCGCGCGTTCGCTGGTGAGCGCTGAAGCGGAGGCGTTGCTCGGTGAGATCACGGCGAGCCCGGCGAGTGACGCGCCGTGTGCCGCTGCCGCCGAGGTGGGCGAGGCGCTCGCGGCATGGGTGGACGAGCTCGGGGCGACGTTCGATCGAGCGAGCGCGGCGGCGCCGCGGCTCTCCGCAGCGCGCGCCGCGGAGCTAGCGCTGGCTTCCGTCTTCGAGGACGGCGACGTCACGGTGCCGGCTCGCGAGCTCGTGGCCGAGCTCGGGCGGCGTATCGGCGCCGCTTCGGGGGCGTTCGGCGGTGCGCTCTCGCCGTTCGTGCGTGCGGCGCGCGAGCGTTATGCGCCGTCGCTCGAGCCGGCGGCGTGGGAGCGCGTCGTGCTGGCGGCAGCCGTGCGCAGCTACGTCGCGACGGTGGATCCGCACGGCGCGTGGGCGCCCCTCGACGAAGAGTGGTCGCTCTACGCCGACGACCCGAGCTTCTACGACGACCATGGGCTCTGGTCGGACATGCTGCGGACGGCGCTCGGCGTGCGCGTCGTCGACGATCCGTCGCCGCCGCTCGAGCTCGACGATTTGGTGCTCGCGATCGAAGGCGTGCCGACCGTCGGTCTCAGCGTCGAGCAGGTCGAGCAGCTGGCTCGCGCCGAGCCGCAGAGCGCCTCGGGGGAACGCTCCGTCGTGGTGCTGCGACAGGGCGACGGCGCGCCGCGCGAGCTCGTGATGCCGCCGCCTCCCGCGCCCGAAGATGCAAACGGAGCCGGCAATCCGCCGCCCGGCGTCGACTCGCCTGACGACGAGCTCGTCGCCGAGCTCGTGCCGTACGGTAGCGGCGAAGCGGCGGTCGTCGCGATTCGCTACGTCGGTGACGATCTCGGCGAGCGACTGGCGGCGATCGTCACGGAGGCCAAGCGCCAGACGCCGGGGCCCGTCGGCGTGCTGCTCGACCTGCGGGGCAACGGTGGAGGCTCGACGGACGGAGCGGCGGCGGCGCTCGGTGTGTTCTTGCCGGGGGCACCGGCGTTCCCGCTTCTGCACCGCGGCCATTTGACGGAGGTGCTCGTTGCGTCGGCGCCGGCTCCCGGCGGTGAATGGGCGGGTCCGGTTGCCGCGCTCGTCGACGGTGCCACGGCGAGCGCCGCGGAGATGCTCGCGGGTGGCATCGATCGCTACCGGCGTGGTCCCCTGCTCGGTCAGCGCACGTACGGCAAGGGGTGCGTGCAGGAATACTATCGCGATCGCGCGCGCGCCGGCGTCGTGCGCCTGACAACGAGACTGTACGCGCTGCCCGATGGCTCACCCGTCCAGCGCCGCGGGCTCCAGCCGACGCTGCTCGTTGGACCGAGTGGCACGGGCGAGCGCGAGGCGGATCTCCCCCTCACGCTCGAGCCCACGCCGGGGCCGGACGTGCGCGCCGGGACCTTCGCGAGCCCGGCCTGGCCCCCGCACCGTGGCCACGTCGGCCCCTGCTCCGATCCGCTGGTCTGCCGGGCCCTCCGGAAGGCCGCGGGCAGCCCCGTCGCCCAGGCGCACACGGAGCCGCCTAGCCGAAAACGCGGGGCAGCGCGGGCTACTCCCCCCGCCACGCGCTAAAAAAAGGCGGTCTCCCTGGCCTCGCATGCTAGTGAGGCCCAAAGGTCCTTGGTTCTCATGCCCCCTACGAGCTCGCGCGAGCCGGACGCGGAGGGCGCCGCTCAGGAGAACGACCTCGGCGGTGTCCCTGAAAGGTCGCCCCGCGGACGTCCCGAGCGCACGCCAAAGCCGCGCAGCAGCGGCCCCGAGCCCACCATCTATCCGATCGATCTCGAAGAGAGGATCGATCCGGACGCAGCCAAAGTCATGCGCCGCCTCGTCAAGGGCGGTTACGAGGCGTACCTCGTCGGCGGCGGTGTCCGCGACCTCCTGGTCGACATCACGCCGAAGGATTTCGACGTCGCGACGAGCGCGCGCCCCGACGATGTACGGCGCTTGTTCCGCAACTCGCGCATCATCGGGCGAAGGTTCCGGCTCGTCCACGTGCTCTTCGGCGGCGGCAAGGTCATCGAGACGGCGACGTTCCGCCGCGCGCCGCAGCAAGAGGACAACGACAGCGACGATCTCCTGATCCGCACCGACAACGTGTTCGGTGAAGCGCATCAAGATGCTGCGCGGCGCGACTTCACGATCAACGCGCTGTTCTACGACCTCGAGCACCGCGTCGTGCTCGATTGGGTCGGAGGCATGCCGGATATCGGACGTCGCACGGTGCACACCATCGGCGATCCTTCGGTGCGTTTTCGCGAGGATCCGGTGCGGATCCTGCGCGCGATCAAGTTCTCCGCACGGCTCGATTTCGGTATTTCGCCCGACGTGTACGACGCGATGGTCGAGTGCCGCACGGCGCTCGCGCGAGCCGCCAAGCCTCGCCTCTTCGACGAGCTCGTGAAGCTTCTGCGCAGCGGCGCCGCCCACCGAGCCTTCTGGCTGATGTGGGAGATTGGCCTGCTCGACGTGCTGCTGCCCGAGCTCTCGACGTATCTCGCGGACCAGCCGGACGACGTTGACACGTTCTGGCGGCTGCTCGACGCCGTGGACGCAGCGACGCGCGACCGCGGCCCGCTCGACGACGTCGTGCTCGTCACGGTGCTCTTGGCCGAGCCGCTCAAGGAAGCGTGCACCGGCGCGCGCGATCGCGTCGACGCGGCGTATCGCTTCCTCGAAGCCATCGTCGATCGCCTCAACGTCCCGCGCCGCATCGCCGAGCCCGTGCGGCGCGTGGTCGCGATCCTGCCGCGTCTCGAGAGCGGCAAGGGCGGCCGCTTCGAGCGCTCGAGCCTGTTCCCGATCGCGCGCGAGGTCGGTGACCTCTACGCGGCCGCGCGCGGCGAAGAAGTCGAGGAGCGCATCGAGGAGCCGCGCTACACGATCGAAGGCGAGCCAGGCACGGGCGGCGCCCGCAAACGCCGCCGTCGCCGGCGCCGGCCCGAAGCCGGCTGAGCCCCTCCCATGGCGGACGAGCTGCGGCTCAAAGTGCGGGTGAAGCCCCGTGCCGCGAAAAGCCGGGTGCTCGGCCCGAAGCCAAGGCATCGTTATGATGCGCCACCAGGCAAGGGCGTCCTACGTCTTCAGTTTTTCGACGTCGAGCAAGTCCTGGGGCCGCGCGGAGGCCATCTTTAGAGCCACGAGCTCGTCGCGACTCACGCACCACACGCGCTGTCCGTCGAGGTCGAACGCGCAGCGGGTGCGCCAAGCCCTCTCGAAGTCGCCGGCGGGGACGTTCTTCATGAGGTCGATTCGAGCCGGTGGTTGCCCCATCCAGACGACATCCAATCCTCCCGCGGCGAGGAAGGCCTCGATGGCGGAGCGTGGCGCGCCGAACTTGCCGAGCGCTCGCACCGTGCGGGCGCAGTTGTCGGGGAGGTCGTGGACCCATATGTCCGCGTCCTTGGTGAAACGAGGAGCGCCGTGAAGCGCGACGGCTTGCCCGCCGACCAGGAGATACTCAACGCTCTCTTCGTCGAACGCCCCAAGCAGATCGATCAAATCGGAGAGAGGGGCCATGGGGATGCTCCTGACGCCACCATTGTTGAGCCATTTGTGCCACGGCTTCCAAGCGCTCTGCCGGAGTTGCAGCATGCCAGAACCGAGCGTCGGCTGCGGACGCGTCCTCCCCCGTTGTCCTGCCGCCCGCCCACGTCTGCCGCCGCTGCTCAGCCCGCTGCTCTCGAGTCACGCCTTAGTCTAGCACCTGTCCCCTGAGTCGTCTCCGGTACGCGATCGATGTGCGCGCTCACCCGGACTCGAAGTAGATCGTGCCTGCCATGATCGACGAGAACGCCTTCGGCCTCTTGATCGCCTACCTCTCGCTCGAGGACGACGAGTACGGCAGCGAACGCGAGGACTTCGTCGCGCGCTACGCGACGTTCACGGAGCTCGTGCGCGGGCGGCTACGCGACGCTCCTCCCGCCACCACGGCGCGCGCGCTCGAGCTCGGGCATGGGCTCTACGTCGAGGTCGTCGAGGGTGAGCACGTCGGGGATCTCATCGTGTGGCTCCGGGAAACACGAGCGCTGCTCAATGAGCAGGGGTTTTCGACGGCCGGAGTTCTGACGTTCGGGAGCTCGTGGCTTCACGTGGATGAGACGACATCGGCCGTGATCGAGCTCGGCGCGGTCAAGCTGTCGCGCGCGTCGGGGCCGAGCGAGCCGTTTCGGCGTGCGCTGTCGGCGGACACGGCGGCGCGCGGCGACGAGGACGGCGGCACGGCGGGTTGGGGCCCGGGCCTTTACCTCGATGTCACTGCGGTCGAGACGCTCGGCAGGAAGCCGAAGAATGCGCCGACGATTCTCCGAAGTGGTGGCGCGGAGTTCTTTCGGGCCGGAAGTTAGGGCGCTTCGCGGGCTCTGCGAGCGAGTGACACTCGGGACCGGGCACGAGCCCCAGTCCCGAGCTTACGACACGCCCGTTCCGTTCTACATGGTGCAGCGCGCCGTGCCAGCCAGGTAGGAGTTGTTCGGATTCGTGAAGCCGTTCGACCGCCAAGCATAGACGAGTCCGCCCGTATCGGAGAGCGTGTGGATGTACGTTCCGATCCAACCGCCACGAAGCGACCCGTGCACCCGTGTCAGGGCACAGAAATAGTCATGGTCTGCGTGGAAGCTCCGGGCAGGGGAGCTTCCGAGGCCGGGGAGATCGTTGACTGTTCCGGGCGTGATCGTCTGCTCCGCGAAAGCCGGGTGGTTGATACACCGTGCGAAGACCTTGACTCCCGGGATGCCTTCGAGTTGCCAGATCCCGTTCACCTTTCGGACCCGCGCCGAGTTGTCGCCCGCATTGGACACGTTCCCGGAGATCCCCATCAGGAAGCAGGAATCATTCGTATCGGCGAAGCCGCTGCCGCCGGGTTTCGGCATGTTGATCGCGGGGCCGCTCCCCAGCCAGGCCGCCTCGGCGCCGAGGGTGAAGTCCGAGCCCGTGATACACCACGCATCGCCGGCCGGGCTTCCTCCGCCACTCAAGCCAAAGATCTGCCACTTGATGGCGCTGCCCTGGGTCACCATCGAGACCCTGACCATGTCCGAGGAGCTCTGGAAGGTGCCCCAAACATTGGTGAGGAAGCACGCCGAGTTCGGTGGATCCGGCACCGGAAGTTGCACCGGGGTCGAGCCGTTGGTCTTCCACTCCCACATGTATCCATAGACAGCAGCCTGAACGGCGCTGCTTCCCACCGGGGAGATGGTCACCGCTTGCCCGGTGGTTGCGACAGTCTCTCCTTCCGCCACGTCGGCGGAGCAGCCAGCCGCGCCGGCGCAGAGCGCCGCGACGACGGTGAGCTCGATCGTACGAAGTTTGTAACCGATCATGGGGGGTCCTCCTTGGAGGCCTCGTTGCGAGGCGGAGCGCGCCCAAGCAACGGGCGTGCCGGGCTCGCCGAGCCT
>DATMCL010000344.1:0-8884 GCA_035558375.1 Polyangiaceae bacterium
CAGCGGGACGTCGCCGACCGTGTAGCGCCAGGCGTAGACGTCCTTCAGCTTGGCGAGTCCGGCCTTCTCGATCAGGCCTCCCTGATAGGGGCGGTGGTGCTGCATCAGGATCATCGGCGGCGTGTCGAAGCCCTCGACCAGGCAACCGAGCTCCTCGTTGATCGACATCGAGATGGGGCCGCGCATGCGCTTCATGCCCCGCTCCCGTAGCCAGCCGGCGGCTGCTTCGAGCAGCGCGGAGGCGACCTCCTCGTCGTCGATGGTGTCGAGGAAGCCGAAGAAGCCGGCGTCGTCCTTGTGGCGCGCGATGTGGTCGCGGTCGATCTGCGCGCTGATGCGGCCGACGCAGTAGCCGTTGCGGTGCGCCGTGAACAGCGTGCCTTCGGCGTGCTCGAACAAAGGATTTTTGCGGCTGAGGCGCTGCTTCATATCCATGTCGAGCGGCCGCACGTAGTTCGGGTCGTCGCGGTAGATGTAATTCACCACGTCGAGAAACGGCTCGAGCTTCCCGCCCAGGGGGATTTCGCGGATTTCTACGCTCATGACGGGCGCCGGAAGTAAGCCTGAGCCGTTCGACGTGTCAATTCCGGCGCACGACCCGGGCTGACGACGCGCAGCCTAGCCCTGGATCACGCCGTATTTCTTGCCGACGGTGCGGAACGCCTCGAGCGCGCGATCGAGGTGCGAGCGCTCGTGCGTCGCCATGTAGCTCGTGCGGAGCATCGCGCTCTTCGGCGGCACGCCGGGCGAGATGAACGGATTCGTGTAGATGCCGTGCTCGTCGAGCAGATCGCGCCACATGCGGATGGTGCGCAGATCCTGCCGGATGAAGATCGGGATCACGGCCGTTTGCGTGTGCCCGAGCTCGAAGCCCATGCCGCGCAGCTGATCGCGCATGTAGGTGAAGTTCTCGCGCAGCTTGTCGATGCGCCAGGTCTCTTCCTGCATGAGCTCGAACGCCGCCATGGCTGCGGCGACCGACGGCGGGGCCGCGGCGGCAGCGAACATGAACGAGGGCGCGAAATGACGGATGTAGTCGAGCACCTTGCGCTCGCCAACGAGCCAGCCGCCGATGCTGGCGAGCGACTTCGAGAAGGTGCCGCCCATCAGGTCGACCTGATCTTCGACGCCGAACAGGGCAGCGGTGCCGCGCCCGCCCGGCCCGATGACGCCGAGCGCGTGCGCGTCGTCGACGAGCAGCCGCGCCTTGTGCTTCTTCACGACGGGGACGAGCTCGTCGAGCTTGGCGATCTCGCCCTCGGCGCTGAACACGCCGTCGGTGATCACGAGCGCGCCTTCGTCGGCTTCGAGCTTCTCGAGCGTCTTGTCGAGCGAGTCGGCGTCGTTGTGCTTGTAGCGGACGAGCCGCGCGCCGGCGGCCTGACCGAGCCGTGCGCCGTCGTACAGGGAGGCGTGCACGTTGCGGTCGATCACGGCGACGCTGGACTTGTTGCTGAGCAGCGCGGCGCAGGTCGCGAGGTTCACCTGGTAGCCCGTCGTGAACACGAGGGCGCTTTCGCGGTTGAACCAGGCCGCGAGCTTCGCCTCGAACTCCTCGTGCATTTTCATCGAGCCGTTGACGAGGCGTGAACCCGTCATGCTCGTGCCGAAGCGATCGATCGCCGTCTTCGCGGCTTCACGCACCTTGGGGTGCGTGGTGAATCCGAGGTAGTTGTTCGACCCGAGCATGACGACGCGCTTGCCGTTGATCACGGCTTCGGGTCCGTCGTTGAGATCGAGCGGGCGGAAGAACGGGTAGATGCCGATCTTGCGCGCGTTGTCGGCCGCCATGAACTTGCGGCACTTCTCGAACACGTCCTTGCCGCCGATGCCGGCGAGCGTGTTGCGCTCCTTCATCGACTCGTCCATGTCGGTCGAGCCGTGGCTGGCGCCGTTGGTCGCGCTGCCGTTGGTCGCGCTGCCGTTCTTCGCGCCGTTCGAGCCGCTTTCCTCGAGCGCCTGCGCCTTCATCTCCATGCGCAGGGTGGTGCGCTCGCCGACGACCTCGTCGAGGGCGGGATCGACGTTGGGCAGGTCGTAACCCTGAATCAACACCTTCCACGCGTCCTTGACGCGAGTGCGCGCATCCATCAGGCCTTCGGCGGCCTTCATCACGCGATCGTCGGAGACCCAGCGCATCACGGCCGGGCTAAACAGCGCTTTCTTGCTGCGCGAGAGGAGTTGTTGTCTCAGGCCCACGATTGCGGGGGAAGCTACGCGAGCCCCCGAGGTTCGTCAAACTCGGGCCGCCCTCGCTTTGCTACGGCCATGCGTCGTGACCCTCGTCACCCATTTCGATGGAGTCGAGATAGAGGCCTTCGGGCGGAGCCGTACGACCGAGAAGCTCACGTTTCTTCTGCGCGAGTGCTCGCTCGATCGCGGAAGGATCCAGTCGCCCTGAAGCGACATCGACCAACGATCCCACGATGATACGCACCATCCGATACATGAAGCGATTGCCTTCCACGATGATTTCAGAGAGGCGTGCGTCGTCGCGACGTCCCGTTCGCACCTCGATGCGAAAGAGACGTCGCACCGTGTCCGCGCGTTCGTCGCCGGCTGCTCGAAATGCAGCGAAGTCGTGCTCGCCGAGCAATGGCTGCGCGGTCGCCCGCATGAGCTCGTGGTTCAACCTGTCCACGATGCGCCAGCTCCTCCCGCGCTGAAACGGGTCGGCGACGCGGCTCTCGAACAGCACGTAGCGGTAAGTCTTGCGTAGCGCCGCGAAGCGCGGCTCGAGGAGCGGCGGTGCGGCGGCGGCGCGCGTCACGCGGATCTCGGGCGGGAGCTCGCGGTTGATCGAGTGCAGCCACGCGCGCGCGGGCAGATCGCGTGAGGTGTCGAACGCGACGCGTTGGCCGAGCGCGTGCACGCCCGCGTCGGTGCGACTCGCCCCGCGCACCGGTGTGGCGTCGGGCGCGAGCACGCGCACGGCGCCGTCGAGCTCGCCCGCGACGGTGCGCGCGTTCGGTTGACGAGCGAAACCGGAGAACGGAGCGCCGTCGTAGGCGACGGTGAGCAAGACGCCGTGCGCGTGCCGCCCGGCGGGCACTGCGCCGGGCTTCGACGCTTCGGTCACCGGTCGGACGCGACGGCCGCGCGGGGGCGAGTCACGGAGAGCCGCCCATCGAGTACATGCCGAGCGGCGTCATGCACCCGGCGGCGACGGACTTGTCGCGCTCCGCCTTCACTTCGGGCGAGTTGCGCTCGCCGGCGTTGTTGATGTTGTAGAGCGACAGGTCGGGGCAATTGGCCGTCTGTCCGTCGGTGCCGCAGCCGGGGACGAACAACGTCCCGAGCGCTCCAAGCAGGAGCACCAGCCAGGCTGCGATGCCGAGGGGGCCTTTCGCGCTCATTTCTTCTCGGGTAAGAAGTTCAGCGGAACTACGGCGTCGACGCAACCGTTTTTCGGCGAGGGGAACGTCGTGGCCTTGTAGATGTTGAGCACGCACTGCGAAACCATCGGACTTCCGAGGGTATCCGCGCTGATGCTCGCGCCGCACACGCCACCCCCCACGCCGACGCAGAGGCTCACGCTGATGCGACCTTGCAGCCCTTCCTGCTGGGCGAGGGCCTTCTCGTAGCAGCGCTGAGCTTGGCTTGCGCGCGTCCGAAGCAGGGCCTGAAAGCTCGGCGCCGGATCGCCCGTGCACTTGCCGCAGGTGTTGCACGCCGTGCCGACGACTCCGCCCGTGACCGCCTTCTTGGTGGTGGAGACGCCCGCGTCCACCGACGCAACGGGCGGGGGCGGAGGCGGCGGGGCAGGGACGATCTGATCGACGGTGGGCTCCGCAGGTCCCGACGCGACGGGAGTCGGCGGCGGCGCCGCCGGTTTGTCCGAAGAGCCACTCACCTTCCAGTAGATGAGGCCGCCCATCAGCAGCAGCATGATGATGACGGCGCCGATGAACTGCCCGCTACCGTGCTTGGGGGGAGGAGGAGGAGCAGTGGACGTCGGCATGGCTTTTGAAGAGGGATTCGGAACGGCGACTATATAGCGACGGGGGCCAATCCTGCCCACCTTTTGGAGTGTGCTCGACGGCCGAAAATTCAAAAGTTTTAGGGCACGACTCCACTTGCCGGATCTGCCCGAAACATTGTGACGGCCGTGTCGCCCCAGGTGCGCCGATCGACGACCGTCAGTCCCGGGAGTGCGGGCGGGTCGTCCTTTTCGGCATGCTCGAGCACCAGGCGCGCCCCCGCGGCGAGCCCGCCCTCGCGCGGAAGGCGCGCCAAGATTGCGCTCGCGGACGCGAGGTCGGCCCACGGCGGATCGCACAGCACGAGGTCGAACGGCCCGTGCTCGACGACTGCCGCGAGGGCGCGGGGCAGCCGCAGCGGAACCACGACCGCGTGCGGCCCGAGCGAGAGGGACGCGACGTTCTCCCGCAAACACGCGAGCGCGTTGCGATCGTGCTCGACCAGCACCGCCCGCTCGGCGCCGCGCGACAGCGCTTCGAGCGAGAGCGCGCCCGTCCCGGCGTAGAGATCGAGCACGCGCGCTCCGTCGAGCGGACCGAGAATCGAGAACAGCGCCTCGCGCACCCGCGCCCCGGTCGGTCGCGTGACGTGACCGCGCGGTGCCGAGAGGCGGCGCCCCCCGAGCCGGCCCGCGATCACCCTGAGCGAGTGGCTCACGTCGTCTCGATCTTCGACCAGAGCTTTTGACGCATGCGCTGCCGGTTGCGATCGCGCCGCGTGATGAGCTCGGCGACGCTCGCCGCCGCGAGGAGCTCCCCCTCTTGTCCGAGGGCCGGCAGCACGCTCGAGCCGACGAGGTAGGTGCCCGGGATGGGTCCGCGCAAAGGCTCTCCCGCGAGGCCGCGGTAACCCGGCGGATCGATCACCCACTGGCGCCGCATCGGCTCGGCTCCGGGCGCCGCGCCCTCGAGGTGAATGCGGTCGATTTCCCGGCGTCCCCCCGCGCTGAGATCGTAGAGCGGCAAGCCGTCGTGCACCGAATCGACGATGCGCACGTGCTCGTCGAAGAAGGGGAGCGCCGTGCGCAAACTATCGAGCACGGCGGCGCGCGCTTCGAGCAAGGTGAGGGGACCGCGCGCCGGCAGCAGCGCCTCGGCGATGAGCAGCGCTTCTCCCTCGCGCACGGGTGCGCCCTCGGCGAGCGTTGCCGGCTCGAACCATTGTAGATGCAGCGCGAGCTTGCGTGGATCGCGCGGCGAGCCGGGCGGCAGCACGAACGACTCCCGGGGTAGCGGGACGGGCAAGAGCTCCTTCCGCACGACTGCGCTCACGACGAAGCGGCCCACCTCCGGCGACAGTCGCGGCCAATCGCGCTCCGCCGCGCGCGTGATGCCCTTGCCCTGTGACAGCTCGGCGAGCGCTTCGCCCCACTGATCGGTGATGACGGCGCCCGCGCCCGTGACCTCGATGTCTCCGTCGAGCAGCACGCCCGTCGCCGTGCCGCGTTGAATCACGATGTTCTCGGCGCGGCGATCGAGCGCGACCACGCCGCCGTGGGCCACGATGCGCTCGACGAGGAACGACTCGAGCTCGAGCTCGCCACCCTCGAGCGCAAACGTGCCGCGCGCCCACGCGCCGTGCAAGCGCGCGAACGCGAGCGCCGGAAGCTCTGCCGCCGCGCCGGCAAGATGCCCCGCGAACGCCGCCGGCACCGCCGCGATCTCGCGAAACAAGTGCCCGCTCGGGAACTTCGACAACAGATCCGTCGTGCGTTCGCCGCCGTTGAACGGCAGGAGCGCGGCGGCCTGCCCGGTCTGAAAGCGCTCCCAAAGCCCGCCCGGCGGCCAGATCCCCTCGCGCTCGAATGCGGTGTCGGCTGCGGCGTTCACGCCGGCGATCGTCGTGTAGAGCTCGTCCACGACCTGGCGCACCTCGGCGAACTCGCGCTCGACCTCGCGCGCGAAGAGCTCCACGTCGGGCGCGAGCTCGAGCCGAACCCGGTCCGCGAGCACGGTGAACATCGGATCGGCCGCCTGCGCGCGGCGGCGGAACTGCGGGCTCTGCGCGAGCTCGTGCAGCACGCGCCGCCACACGGGCGTGGCGCCGAAGAGCAGCGTGAAGCTCCGGCGCCCGAGCAGCCGGCCGTCGAAGCGGTACGTCAGCGGGCGCTGCCCCTGCCCGACCAGAAGCACGCGAAAATCGCGGCGCGAGAGCAGCGCGGCCACGACGAGGCTGCCGAGCGAGCGTCCGAGAACGACGGCGTCGTAGAAGCGTGACGTCACGACTGCTGCGTGCCCTAGCCGCGCGGCCTCTGCGCGGTGTTGCTCGGAGCGAGGCGGCCGTCGGCTATGTCGCGCAGCACGTTGACGAAGAGCTCGTGCTCGGCGACGTGGATGCGGTCGCTCAGCGTCGCGACGGTATCCGACGGCCGGATCTCGACGGCGCGCTGGGCGATGATCGGCCCCGAGTCGACGCCCTCGTCGACGAAATGCACGGTGCAGCCCGTGACCTTCACGCCGTGCTCGAACGCCTGGCGTTGCGCATTGACGCCCGGAAACGCGGGCAAGAGCGATGGATGGATGTTCACGACGCGCCCCGGAAAGGCGCGCAAGAGCTCGGGCGTGAGCACGCGCATGAAGCCGGCGAGGACGACCCAGTCGACGCCATGCTCGCGCAGCGCCGCGACGATGGCGCGATCGAACGCCTCTCGGCTCTCGAACGTCTGATGACGAATCGCGAGCGCCGGCACGCCCGCCCGCGACGCCCGCTCGAGCGCCATGGCATCGGCGCGATTCGAGATCACGCAAGCGACGCGCGCGGCGAGGGACCCCGCGCTGACGGCGTCGAGGATCGCTTGGAGGTTCGTGCCGTTGCCCGAAACCAGAACGCCGAACGCGAGGGCCATTGCCGCGGTCATAGCATTGGAAACGGCGTCAGGGTCAGAGTCAGGGGCAGCGCGAGGGCGAGAGTCAGAGGGCGAGGGAGGGTTTTTGTTGCCGGGCGGGGGCGCAGGGTGCGGTGCTCACGCACTGGGGAAACGGTCGTGAAGGGGCGGTGGGACCGGGATCGCCAGCCCCTACCCGTCGCGCCGCACTTCCCCCGGGCCGAAGCCGGTTAACCAACCCGGCCCGGAGCGAATGGTTCGAGGGCGACGCGCGGCTTCTTTCCGAGCACGAGTGCCGTAATGAGCGACGCAGTCACGGGTGCGAGCAGGATGCCGTTTCGATGGTGACCGCTGGCGAGCCAGAGGTGCGGCGTGGGGGTCGCGCCGATCAGCGGGAGCTGGTCTTGCGTGTAGGGGCGGAAGCTCGACCAGGTTTGGCGGAGGGTGGCGGTGGCGAGCGCCGGGACGAGCTCGAGCGCGGCGTCGAGGAGATCGCGGACGGCGCCGGCGGTGACCTCGCGACGGTAGCCCACGAACTCCATGGTCGAGCCGATGAGCACGCGGCCGTCGTCGCGCGGGACGAGGTAGGCGCGCGGGCCGACGACGACGCTCGTGAGGAGCGGCTCCGGGGTCTCGAGCTCCACGATTTGGCCGCGCGCCGGAACGACCGCGCCGGGAGCGATCCCGATGCCCTCCACCAGCGTCGTCCAGCTGCCCGCGGCGACGATCACGTCGCGAGCCGGAATGACGCTGCCGTCGTCGAGGGCGACGCCGCTCGCGCGGCCGTCGGTCGTCACCACGCGGCGCACGTAAGCGCCCGACCGAAATTCGACGCCGCTCCGTGCAGCGGCGATGTGCAACGCGCGAAAGAGTGCGCGCGGGTCGACCTTGGCGTCGCCGTCGAACGCGACGCCCGCGGTGATGCGCGGGCCGAGCGCCGGCTCGCGAGACAGAAGGGCTTTGCGACCGAGTAGACGCGGAGCCGGCTTCTGCCACGCCACCTGCTTCGCGGCGCGGCGCGCTTCGGCGAGCGTGCGCGTCACCTCGAGCGCGCCACACTCGCGGAAGCCTGTGTCGATGCCGGTGGCTTTCCCGAGGCTGCGGACCCAGCCGGGGTAGAGCTTGAGGCTCTCCCGCGCGAGCTCGACGAGCGGGCCGCGCTTCTGGGTCTCGAGCTGCGCGCCGAGGATGCCGGCGGCCGCGCTCGAAGCTTCGGCGCCGGGCACGCTGCGCTCGAGCACGATCACGCGCCGCCCGCGCTGCGCGAGCTCCCAGGCGCAGGCGGAGCCCATCAGGCCGCCGCCCACGATGACGACGTCCTGCCGCGCGCGCGGGCGTTTCACGTCGCGGGCTCGCCAGTGGGGATCGGACGCAAGAGCCGCACGAGGCCGAGCACGTTGAACGCGGCAAACGCCAAGAGCAAGCCGAAAAGGCCGAGCGCCCAACGCAGGCCCGCCGGTGACTCCCCGTCGAGCAAGAGCCACGCGTCGTCGCTCGGCCCCGTGAGGCCCGTCTCGCCGACGGCATCGCGCAGCCCGCGCTGCCGGATGCCGAGCTTCGACATCGGGATCAGACGTCCGACGAACGAATCCGGCGGCACGAAGCGAGGACCCTCCTCGTTCGCGGGCACGCGGATCTGCACCCAGACCTTCGGGTTCCCCTCCACGCTCGCGAGCCGGTACGTGTCGTGCTCGAGCGGCCGCGCGTAGCGGATCGCGCGCGTTACGGAGAGCTGCCCTTCACCGTGCACCCAGCTTTCGCCCGCGCCGGGCGCGAGGTGCGCCGACGTGAGGTCGCCGAGATCGCGCGGGGTGCCGCTCTTCAGCGCGTACGCCACGTCAGGAAGCACGGCGAGCGCGAGCGCCACCGACGTGAGCGCTCCGAGCCCCAACGTGAGGAGCGTCGCTCGGCGCCACGGACGGCGCGGCGCGGGCAGCTCGGTGAGCTCGCGATCGGAGGTCGTCATCGAGAAATGGGACAGCGGGGGCCGTCCCGAGGTTCCAGGCGCCAGCATAACACCGAAAGGATTGGGTTTTTCGGAATCTCGCGCCGAGGCCCAGGGAGTACTATTCTGATTCT
>DATMCL010000345.1:0-9599 GCA_035558375.1 Polyangiaceae bacterium
CCCACGCCATGGCGCGACGAGCGTCGAGCGATGTGTCGTCACCTGCGCCGCGCGCCGCATCACGCAGTGCCATGCGCAGCGTCGCCGTGCGCTGCGCGCCGTTCTCGAAGTAGGGCCGGCCGACGGCGCACTCCTGGTTCGTGTTGTGATCGATGACCGTCACCGGGTAGCAGCACGCCTTGCTCTCCACTCCCCCTTCGTTCGTCACCGTCGTCAGCGTGCCGTCGCCGTTCACCGAATCGATCTCGAGATCGTCGCCGCATTTGCCTGGCAGAGAGAGGCTCTTCGTCGACACTCGGCTGCCGCTCGGGCAGGTCGTCTGCTCGGAGGGTACGTTCATGCAACCCGTGTCATCGAAGGAGGACGTGCACCCCGAGATCGCCCCCAAGATCGACACCAACAAACTCGACCTTGCCACCATGCGGGGAAGCGTAGCCCCGCCGGCGCCGCTCTTCGAGCGATGTAGGGTGGTGTACGGACGCCGTCGCGCCGGGCTCGCTGGGCCGTGCAGCGCTGGCGCGGAGGAGCCGTAAATGCGGCTTTTCACCGAGAAAATTGAGACTTTGCGGGCGGCGCAGTAGCATTGAGGCTTCCGAAGATGGATCGAAGCACGCGTCGTTTCGTGACTGCCGCCGTCGTCGTGGCCGCGAGCTGCAACGTTTACGACCCGTCGCTGCTCACGGGCGGTGGTGGCACGAGCTCGGGCGCAACGGGCGGCTCCGCAGCGACGAGCGGCAAGACCGGCTCGGGCGGCTCTGGCGGAAGCACCGGAGGCGCCACGAACGGTGGGACGGGCGGCGCGTCGGGGAGCGCGGGTGCATCGGGTGGAAGCGCGGGCTCGAACAGCGGCGCGGGCGGTAGCTCGGGCACGGGCAAGGGCGGCACCGGCGGTAGTACGGGCGGCAACGGTGGGTCTTCCGGCACGGAGCAGATGGGTGGCGCGGGCGCGGATGCCGGCGGCGAGGCGGGGATGATGGGCTCGGACGGCGGCACGGGCGGCACCGGTGGCACCGGTGGCACCGGTGGCGGCGGCAAGGGCGGGACCGGTGGCACGAGCGGTACCGGTGGCACCTCGGGCAACGGCGGCGCAGGCAAAGGCGGCACCGGTGGCGCGGGCGCAGGCGGCGCAGGTTCGGGCGGCGCAGGTGCTGGCGGCGCGGGCATGGGGGGCACGGGCGGCGCCACGACGGCGACCGGCTGCGCGAAGCTCACGACCGCCCTGAACGAATCGACGGACGTCGCCCATTTCGTGGTCACGCTGCCGGCCTCAGCCACCGACCTCACTGGCAAGACGTTGACCGTGCGAACGTACGTGCAGGCCGGGAGTGGCGGCTCGATACGCCTTTACGTTCAGTCGGGGCCATCGGCGAGCCCCGCCTATGGTTGGAACTTCAGCGCGCAGACGGCCCTGTCGGGAACCGGCACCTGGAACGACATTACCTTTGCTCCTCCGTCGGGTAACTCGACCACCAACGCCTGGCGTCTCGGCATCGAGGTGACCGCGGCGCCTGCGACGAGCGGCTGGACCGCTTCGACCGTCGTCTTCGTAGATTCCGTGACGGTAAACACGACGACTCCGATCTCGTACACGTTCGACGCTACCGGCACGGTCTACACGACCCAGACAACGGCCGACCAAGTTGACAAGCTCTGGATCAATAACTCTGACCAAGACACGCCCTCCCAAACCCGCAGCGGCACCTCCGTGGCGTGGGTCGCGACCTGCCCCTGAAGAACCTCGCGCTAGATCCGCGCCGGATACTCAGGTAAAAGGGTAATGTCATCGGCCTAGAGCGTGCGGTCGGGGCCGAGGGTCGGACAGTGGTTGGCAAGGGGGGACTGGAGACAGTCTCGTGGCAACGCCTTTCGCCGGACAGAACCCCACGACGAGTGATCGCGCCGAGCGAGCCGCGCTCTTGTCGAGCGAGTTCCACGGCATGCGCAAGCGGGCTCCGTACTCGTCGGCGCACGTTCCCGCTGGTTTTTCCGGGACGATGCCCGTCGCTCCGAACCAGATCCGCTCGATCCTCGATCGCGCGTTCAAGCAGAAGAGCTCGAGCGCGGGGCCGCCGAGCACGGCCGAGCGGGCTCGTCAGGCGGAGGTCGAGAGCGCTGCGGCGCACAGCCTGAGGCACTCGGCGAAGCACGCCGGCGTCATCGCCGACTTGCTCGAGAACTCGTCGCGTCTCGCCCCGCCGAGCACGCGCAAGGTGCCGCTCATCCACGACGCGTACACCGACATCGACTTCAACGACGAGTTCGTCACCAAGATCACGGTCAACTCGTGGATTCAGAACGTGACGGCAACCGAAGCCGACGCCTGCGTCGAGATGAGCTACCCGCCGAACTGGTCGAAGGCGATCAAGACCTTCTACCAACAGAGCCAGCCGGTGAGTTGGAGCCAGAAGGCCGGCGGGTACGTCGCGAACGACTCCGTGGCGAAGCGCGACGGGCAGTACGATCTCCTCGAGTACGTGACCTGGGACTGGTCGCTGCAAAATGACGGCGGAATCGCCAACATCCTGCGCATTACCGAGAGCACGCCCGACGGCAAAGGAGTCGAAAAGCTCGTCAAGAAGATCCGTGACGCGGCCGACGAGGAGACCCCCGGCGAATCGGCGCGCGTGCCGCTCCCTTCCGGCGGGGCGTACGCAAACACACGCGCCATCACGTACCGGTACCAGCTCGTGCGCTGCATCCAGGCGAAGTTCGCGTCGATCTGGGAGTCGGGGGGGCTCGACGTCGATCAGGGAAGCTTCACCGTCGCGTGGGTCGACGAGACGAAGACGCTCTACGTCTCCGGCGACAAGGCACTCCGCTACTCGCACGAGGCCGACGTCGTGCCGGGTTTCGCGAACATGCTGAACATGCTCGCGCCGGCGGTCACCAGCATGCTGATGAAGCAGCTCGCCTACCTCGCGTTCGTTACTTGGCTCGAGAAATCTCGCGACCCCGGAAGGACGTCATGAGCGAAGAAAAGACAGTCGATCAGTCTCTACCGCCACTCGGCGCGTTTCCTGGCTACAAGTTCGGGCGCAGCCTGTTCATGAGCTGGATGAACGCGCTCGAGGAGCAAGCGAACATCTGGAACGACAACTGGTCGAAGCTCATCTCGGGCAACTACCAGTTCAAGGACCTCTACAGCGCGCTCGGGAAGAGCATTCAGGCTTCCAGCGCGAGCTTCGAGCAGATGCGGCTAGAGCTCTTGGCGACGAGCGCGTCGCCGCCCTGGGTGACCCTGACCTGGGGCTCGGGCGCCAACACGACGTTGCGGATCCGTCAGATGATCGACGGGACGCATCAGCTGTCGCTCAAGCTCTATCGCCTGGGCGACGGCGCGAAGCCGCTCGAGGCGACCGCGCAGGCGACCGGTCCGTACACCGTCACGCTGGCGCTCTACCCCGACGCGAAGGCCGCGGACGGGCAGTACGTCGGCTTCTTGGTGAGCAACAAGAGCTCGGAGCCGCTCGCGATCGCGAGCGTGTTGGTCGACAAGCCGGCGGTGCCCTGACGGCTCCATCCTCCCGCACCAAGGTGGCGGTGGTGGGCGGCGGGTGCGCGGCGCTCACGGCGGCGTTCGAGCTCACGCGACCGGAGCTCGAAGGGCGCTTCGACGTGACCGTTTACCAGATGGGCTTCCGGCTCGGGGGGAAGGGCGCGTCGGGGCGCGGCGCGAACGGGCGCATCGAGGAGCATGGCCTCCACCTCTGGATGGGGTACTACGAGAACGCCTTTCGCGTGATGCGCGACTGCTACGCCGAGCTCGCGCGCGACGGCGGGCACCCCTGGCGCTTCGAAGACGGATTTTCGCCGGCCGATTTCAACGCGGCGATGGACCTGTCGCCTGCGGGAACATGGCGTCCGTGGAAGGTCGAGTTTCCACGCATACCAGGTTTGCCGGGCGATCCGGAGCCGCCGCGGCTCGGAGTCGCGGACTACCTCGGACGCGCGGCGCGGCTGCTCGGGACGTTGCTCGAGACGCTCGAAGTCGAGCGGGGGCGACCGCTCACGGAGGTGTTGCGTCGTCCGCCGCCGACGCCGGAGGAGCTCAGCGCGCTCATCACGCGTCTCTCGCGCTACGGGGTGCTGGTCGGGCTCGGTGCCGCGATCGAGGCGGTGCATTGGCTGGCGCTCGTGCTCGAGAGCGCGACGCCGTACCCGCAGAGCCTCACCTCGCGCTTGCTCGACACGGTGAGCGACGTGCTGCAGAAGAGTCTGGCCGGCCTCACGGAGCGTGACAACGAAACGCGGCGTCTCTGGGAGGTGGGCGAGCTCATCCTCGCGACGCTGCGCGGAGCGGTCCGGTTCCGCTTGGCGTTCGACGCGCGCGGCTTCGACGCCATCGACGACTACGATTGCCGCGAATGGCTGCGCCTGAACGGCGCGTCGGAGCGCGCGATCAACAGCGCCTTCATCCGCGCCCTCTACGATCTCGCGTTCGCGTACGAAAATGGTGATCCGGCGCGGCCCGCCATTGCGGCCGGCTCGGCGTTGCGCGGGGCTTTTCGGGCGTTTTTCAGTTACCGGGGCGCCTTCTTCTTCCGCATGAACGCGGGCATGGGTGACGTGGTGTTCGCGCCGCTCTACCTCGCGCTCGCGCGGCGCGGCGTGCGTTTCGAGTTTTTTCACAAGCTCACGGACGTGGGGCTTTCGCCGCCGAGCGACGCGTCGCCGCACGTCGCTGCGCTGACGTTCGACGTGCAGGCGAAAGTTGCCAAAGGAAGCCTGTACCAGCCGCTCGTCGAGGTCGAGGGGCTGCCGTGCTGGCCGGCACGACCCGATTTCTCTCAGCTCGTCGGTGGGCAGAAGCTCGCGGCGCGCGGCATCGACTTCGAGTCACAGTGGGACGCGGAGGCTACGGAGACACGCACGCTCCACGTTGGGAGCGATTTCGACTTCGTGGTGCTCGGGGTCGGGCTCGGAACGATTCCGTACGTGTGCCGAGCCCTTCTCGAGCGCGACCCGCGCTGGCGTTCGATGGTGGAGCACGTGAAGTCGGTGCCGACGCAGGCGTTTCAGCTCTGGCTCGATCGCGACGTGCGCGAGCTCGGCTGGACGGAGCGCGCCGTGAACCTGTCCGGCTTCGTCGAGCCGTTCGACACCTGGGCGGACATGACGCACCTTTTGCCGCGCGAGAGCTGGGCGCGCCCGCCGAAGACGATCGCCTATTTTTGCAACGCTCTCCCCGACTCTTGGGCGGCGCCCGCAGGAGCCGAAGCCGGTCGAAAGCTCGTCCGTGAGGCGACGGAACGGGTGCGCGACGCCGCGGTCGCGTTTCTGAACGGGGAGGTGCGCGAGCTCTGGCCCGCGGCTCAGGCTGAAAATGGCGAGTTTCGCTGGGAATTTCTGAGCGACGGCGGAGCGCAGAGCGGCGGTGCGGCCCGCTTCGATACCCAGTACCTGACCGCGAACGTGCGCCCGAGCGATCGCTACAGCCAGGCGTTGCCGGGCTCGACGCGCTACCGCATCTCGCCGCTCGATCGCAGCTACGACAACTTCACGGTGGCCGGCGATTGGACGAACTCGAGCCTCAACATGGGCTGCGTCGAAGCCGCCGTGATGTCGGGCCTTCTCGCCGCGCACGCGCTCTCCGGCTGGCCGAAGCTCTCGAGCATCACCGGCTACGATCACCCCTAGGGAAATCTCGCAATGCAGAACTCGAAAACGAAGCGACGCACTCGACCCGAGCCGGAGCGAACGGAGCCGAAGCGCGCCTTCCGCACGTCGTCGAACGGCGCGGCCAAGCCGCCGAACGGCGCGGCCAAGCCGCCGAACGGCGCGGCCACACCACCGAACGGCCCCGCCACGCCGCCGAACGGCTCCGCCATCCCGCCGAACGGCGAAGGCACGCGCTCGTCCGCGTTTCGCGCGCTGAACGACGCCTACCGCCTCGTCGACGAGTACCTCCGGCAAGGTCAGCAGATGGCGGAGAACATCTGGCTGCCGCTCGGCGAAAGCGGCATGCCCGGCTGGCCATCGCCGGGCGCGCCCGAGCGCTTCATGCGCTCCTTGGGCGACATGACGCTCGCGTGGGTCGAGGTGGTGCAGCAGTGGACGAGCGCGCAGGCGGCCCCTCAGCGCCCGCCGAGCGGCAGCGCCGGCCCCTTCGAAACCGCGAGCAGCGCCGAGCGCAATGCGGCGCCCACTCCGCCGAGCGCCGCCGTCGCACCGCCCGAGCCGAGCGCACGGCGCGAGCTCGGCGTGAGCGTCGAGGCGAAAGGACGCGTGGAAGTGTCGGTGGATCTCGCCGACGACGCGACCTCCGGCGAGCTCGAAGCCGGCTGGCTCCAACCGGCCAAAGGCAAGTCGGCCCCAATCACCAGTGTCAGCCTCCGCGTCGATGGCAAGAAGCTCGTCGTGCACGTCGTGGTGCCCGAAAACCAGCCGCGCGGCACCTACCACGGGCTCCTGCTCGACTCGCAGAGCCTGAAGGCGCGCGGCACGGTGTCCGTCGTCGTGCGCTGACGCGAGGATGCGGGCGTGAGCGAAGCTTCCGACCTCGTTCGCGAGGTGCTCGACGAGTACGGCACGCTCGCCCAGCGGGCGCTCGGGTCGTTTCTCGAGCGCGAGCGGCGTCGCGCCGAGGTCTACGAGCTTGCCGCCGACTACCCGCTCCGCAAAGGTCGCAGCCTGCGCGCGAGCTTCTGCATCGCCGCGGCCCGCGCTTTCGGCGCTTCGGTGGAGGAAGCGGTGCGCTCGGCCGTGTCGCTCGAGCTCTTGCACAGCGCCTTCCTCGTGCACGACGACATCGAAGACGAGAGCGAGGAGCGCCGCGGCTTGCCGTCGTTGCATCGGCTCCACGGCGTGCCGTCGGCGCTGAATGCCGGCGACGCGCTCGTCGTGCTCGGGTTGAAGCCCCTGTTCGGCAACGTCGCCACGCTCGGGTCGCGCATCGCCTGGCGCGTGATGGAGGAAGCCGAGCGCATGGTGCGCGAGTCCGTCGAGGGTCAGGCGCTCGAGCTCCGCTGGCGGCGCGAGAACACGTTCGCGGTCACCGAGGCCGATTACCTCGAGATGACCCTCAAAAAAACCTGCTGGTACACGACCATCTACCCGTGCCGTATCGGCGCGCTGATCGGCACGCGCGACGGCATCCACCTCGACCGCTTCGTGCGCTTCGGGTTCTTCCTCGGCGCCGCGTTCCAGATCCAGGACGATCTCCTGAACCTGACGGGCGACCACGCGAGCTATGGCAAGGAGCTCGAGGGCGATCTCCGCGAAGGCAAGCGCACGCTCATGCTGATCCACGTGCTCTCCGAGCTCGACGGCGACGCCCGGGCGCGCCTTTTGCGCCTGCTCGCTCAGCCGCGCGCCGACAAGTCCGAGCGCGAGCTTGCGTGGCTCCGCGACGAGATGCTTCGGCGCGACAGCTTCGGCTATGCGCGGCAGGTCGCGCACGCTCTCGCCGGCGCTGCCCTCCACGAGTTCGGCTCCGCCTTCTCGACGGCCGTCGAAGGCCGCGACAAGCGCTTCATTCAGTCCCTGCCGTACTGGGTGCTCGAGCGCGCCTGACGCCTCACGCGCCGAGGCCGGGTGCCAAGCTCCGCACCATCGAGATCGGCACGACGATGCCCTGCTCCGTCATCCAGCCCTCGGCCTCGGCGATGTCGGCGGCGCCGTCTTTGCCCCGCAGAATGCCGGTCGCGTAGCGCGCTACCTCGCGGAAGAGCTGCATTTCCGCACGTTCGAACGCCTCGATCGCGAGCCTCAGCTGGTCTTGCGCGGCTTTCTTGTCGCCCGCGACGTTGGCGAGCGCCGCGAAGAGGAGCGCCGCGTAGCCCTTGCCGGAGTCGAGACCGTGCGACGCAATCTGCTTGGCGTCGCGGCGCGCGGTCGTGAGCAGCTCCTCCGGCGTGTGGCCCGTCGCCGTTTTCGCCTCGCCCTTCGCGCGCGTATGCAGCACCGCGGCAATCGCCGCCCGCGCGCGCGAGCGCAGGAGCTCGTCGCGCACGAATTGAACCATCAGGAAATACTCGCGCTGGTGGGAAGGCCAGGTGAGCACGGTTCGCTGCCACGCCGTCGCCGCGTCTCCCCGGTAGAGATCGCAGTCGATGGTGGTCACGTAGTGTTGGTAGTGCTGCACCGTGTAGGCCGACGGTGCCCAGGCGAGCGCACGGTCCGCGCGCTCGAGGCCCTCGCCCGGCTGGTCCATGGCGAGCCACGCCAGCGCGGGCGGTCCGAGGCTGATGTTCTGCTCGATGTAGCGGTCCTCGCGCACCGCCGCGTCTTCGCTCGCCGCGCGCACGCGACGCACGAGCTCGGCGATCTCCCCGTTGAGGGCCAGGCCGATCAGGCACCACATCAGCCACGGCGCTTCTTCCCAGGTTCGCCCCGGCAAATTGTCGTGGAGCCAGGTGAGGGCGAGGTCGGCGCTGCGCCACGCTTCGCGGAATTCTCCGCGGTAAAAGCCGATGATTGCGCGCACCATCAGCGCGAACGTCGAGTCGTACGGCGTTCCGCCCGGCCCCTTGGCGAGCGTCTCGGCCTGCGCGAGCAGCGAGAGCGCGCGCTTCTGGAAGATCGGGTAGGGGAGCGTGGAGCAGAGCGACGCCTCCATCCCGAGCGCGCGGCTCATGCGTGAGGGCTCGCCGAGGCGGAGCGAATCGCGCGCGCAGCGAATGGTCGCGTAGCTGCAGAGCGCATAGTCCACCATCGCGAGGCGCGTGTTCGCACCCCACAAGGCGTCGAAGCGGCGGAGGTCGAGATCGCTCGGAGCCTCGCGTCGCGTGCGCGCCTTGAAGCCTTGAGCGAGGGACAGCATGCGCAGGCCGGCCGCTTTGCGCAGCGCCTCTCCGCGCGTTTTCGGGAAAGGTGCGTCGAGCTCCGCGAGCACCTCGCGAATCATCTCGGTGCCCTCGAGGAAGTGGCCGGACTGGATGTACTGCTCCGCGGCTTTCTGCCGCAGATCGATAGCCTCCTCCTCGCTCGCGTCGGGGTCCTCCTTCACGAGCCCGGCGGCCGTCGCGTAGGCCTGGGCGGCTTCTTTTCCGCGCCCGGCGCTGCCGAGGGCCGAGCCCAAGCGGCGGTAGAGCTCGCGAATCGTCACCTCGCCCGGAACGAGCTCGAGCGCGCGCTGATAGAGCCGTGCTGCGCGCTCGAACGCGAGCAGCTTGAGGGCGTGGTTCGCCGCCGCGACCACGTAGCGCCGCACCGAGACTTCGTCGCCCGCGGCGTCGAAGTGATCGAGCGCGACGAGCGGGTTCGGCGTCGACGAGCCGAGGATCGCGTTGGCGATGGCGGCGTGGTGCCGCGCGCGGTCCTTGTCGTCGAGCTGCTTCAACACCTCTTCGCGGAGCTTGTCGTGGTAAAATTCGACGCGGTGGCTGTGTACGTCGGTCGTGCGCAGGATCGAGAGCCGCTCGAGGTTCGAGAGCAGGCCGCGCTCTTCGGACGCCACCTGCGCCGCGCTGAGCGTCGTCTCGCGCTCGAGCGGAGCGCCCGCCACCGCCAGCACCTCGAGCAATACGCGTGAATCGGCCGACAGCTCGCGCGTCCGGACGCGCAGCATCTCGTCGAGCCCGACGCTCGTCTTCTCGCCACGTTGCGAATCGGCGCGGCGCGGCGTCCCGAGGTAGCGGCCGAGCTCCGTGAGCAAGAAG
>DATMCL010000346.1:0-12375 GCA_035558375.1 Polyangiaceae bacterium
TTTCGTCCGAGACCGCGGGCCGATTCTGCCGCCATGGCGCGACATTTCGCGCGTCACGCGGGTGTTTCAAACGCCTGATTCGCGTCACCCCTTGCGGCCGCGTGAAAGCGCATTAAGGAAGGGCGGCCATGGGTGACGCGGAAAAGGGCTCGAGCAAGGGCACGATGATCAGCCTCGAGAAGGTTCGGAAGAGCTTCATGCGAGGCAAGGAGCAGCTCGACGTGCTGGGCGGCCTCGACCTCACGATCGAGGAGGGCTCGTTCGAGGCCCTGATGGGCCCCTCCGGGTCGGGCAAATCGACGCTCCTGAACCTGATCGCGGGGCTCGACCAGCCGACTTCCGGCAAGGTCATCATCAACGGCTCCGACATCGGGTCGATGAGCGAGGGTCAACGTGCCGGCTGGCGCGCCGCCAACATCGGCTTCGTCTTCCAGACCTACAACCTCATGCCGGTCCTCACGGCGGTCGAGAACGTGGAGCTTCCGCTCCTGCTCGCGAAGCTCCCGGCCGCGGAGCGGCGCAAGCGCGCCGAGATCGCCCTCCGGGCCGTGGGCCTCGAGGATCGCGGCGGCCACCTGCCGAGCCAGCTCTCCGGCGGGCAGGAGCAGCGCGTCACCATCGCGCGCGCCATCGTCACCGACCCGAAGATCATCGTCGCGGACGAGCCGACGGGCGATCTCGATCGCCACAGCGCCGACGAGATCCTGAAGCTGCTCGAGAAGCTCAACACCGAGTTCGGCAAGACCATCGTCATGGTCACTCACGATCCGGCAGCGGCCGATCGCGCCAAGACCGTCCACCGCTTGGACAAGGGAGTCCTCGCGAACTAGCGCACCCGCGCCAAGCCGAGGAACCGCCATGGGACTCGTCACGATTGCCGTCCGCAACGTCTGGCGGAACAAGCTGCGCACGGTGCTGACGCTGTCGGCAGTGACCGTGCTCGTCATCTTTTTCCTCCTGCTCCGCACCGTCATCTGGTCGTGGACCGCTTCGGCCGAGCAGGGCGCGCGCGATCGCATCGGCACGCGGCACAAGGTGAGCTTCATCATGCAGCTCCCGCGCCGCTACGTGGAGGAGATGCGCTCCATCCCCGGCATCAAGCAGGTCGCCCACGCGAGCTGGTTCGGGGCCAAGGATCCGAACCACACCGACGACTTCTTCGGTACGATCGCGGTCGAGCCCAAGGAATTCCTCGAGGTCTACGACGAGATCAAGCTGCCGAAGGACCAGTTCGAGACGTGGCAGCAGGATCGCCAGGGCGCCATCGTCGGCGACGTGCTCGCGAAGAAGCGCGGCTGGAAGCTCGGCCAGAAGATCGTGCTCCAGGGCACGATCTATCCGGGAAACTGGGAGTATCACATCTCCGGCATCTACACGGCGAACTCGCCGACCGTCGATCGCTCGACCCTGTACTTTCAATACAAGTACCTCGACGAGTCGCGCCCGCAGCGCCTGCAGGATCAGGTCGGTTGGGTGATGGCACGCGTCGACGATCCCGGTCGCGCCGCCGAGATCGCCAAGGCCGTCGACAAGAAGTTCGAGGACCGCGACATCCAGACGCTCAGCATGAGCGAGCGCGCGCTGCAGGCGTCGTTCCTCGGCATGGTGTCGGCCATCCTGCGCCTGATCGACGTCGTGAGCGTCGTGATGGTGCTCATCATGGGCCTGATTCTCGGCAACACGATTGCGATGGGCGTTCGCGAGCGCACGCACGAGTACGGCGTGCTCAGGGCGATCGGCTTTCTGCCCAAGCACATCGTGATGTTCATCCTGAGCGAGGGGCTCGTGCTCGGCATGCTGGGCGGCATCATCGGCCTCGCCATCGGCTACCCCTTCGTCCAGAAGGGCATGGGGCCGGCCATGGAGGAGAATCTCGGCGCCTTCTTCGCGTTCTTCCGGGTGACCCCGGAGCTCGTCGTGACGTCCTTCTTCCTGGCGGCCGCGCTCGGGCTGATCGCCGCGATCATTCCCGCGAGAAACGCGGCCAAACTCGAGGTCGTGAGCGCGCTGCGCCGCGTCGGATGAGGCCCCCATGATCCCCCTCAGCTACAACGTCAGAAGCCTCCTCGTTCGCAAGACCACGACGGTCGCCACGGCGCTCGGCATCGGCCTCGTCGTGTTCGTGCTCGCCTCCGCGTTCATGCTCGGCACCGGCATCACGAAGACGATGGTCGGCGCGGGCAACTCGAGCAACGCCATCGTCCTCCGCAAGGGCTCCGACACCGAAATGGCGTCGAGCCTCGAGGTGAGCACGCTCGGGATGATCGGCGCTGCGCCCGGCGTGAAGCGCTCGTCGGCAGGCACGAGCCTGCTCTCCGGCGAGATCGTGATCGTCATCGCGCAGGACAAGCTCGGCACGCAAGGCCAGGTTTCGAACGTGCTCGTGCGCGGCGTTCCCCCGACCGCGCTCGAGGTGCGGCCCGAGGTGCACGTCGTCGCAGGCCATCCGCCCCGCCCCGGCACGGACGAGGTCATGATCGGCAAGGGTCTCCGCGGCAAATACGCCGGAATGGACCTCGAGCAGAGCTTCGATCTCAAGAAGAACCGCCCACTCAAGGTCGTCGGCGTGTTCGAATCCGGCGGCTCGAGCTTCGAGTCCGAGGTTTGGTGCGACGTGGACACGGCGCGCTCGTCGTTCGGCCGCGACGGCCTCGTCTCGTCCGTCACCGTGCGCCTCGATTCACCGAGCAAGTTCGACGCCTTCAAAGCGACGATGGAAAGCGACAAGCGCCTCGGCCTCGAAGCGCTGACGGAGCCCGCCTACTACGAGAAGCAATCGAGCGGCACGTCCCTGTTCATCAAGATCATGGGCGGCGTCATCGTCTTCTTCCTCTCGGGCGGCGCCATGATCGGCGCGCTCATCACGATGCTCGCCGCGGTCTCCCAGCGCCAGCGCGAGGTTGGAACCTTGCGCGCCCTCGGTTTCTCGCGCTTCTCGATCCTCACGTCGTTCCTCCTCGAGTCTGCCGTGCTGTCCCTCGCGGGCGGCCTGCTCGGCATCGCGTGCGCGCTCTGCATGAGCTTCGTCAAGCTCTCGATGATGAACTTCGCCACCTGGCAGGAAGTCACCTTCTCCTTCGACCCCAATCCCGCCGTCCTCGTCGGATCCCTCGTCTTCGGCGGCTTCATGGGCATCGTCGGCGGCTTCTACCCCGCCCTACGCGCCGCGAGCGTCTCGCCGATCGAAGCGATGCGCGACTGAGCGGAGCTTCGGTCAGCCGCTCGTACGCGCGCGCCGCTCGCGCATGGCGCGTCGAATGACGGCTGTGAGATCCTGCACGTTGGCCGGTTTCACGACGAACCCGTCGGCGCCGAGGGCCGAGGCTCGGCGCCACGCGTCCGGTCCTCCGCTCGCGGTGAGGAGCACGATGGGAACGGCGCTCGCGTCCGGGCGGGCACGCAGCGATTTGACTAGACCGACGCCGTCGGTGCCCGGCATCTGCAGATCCGAAACGACGACGGAGGGAGCCTGGCGCGAGAAGGCAGCGAGCGCTGCCTCCCCGTCCGCCGCGCTCTCGATCTCAGCGCTCGGAAACTCGATCTCGAGCGCGAGCTGCAGCGTGAGCCGGGTGTCGGCATCGTCGTCGACGACGAGGATCCGGGCGGGATCGAAGGTAGCCGCGCGTGCGTCGAGCAGCGCCTGCCGAAATCGCTCCGCGCTCGCCGTACGCCGGTGGGGATCGCGCTCGAGCGCCGCCATGATGACGCCGTCGAAGACCTTGGGCAGCGCGGGGCGGACCTCGCTCGGCGGCGGGGCCTGCCGCGCGAGATGGTCCAAGCGGTGCTCCTCACCCGGCGTCGGGCGGAACGCCGGCCGACCTGCGAGGAGCTCGTACGCGACGCACCCCAGGGAATACACGTCGCTGCGCGGATTCGCATCGCTTTGCCCGAGCAAGATCTCGGGAGCGATGTAGCCGGGTGTACCGACGACTTCGCGACGGCCGCTCGCGTCGCGGTACGAGGTCGCGAGCCCGAGGTCGCAGATGCGCAGGCGGTCGTGCGCGTCCACGAGCAGGTTCGACGGCTTGATGTCGCGATGCACGGCTCCCGCCTCGTGAATGGCAACGAGACCCTGACACGCCTGATCGAGGAGCCCGAGCGCACGGTCGAGCTCGAGCTCGCCATCGTTCTCGTCGAGCAGGCGATCGAGCGATTTCCCCTGAACGAGCTCCATGGCCAGAAAGGGCCGATCGCCGTGCTCACCGAACGAGTAGATCGTGACCACGTTCGGGTGGTTCACGAGCGCCATCGCGCGCGCTTCCTCGCGGAACAGCGTGCGGAACCCCGGCTGGGGCAGCTGGTCGCGAATCACCTTGAGCGCGACGGACCGGTTCAAACGCACGTCAACGGCGAGGTACACGACGCCCATCGCGCCTCCGCCGATGAGCCCAACGACGCGGTAGCTGTTCGCGACGAGCTCGTCCTCCTCGGGCACGAAGGTGCTCGCGCGTTCGGAATCGGAAGGAATCGCGTCGGCCGGCTCGGTGATGGCGATCACGGAAACGCCGGAAAGGGCTTCTTGGTTCACGCCCCATGCGAAGCACGTCGCGTGCCATGGCGTTCTTCCCCGCTGACGGCGAATCGACCGGCTCATTGGGAAGCTTCGCGTGTGACAATTTCCCCCGGCTCCTGCTAGTTTGCCGCACCTCGGATGGCGGCCAAGGCGCGACGCGGAGGCTCGAACGGTTGGGGTGGCGCCCGGCCCGGCGCGGGGCGGAAACCCGGCCCCACGCCGATGACGCCGCATCGCGCGCGGCCACGATATCGAGCCTCGACTCCCGTGCTCGTGACCTTGCGGTCGCACCTCACGACGCTCGACACGCCTCGCGTGTGCTCGGCGATCGAGCGGGCCGTGCGAGGGTCCGCCGCGCGGGACCCGAAGCACTTTCAGGTGCTGCACAGCGCGGCAGAGCGCGAGCACCTCTACCTCGTCGTGAAGGCGAGCGACGCGCGGGCGCTCTCGCTCGGCATGCGCAGCGTGACCATCCGCGTCGCGCGTACGGTGAATGATTTGCTCGGTCGCAGCGGATCACTGTGGGCGGATCGCTGGCGTGACCGCGCGCTCACGACCCCAGGCGACGTCCGTCGCGCCCTCGACGCTCATTTTCGCTAGGAGAAGCGCGTCCCTGGCCGGGCGGCGTATACTGCATACCCTTCGACGCCCGCGCTTTCGCGAGATCGCTTTGAGAACGCCCGCTTCGTCCCACAGTGCCGTACCACCAGGGGCCGGGGGGCGACGTCCGCTCCGCCGGATCAGGGGTGCGACCGTCCTCGGGCCGGCGATGATCGTTCTCGGTGCCGCCCCGGCGAACGGCGCCGCATGGGCGAACGACGTCCCCTACGGCGGCGGGACGACGCACATGGATCTCTTCGTGCCGGACGCGCCGGCCGCGCCCAAGGCGCCGATCGTCGTCGCCATCCACTACTGCGGCGGGCAGTCCACCGCCGCGCAGGTATGGTTGCAGTCGAGGGCGCTCGAGTACGGCTTCCTCATCATCACGCCTCATTCGAACGGCGTTTGCTTCGATGCGACGCCGACCCGTTTGGGCGAGCGTGCCGACATCGTGGCGATGGTGAGCTACGTGGTCGCCAACGCCAGCGGCGACGACAAGCGAGTGTTCGCGGTGGGAGCCGACTCCGGCGCCTGCATGACGCAGGCGTTGCTCGCCGCCTACCCGGAGGTGTTCAAGGCCGGCTCGTCACTGGCGGGGGCGCCCGCAGGCGCCTGGACCGGAGGGACTTCCTTCGGCGTGACCGTCCCGAGCACCAGGAGCGCTTTTGACTGGGGAGAAATCGTGCGAAACGCGAACCCCGGATACTCGGGGGCGAGGCCGCGCATTCAGCTCTGGCACGGGACAGGGGACAGCACCATTGCGTACACGCCGACCTACGCGGCGGAGGTGGCGCAATGGACCAACGTGTTGGGCGTCGGCAGCGGCGATGCCACCCAGTCGAGCCTCACGCCGGCAGGGGCGTCGCACGCCTGGAATCGCGACGCGTACGACGACGGCACGGGGGTCGTGGTCGAGGCCAACAGCGGTCCCGGGCTGAGCCATGACCTCACGGGCGAGAAGCTGTGGGACGACGTGGTGCGGTTCTTCGGCATCGACGGCAGCGTGGCTCCGGGGTCGGGCGGAACGGGCGGGATGAGCGGCACGTCGGGCATGTCGGGCATGCCGGCCGCCGGCAACGGCGGCACGACGGGCAACGGGAACGGCGGAACGGACTCCGGCTCGGGCGGGACGAATGGCGGCACGACGGGCAACGGCGGGACCTCGGGTGGCACCGGCGGGCAAACCGGGCGCGGCGGCACGAGCAGCGCGGGAACCGATAGCGCTGACGCGGGCGAAGGCACCACGCTCGGCGGCAGCAACGGCATGCCGTCGACGGGCGGCTCGAGCGCAGGCCTCTCGACGGGCGGCGCTGGTGCGAACGCGCCGGGCTCGGGCGGCAGCGTCGACGACGGCGCCACGAGCGGCGAGGATCTGACCATCGAGCGCTACCACGCGTGCTTCTGCGCGGTGCCCGACGGCCGCGCCGACAGCTCGCTCTGGACCGGCGCCGGCTTGGTCGGCCTCGTCACGTGGTTCCGGCGACGGCGCCGAGCGCGCTGAGCGCCGTTCTCACTTTGACGCAGGCAAATTGGGCGCAAACCGTGCCGTGACGGGCGGAATCACACTTCGGTGATATACCGCCGCCCCCATGCCACCTGCCGACCTGGTCGAGCTTCTCGGTCCTGAGCTTGCGAGCGCGCTCAACCAGAAGGGTTACGAGCGCCTCACCCCCGTCCAGGAGGCAGTGCTCGATCCCGCGCTCGCCGACCGCGATCTACGCATCAGCTCGCAGACGGGCTCGGGCAAGACGCTCGCCATCGGCTTCACGCTGCGGCACGCCGTCACGGCGACGACGCGGCCCGCAGACGGCATCGCGCGCCCCTTCGGCGTCGTCGTGACGCCCACGCGCGAGCTCGCCAAGCAGGTCGAGCTCGAGCTCGCCTGGCTCTACGCGCCGAGCCGCGTGCTCGTGACCTCGGTGACGGGCGGAACGAGCATGCGCGACGACTTCCGCTCTCTCGCGCGCGGGCCCGGCATCCTCGTCGGCACCCCGGGCCGGCTCCTCGACCACCTCACGCGGGGCGCCGTGGACCTGGCCACGACACGTGCCCTCGTGCTCGACGAAGCCGACCGCATGCTCGACCTCGGCTTCAAGGAAGACATCGAAGCGATCTTCGCGCTCGCACCCGCGAGCCGCCGCTCGCACCTCGTCTCGGCGACGTTCCCGCGCGAGGTCGAAGCGCTCGCGCGCCGCGTGCAGACGGATCCGGCGCGCGTCGAGGGCACGCCGCTCGGCACCGCCAACGCGGACATCGACCACGTGATCCACGTCGTCAAAGCCGGCGAGCGCACCGATGCCTTGATCAATCTGCTACTCGCAGCTCCCGACGAGCAGGTGCTCGCCTTCGCACGGACGCGCGCGGACGTGACCCACGTGTGCGAGGAGCTCGACGCCGCGGGATTTGCGGTGGATTCGCTGTCGGGCGAGATGGAACAGGGCGCTCGCCACCGCGCGCTCGGCGCGTTCAAGCGCGGCGACGTGCAAATTCTCGTCGCGACTGACGTCGCGGCGCGCGGCATCGATCACAGCGAGATCGCGCGCGTCGTGCAGCTCGAGCCGCCGAACGATTCGGACACGTACACGCACCGGAGTGGCCGCACGGGCCGCGCGGGCCGCAAAGGCAAGAGCTCGATCATGGTGCAGCCGGCGGGCATCCAGCGGCTTTCGGCGCTCCTCAAGCGCGCGGGCGTGAAGTACCGCTTCGCGCCGATCCCGACGGCGGCGAGCATCGCGCAGGCGCAGGACGAAAAGCTCGTCCGCGAGCTCTGCGGCGAGGTGGGCGACGAGATCGAGACGATTGACGCGAGTGACACCAGCGACGGCGGCGCACCGGGACGTCCCGTCGACGCTCGCGCCCAGCGCATCGCCGCCGAGCTCGTCGCCAGCGGCCGCGCCGAGCTCGCGCTCACGACCCTCATCGAGCGGCTGCGTCAGCGAGGCACGGCGACGCCGCGCGACATCACGCCGTGGCAGCCTCCGCCCCAGCACCCCGAGCGCGGGCACGCCACGCACGGCCGCGCCGGCCACGACCATCACGCACCCCGCCGTGAGCACGACCGCAAGCCCTTCCGTAGCGGCGCGCCCCACGGCTCCGCACGTCCTCTGCCGGCAAAGCGAGCGCCACACCACGCTGCGCAGCACGGCCCCCGGCATCAAGTCCCCTCGGCCGCCGCCCGCCAACACCCGCACGTTGCGCACCCTGCGCGCAACGCCCCACCGCCCGCGAAGCCGAGACCGAAGCACCCGAGCGCGGCGCTCGAAGGTCCCAAGCACCACCACGGCGCCAAGCACCCGCGCGATCTGCAACGCCGCGCTTAGCGCAGCCGCGAGAACGCAACGCTCAGCTCAGCCGCGAGCTCGCGCGAAAGCCGTCCATTTTTTGGTGGGCAGCCGTGCCTCGAGCTGCGGCGTAGGCTGAAAAGCGCGCCATTCGTCCATTCTCGCCCCTGCGCGCAGCGTACCCAGACTCGCGGTGACCACTCTCACCGTTCGAACAGATTGAGCTGTGGGCCCGGCCTCCGAAACGTGCTCGCGCGCGGGGATGGCTCGCGGTGGTCGAGGCCGAGGCGGCGGACGGTGATGTCGAAGAGCTCGGTGACGGTTTCGATGTAGCGCCCCGTCCCCTGCATGCGCGTGCCGAAGCTCGAGTCGTTGAGCTTTCCGCCGCGCATCTCGCGCACGCGGGTGAGGATCTTCTCGGCGGCGAGCGGGAGGGCGGCGCGCAGGCGCTCGGTAAAAACCTCGGCCACGCTGCCCGGCAGGCGCAAGGGAACCATCGCGGCGCCCGATGCGCCCGCGTCGCGGACGGCTTCGAGAATCGGGACGATGTCGCGGTCGTTCAGGCCCGGAATGACGGGCGCGATGTTGACGCTCACGTTGATGCCAGCAGCGGCGAGGCGGCGCACGGCTTCGATGCGCCGGCTCGGCGGCGGCGCGTAGGGCTCCATCGCGCGCGCGACCTCCGCGCCGAGGAACGGAATGCTGAGGGTGACGCCCGCATGCGCGTGCGCGGCGAGGTCGGTGAGTAGATCGATGTCGCGCTCGACGAGCGCGCTCTTCGTGATCACGTGGATGGGGTTTCGATAGCGGGCGCAGACGGCAAGGCAGCCGCGCGTGAGCTCGAGCGACTTCTCGAGCGGTTGGTAGCAATCGGTGTTGCCGCTGAAAACGACGAGCTCGCCGCGCCAGCTCTTCTTGTCGAAGGCCTGCGCGAGGAGCTCCGGCGCGCGGCGCTTGACGACGAGCTTGCGCTCGAAGTCGCTGCCGGAGCCGAAGCCCAGGTACTCGTGCGAGGGGCGCGCGTAGCAGTAGGCGCAGCCGTGCAGGCAGCCGCGGTACGGGTTCACGCCGTAGCGGAAGCCGATGTCGGGGCTGTCGTTCTCCGAAAGGATGCTCTGGCTGGCGTCGTCGTAGACCTCGAGCGTGGCGTCCGGCGCCCCCTCCTCGTACTCGACGTGGTGGCGCTCGAAGCGATTGTGCGGGTTTTCGAGGGGGAGCCGCCGCATGCGGGGGATGGTACACTGAACACGTGTATAGTCAACTCGGGTCGCCAGCGGCGTTGCTGCCCCGAGAGGCCAGCGATAGGCGTGGCCTGTGATCGGACAGGAGACCCTCGATCGCGTCCGGCGTGACGCGAACATCGTCGAGGTCGTCGGGGAGAGCGTGAAGCTCCAGAAGCGGGGACGGAGTCACGTGGGCCTGTGCCCGTTTCACAAGGAGAAGACGCCGAGCTTCCACGTGAACCCGGAGCGCGGCTTCTACCACTGCTTCGGCTGCCACGCGTCCGGCGACGCCATCAAGTTCGTGCAGGAGACGGAGGGCCTCGAGTTCGTGGAGGCCGTGCGGCTCCTCGCCGAGCGCATGGGCATCGACGTGATCGAGACCGCGAGCGAGGCCGAGCGGCGCCAGCAGACCGAGGCGCGGCGCCGCCAGCAGGAGCTCTTCGACGTGAGCAACCAAGCCGCGGCATTCTTCGAGCGCATGCTGCGCGAGCACCCGCTGAAGGACCTCGCGGAGGCGGAGCTCGCGCGGCGGGAGCTCGTGCCGAGCTCGCCGACGGACGCCGTCGCGGACGCGCTGCAGGCGTTTCGCGTGGGGTACGCGCCCTTCGGCTGGGACGAGCTCGGCAAGGCGCTACGCGACGCGGGCTTGAGTCTCGCAGCCGCCGAGAAGGTCGGCCTCGTCGCCGCGCGCAAGTCCGGCTCCGGCTACTACGATCGCTTCAGAAATCGGCTGATGTTCGCGGTGATCGACGGCCAGGGCCGCGTCATCGCGTTCAGCGGCCGCACGCTGCCGGAGCCGCCGGCGGAGCGGCTGCGCGCTCTCGGTCACGAGCCTTCGACGAGCGCGGAGCCCCCCGCCAAGTACATGAACTCGCCGGAGTCCCCGATCTACAAGAAGCGCGAGGCCGTGTTCGGTCTGTACCAGGCGCGCGCGGCGCTGCGCGAGACGGACCGCGCCGTGATCGTCGAGGGGAACTTCGACGTCCTGAGCTTGCATGCGCGCGGCATCAAGCACGTGGTCGCTCCGCTCGGCACGGCGTTCACGGTCGAGCAGGCGAAGCAGATCCGCCGCTACACGCAGAACGTGACGTTGCTGTTCGATCCGGACGAAGCCGGACGGCGCGCGACGCGGGCGGCACGCGATACGTGCCGCGACGGCGGCCTCACGGCGCGCGTCGCGAAGCTGCCGAGCGGCGTGGATCCCGACGAGCTCGCGCGTCGTGGCGGCGCCGAGCAGCTCTCGCGCGTGCTCGACGCGGCGGCGCCGATGATCGAGCACCTGATCGAGGAGCTTCTCGATCAGCGCGTCGAAGCGAATGACTCCGCGACCCAGGCGCAGAGGGTCCAGGCGGTGATCGAGCTCGTCGCGAGCGAGACCGATCCGACGGCCCGAGCGCTCGCGGAGACCTACGCCGACAAGCTTGCGGGAGGCCTCGCCCTCGGCCAGCCGGAGATTCGGACGCTGGCGGCGCTCAAGCGGCATTTGGCGACGGCGGCAGGTCGCGGACCCGGACAAGGCCCAAGAGCTCCCCAGGTCCAGCCACCCCACCGGGCCCGCTCGCGGGACCGGCGGGAGGAGGTCGGCCTCGAGATCCTGGGCGCGCTCCTCGATTTTCCCGAGCTTTTCGACGCTCCCGAGCTGGCGGAGGCGGCCGCGCTCCTCGAGGGCGATGTGGCGGCCGGCCTTGCCGCGCTGCGTCAGGCACGGGAGCAGGGAAGCAGCGACCCTGAAACAGTCCTTGCGAAGCTGGCGGCCCCGATCCATCCATTCGCGCTCGCCCGCACCGCAGCGCCCAAGCATGAGCGCCTGGTCGATGCTAAGGCCGAGTTGGTCGGAAACTTGAGAAAGCTGGAGTCGCTGACCTGGTCCAAAGAGCGATCGATGAAAGTGGAAGAGCTCCAGCGAGCAGAACGCGTTGGCGACGTCGACCAGGAGGACACGATCCTGCGACGTTTGCGAGACAAAGCACGTGAACGCCACGGTCTATAGACCAAGGCGGCGTATTTCAAAGAGGTAGTCGGTGCCATCGAAGAAGCCTGCGAGCTCAACGAAGAAGCCTGCCGTCAGCGATGCGAAGAAGGGGTCTGCCGCGCCGAAGGCGAAAGCCAACGGCAAGGCCGGCAAGGACGGCTCACCCTCTAGTCAAGAAGCGCTGGCGCAAGCCAAGGCCAACGGGAAGAGCGCCAAGGAGCAGCTCATCAGCCTTGGTAAGAGCAAAGGCTTCTTGACGTACGACGACGTGCACGAAGCGTTACCTGGGGAGGACGTGGGTCCCGACCAGATGGACGACGTGCTCTCGGCGCTCGACGACGAGGACATCGAAGTCGTCGACGACGCGAACAACATCAAGATCGCTCCGCACCGCGGTGGCGAAGACGAGATGCCGGCCAAATCGACGGCGAAGCCCGACGGGGAGGAGCCCGCGGAAAGCGGCGCGCCCACGTCCGGCGTGCCGAAGAGCAGCGGCGACGACGATCTCTACAAGAGCAACGACCCCGTGCGCATGTACCTGCGCAAGATGGGCAGCGTTGCCCTGCTCACGCGCGAGGGCGAGGTCGAGATCGCCAAGCGCATCGAAGAGGGTGAGAACGAGGTGCTCTCGTCGATCCTCTCGAGCCCGATCGCCGTGCGCGAGATCATCGACATCGGCGAGCGCCTGCGGACCCACAAGGTTCGCGTCAAGGACATCGTCCGCGACGCCGAGGACGAAGAGCACGAGTTCGACGAGGAGGAGGCGGACCGCCGCATCATCCGGCT
>DATMCL010000347.1:0-2654 GCA_035558375.1 Polyangiaceae bacterium
CTCGGCCTCGAGCGCGCCGCGGGCGGCCAGAGCTCGATGGAGTCGCGGCGCATCTACCTCGACCAAGCCCTCGCGCTCTGGGAAAAGCTCCTGCAGGCGGGCACGACGCCGCCCGAGCTCGCGCGCGAAGCACGCCAGCACGTGGTGACGCTCTGGGGTCTGCGCGGACAGAGCGGCCAGCGCATGAACGGCCTCGCCAAGCGCTTCGGCGCATCGCCCCCGGATCTGCAGGCCGGGCGCCTGCTCGCCGAGGCAGCCTTGCGCGCGCGGCGCTACGCCGACGCGGAGCGGACGCTGCAAAAGCTCGCGGAGCTCGCGCCGGGGGACGCCGAGTCGCTCGGACAGCTCGTCACGGTCCTCGTGCAGCAGCGCAAGCTCAAGGATGCCATCGACGTGCTCGAACGGCTCGTCGCGCTCGAGCCGAAGCGCGCCCGCGAGCACTACCAGCGCATGGCCGAGTACGCCGCCGAGCTTTATCGCGACGACGACGCCATCCGCTACGCGGCGCGTGCCGTCGAGCTCGCGCCCGAAGACGCAGACGGCCACGCGCGGCTCGGCCGGCTCTACCGCCGGCGCCAGCAGACCGGACGCGCCATCGCGGAGCTCCGGCTCGCCGTGCAGAAGAACGATCGTGCGTTCGCCGTCGCGCTCGAGCTCGGCGAGCTCCTGCAAAACGAGCAGGCGTTCGAAGAAGCCGATCTCCTGCTCCGGCGCGTGATCCGCGCGAGCCCGGACGACGAGCTCGTGTCGCGCGCGTTTGCCCTCTCGGTCCAGCTCAATCAGAGCCGCCACACGCTCGAGAGCCTCGAGCGCGAGCTCTTGCCCGTGGCGCTCGCGAATCCCGAGCGCCCGCTCTTCCGGCGCCTGCTGATCGAGGTGTATGGCGCTTCCGCGTTTCAGCTCGTGAACGCGATGAACAACGGCACGCCCGCAGAAGCCGAGGAAGCAAGAAAAGCCCTCGGGCGTCTCGGTGATCGCGCGGTCAAGCCCCTGCTCGACGCGCTCTCCGACGAGCGCGAGAGCCAGCAGCTCGTCGCGCTCACGCTGCTCGAGCAGATGGCGAACAAGAACGCGGGCCCCGCGCTCGTCGCGTACGCAACGGGCACGGCCGATCCGGCGCTCCGGCAGCGCGCGATGATCGCGGCGGGCAAGCTCCGCGATGCGACGCTGCTGCCGAAGTTCGAAGCTGCGCTTTTCGGCGACGGCTCGACGCCGTCGGACGCTGATCCCGTGAAGCTCGCCGCGGCGTGGAGCGTCGCGCGGCTCACGACGGGACGCGCGCGGCCGCTGCTCGTCCGCCTGCTCGGCACCGAAGCGCCCGGGCTGCGGGCGCTCGGCGCGCTCGGTCTCGGCCTCTTGCACGACACGGCGTCGGTGCCGGAGCTCGGCCGAGTGCTCGGCGCGCCGGACGCCGGCAACGTCGCGCGTGCCGCCGCCGCGCGCGCCCTCGGCATGCTCGGAGCGCAGAGCGCCGTCGAGGCGATCGCCTCCGTGACGCACGCCCCCGATCCGGAGCTCCGCATCGCGAGCCTGTTCGCGCTGGCCGAGCTCCGTGCGAAAGACGCGGCTTCCGCCCTCGCCGACGCGATGGTCGACCGCGACGCAGACTTCCGCGAAGCCGCAGCCATGGCGGCCGCCGCGTGGGCGACCGGCAGCTTCAAGGCGCCGAGCGATCCCCTGCCCCCGCCGCGCGAAGCGAAGCTCACGCTCGAGCAAGTGCTCGAGGATCTGCGCCCGGTGGCGCCGAGCGCCAAGGATCGTCTCCTCGCGCTCGAGAAGCTCGCCCCCGCGCTCGAGCGCGCGAGCGAGAACGCGGCGCGGAGCTCCCCCGAGCGGGCTCAAACGGTGCTGGAGGCGCTCGGCCTGATCCCCGGCTCGCCGCCCTTCCCGGCGCTCACCGCGGGACTTTCGCCCGACGAGCTCGCGCGGGCACGCCGCGTCGTGGACGACGTCGGCGCGAAGCTCGTGCCCGTGATCGCGACGCTCGCGCGCCTCCCGACGCCGAGCTTCCGGCTCCTCGCGGTGCAATTCTTCGCGCGGCGCGCCGAGCCGCTGGCCCACGAAGCGATCGTGACGGCACTCGGCGACCCGGATCGCGACGTCCGGCGCGAAGCCCTGCGTGCGGCGCCGACCAGCGACCCGAGCGTCGCGCAAGCGGTCGCGCAGCGTCTCGCCGTGGAGAGCGAATGGGCCCTGCGCGTCGACGCGGCCGAAGCGCTCGGCCGCGCCCCCGGCAGCGGCACGGGCGCCGCGGAGCTCACGCTTGCCGCGGACGCGACGCACGACGTGAACACGCGGATCGCCGCGCTGCGCGCCCTCGCACGCGTGAGCCCCGCGGCCGCGCGCCCCGTGCTCGAGCACGCCAAGACGGATCCGGAAGCGTATGTTAGAAGCACGGCGTTGGAGCTTCTCGGCAACCTCCGATGAAAACGCCCGGCACACGCCTTCGCGACCTCGCGCTCGCGCTCCTCTCGCTCACCGCGAGCGTCAGCTGTCGCTCGCTCGATCGCTTCAACGCCGAGAAACCTGCCGCGTACTGCGGCGACATCGTCGGCGCGACGGCGAGCACCGACGGCGGACTGGCCGGCTTCCAGACCGGCCTCATCCCGTCCGGCTCACCCCCGACCCTCCAGGTACGCCTTCAGCTCGACACC
>DATMCL010000348.1:0-2198 GCA_035558375.1 Polyangiaceae bacterium
ACGGCAAGCTTTCTCACCAAGCACCTGCTCATCGACTACCGCCGCGGCGAGCAGCACTACCTCGAGCAGCTCGTCGACGGGGACTGGGCTCAGAACAATGCCGGCTGGCAATGGTCCGCCGGCTCGGGGCTCGATGCGCAACCGTACTTTCGGGTGTTCAATCCGCGCACGCAGGGCGAGAAATTCGACCCCGAGGCAGCCTACGTGAAGCGCTGGGTGCCGGAGCTCCGAAACCTCCCGGCGCGCTACGTCCACTGCCCGAGCGAAGCGCCCGAAGCCGTGCTCCGTGAGGCGCGCATCACGCTCGGTGTCACCTACCCTCGGCCCATCGTCGACCACCAGGAAGCGCGCGCTCGTTTCCTGGCGATCGCCGAGAGCGCCACGCGACGCGGCGCGCTCACTACGTCGCGCTGAGACCCGTCGCCGCAGGCTCTCGACGCAGCGAAAGACGCGCGAGCTGGCCGCACGCCGCGTCGATGTCGCGCCCGCGCGAGCGGCGCACGGTGACGAGCGCCGGACGGCGGCGGAGGAGCGCCGCGACGAACGCGTCGAGCTCGGCCTCCGTCGGCGCGCGAAAGCGTGAGCCCGGGTGCGCGTTCCAGGGGATCACGTTGATCTGGTGCGGAAACCCCGCACAGAAATCGGCAAGGCGCGCGGCGTCTTCCGGACCGTCGTTCACCGCGCCGAGCAGCACGTACTCGACCGTGATGCGCTCGCGCGGACGGCAGGGGTACCGAACGAGCGCTGCGTGCAGAGCCTCGAGCGGGTAGCGGCGATTGATGGGCATGAGCTCGCTGCGAAGCGCGTCGGTGGTCGCGTTCAGACTGACGGCGAGGAGCGGGCGCCGCTCGAGCTCGGCAAGCGCCGCGATTTGCGGAACGAGCCCGGCCGTGGACACCGTGATGCGGCGCGGCGACAGGCCGAGGCCGCTCGGGTGCGTGAGCACGCCGATCGCCTGCGCGACGTTGGTGAAATTGTGGAGCGGCTCGCCCATACCCATGAACACGAGCGTGAGCTCGCCGGGGTGGCGCGGGCCGTGAGCGTGGAGTGCGCCCAGAACCTGACCGACGATCTCGCCCGCGGAGAGGTGACGCTCGAGACCGAGTGTCGCCGTCGCGCAGAAGGCGCAGCCGAGCGCACAGCCAATCTGGCTCGAGACACAGAGCGTCACTCGCTCGGGGCCGGCAGCGCGCGGCATGTGCACGATCTCGGCCGAACCTCCGCCCGGCATCGCCAGGAGCAGCTTCCGCGAGCCATCAGCCGAAACCTGCGTTCGCTCGACGCTCGGGAGCACGAGCCCGTGCTCCGCGAGGTCCGCGAAAAGCCGTGCCGCAAGCAACGGACGGCCCGCCTGCCAGCGCCACGGCCGCTGCAGCGCCGCGAAGACACGCGTGCCATCGACACCGCGCAAGACGCGCCCGAGGGCTTCAGGCCCGAACGCCCAGACGTCACAGCCGGCGCTCGCGCTCGCAAGAGACACCGCTCGTCCGTACCAGAGGTCGCCGGCCCGGCCAACGACAATACTCACGCGATGCCTGCTCGCCGCAGGGGACGACACTAACCCTACCGGGAGGCTGCCGCGACGGCATCGCACAAAACTTGCGATTCGCGACGCTGTCCGTAATGCCCGGTCGGCAATATTCGTTTCTGAAACAACGCTGCCTCGTCACGGGGGGTTCCGGTACCAAGCACCTGAGTCGGCACGTGCCGATCCGCTCATCGAAGGAAGCCGGACATGTCTATCTCACGCTTGGGTGCGACCCTATTGGTCGCGGGTGGCTGTGTGCTCATGAACGCGACCGCCTGCAGTGGCGATGGCGACGACGGGTCCGAGGTTGCCGGTGGTACCGGCGGCACCGGCAAGGGCGGAACCACGAGCAAGGGCGGCAGCACGACGGGCGGCACCGGCGGCAGCACGACGGGCGGCACCGGCGGTAGCACGACGGGCGGCACCGGCGGCAGTACGACGGGCGGCACCGGCGGTGGCGCCGGCACCGGCATGGCCGGCATGTTCGGCGGCGCGGGCCGTATGATGGGCGATGCCGGTCGCTTCGGCGGCGGCGCCGGCACCGACGGTGGCGCGGGTCGCTTCGGCGGCGGCGCCGGACGCGACGGCGGTGGCGCCGGACGCGACGGCGGTGGCGCCGGACGCGACGGCGGTGGCGCCGGACGCGACGGCGGTGGCGCCGGACGCGACG
>DATMCL010000349.1:0-11350 GCA_035558375.1 Polyangiaceae bacterium
GTCCCGGCGGAAATGCTCAAGGCGGCCGCGCAGCAGGCCCCGGAGCGCTGGGCGCCGTGGTTCCTGCGGTTGCTCCGCCCCGTCGAGTTGCTCGTCGCCCCCCTCGCCGTCGCACCCGTCTGGTTGAGCGGGCTCGTCACCAAGCGGCTCGAGCGGAACCGGACCGAGCCGCCGCCGGCCGTCACCGAGAACGAGGTCGGCCTGATGGTCACCGAGGGCGAGAATTCCGGCGCGCTCGATCACGAGCAGTCGGAGATCATCCGTAACGTGCTCGAGTTCGGCGACGTGACGGCGCGCGACGTGATGGTCCCGCGCACGCAGACCATCTCCTTCGAGATCTCCGTCCCCGTCACGGAGATCCTGCGAAACGTCGCCGAGGCAGCGCACTCCCGTTACCCCGTGCACCGCGAGACGGTCGACAACGTCGTCGGCGTCCTGCATGCAAAGGACTTGCTGCACGCCGTCGCGCGCGGCGACAGCGCCACGCTCCACCTCGAGTCCATCTTGCGCCCGGTCGTGTTCGTGCCCGAAAGCCAATCGGCAGCGAGCGTGCTCAAGGACATGCGCGCGGGCCGCCACCACCTCGCCATCGTGCTCGACGAGTTCGGCGGGTTCAGCGGCATCGTGACACTCGAGGATCTGCTCGAGCAGATCGTCGGCGACATCCGCGACGAGCACGACGTGGAGGAAGCGCCGATCGCCGACCTCGGCGAGGGCAAGCTCATCGTCGACGCGAGCCTGCCGCTCGCCGACCTCAGCCGCTACCTCGGCACGGAGCTGCCGGCCGACGGCGACTACCATTCCCTCGGCGGATTCCTCGCGGCGCACCACGGCCGCGTTCCCGAGGTCGGCGCGACGCTCTCGAAGTTCGGGCTCGAGTTCATCGTGCGCGAAGCCGACGAGCGGCGCGTCACCAAGGTGGAGATCCACCGCGACGCCCCGCCGATGTCGATCGCTCCGCGCACGCCGGGGCGCGTGTCCGCCGCGTGATCGGCGCTGCGCTTCGCGCGTGACGGGGCGCGACCACGCTGTGAGCGGCACGGTGCTGGCAGCATTCGGGTGACCGCGACGCGCGGCTGTACGGGGGCACCCCAAATGACGCGCGGCGCGCTTCGTTGGTACGAGGCGCGCCGCGGGGCAGGGCCGTTGCATGCGCCCTCGCGGGCGCTGTCGCTCAGGTCTTGCCGATCTTCTTCAGCTGGTCGAGAAGCTTCTGGCCCTTCTCGATGAGGCCGGTCTTGTCGACGCCCGGGGTCGGGTCGCCGCGGAGCACGGTCTGCATCTTGACGAGCTGCGAGAGCATCGAGCCGAGCACGTCCGACTGACAGACCGCCGCTTGAGTCTGCGGGTTGACCGCAATGAACGGCGGCGAGCTGCCACCCGGATCGCCCGAGGTGTACCGCTTCATCTTGACGGTTTCCTTGCCGTCTTTGATCTCGACCTCGTCCGGCCAGGCGTAGGGCTTTTCCTTGCCGTCCTTGTCCTTGATCTTCTCGTCGCTCGCGGCCGGGAAGGGCGTGTCGAGCCTGTCGAGGTTGACCCACGGGCCCGAGGGGCCGTTCGAGACGGTCGCGTACCAGCGAACCTTCGGCTTCGTCTGCTCGGCGACGAGGTCCTTCAGCGTCTGGCTACCGAGGAAGCGCTGGAGCGTTTCCTTCGAGTCGTTCATCTGCTCGACCGACGCCGAGTAGTCGATGAGCATCGTGAGGATCTCGCGCTTGAAGCGGCCGATGCTCTTGTCGGCGAGCGACGCGGAGCGGAACGGGATGTTGATCGCGCCGAGCTTCGTGACCTCGTCCTGCGGGTAGGTGCCTTTGCCGAGCAGCTTGGTCTGAGCGCTCTTGATCGTGTCGGCGAGCTCGGTGATCGCCTTGTTCGATTCCTCGATCTCCTTGACGAGCTCCTGCGCGCCGGTGATGGCCGCCTGGGCGCCCTTGCCGCGCTCGGCGCCGCCGCCGAACGCGAAGCCGACGAAGCCGCCGACGAACGCGGTCACGAGGGCGAGCACCATGACCCTGCCGCGACCGCTGCGTTGCGCCGCGCGGACCTCTTCCATATCCACGCGGATTTCGGTCGGCCGGGCCTGGACGGGCGCCGACTGGCGGGGCATCGAGGCGTAGGGGCTGGTCGGGTCGGCCGGCAGCGGCTTGGGAGCACCCGAGGGGGTGAAGGGGGGCGCCGGGACGCCGGATTGCGAGCGCATCGGTTGCGCAGCCTGGGGGGGCCGGGGCATGGCAGAAGGCGCGTGGGAGCCCATGGCCTGGGGCGCCATCGGAGGCGGAACCGAGGCTCCCGGGGTGCTCATGGTCTTCTTGCCGAGGCGGGCCTTGAGATCGATTTTGGGCTTGTTGTCCGACATGGCGTGATTCGAGCTATTGGAGTGCCGGAGGGTAACCGGCCTTGGCTTGCGGGGCCGGCACAGTAGCGGCAGGCTCCCAGGCGGGCAAGCGCGAATCCACTCTGGCTGTTCTCGGCGTAGAATCACAGCGATGCGGCTTTTCACGCTCACCCGTCGGGATGGGGCCCCCCTCGCGGGCTACGTCGCCGGCTCGACGGGCCCCACCTTGGTCCTCGCGAACGGGCTCGGGGGTCCCATGAGCGCGTTCCGCCACCAGGTTCGACACTTCGAGCGGCGCTTTCGCGTCGTGACGTGGGACTACCGAGGACTCTATGCCTCGCGCAGCGCGACGCAGCCGGCGCGCGTCGACATTGCGGCCCAGGCGGACGACCTCGAGGATCTGCTCGACGCAGCGGGCGCGCCCTCCGCGATCGTCGTCGGGTGGAGCATGGGCGTCCAAGTCGCGCTCGAGCTCGCGCTGCGCGCGCCGAACCGGGTGAGCGAGCTCGTGCTCATCAATGGTGCGCACGGCCGGCCGATGGCGAACCTGCGCGTGCCGACCGCGTCGCGCTGGCTGCCGTACTTGCTCGAACGAGCCCGACCGCACCATGCGCTCGCGTCGCGCATCGTGGCGCGCGCGACGCATTTTCGCCTGGGCGCCGACCTGATGCGGGGCCTCGGACTCGTGAGCCGGCGGCTTGGCGCGGACGAGATCCTCGAGCTCGCGCGCGAGTTTCAGGAGCTCGACTTCGACGTGTATCTCCGCACGCTGGCCGCCCTACAAGAGCACGATCCGTCACCCGGGCTCGATCGTCTGGCGGTGCGAACGCTGGTGATCGCGGGCGGGCGTGATCCGCTGTTCTCGCCGCGCGTGGGGCGCGCGCTCAGCGCGCGGCTGCGGAACGCCGAGCTCTACGTCGTGCCGAAAGCTACGCACTACGCGCCGCTCGAGTTTCCGGAGCTCGTGAACGCGCGCATCGACGCGTTCCTGAGCTCGGCTCCGCGCGCGCCCGACACCTCGGCGAGCACCGGCCGAGAGCTACGGGCCGATTGACCGAGCACGGCGCCGGTGGAAAGCTCCCCAGCATGAAAAGCGTCGTGGTCGTGGATAACTACGACTCGTTCACGTACAACCTCGTGCAGTACGTGATGTCGCTCGGGGTGCATTGCGACGTGCGCCTGAACGATCGCACGACGAGCGACTCGATCGCGGAGGCCGCGCCCGCCGGGATCCTGCTCTCCCCGGGACCGGGCACGCCGGACGACGCCGGCGTCACGCTGGCGGTGATTCGCGACCTTTCGGGGAAGATCCCGATCTTCGGCGTGTGCCTCGGCCATCAATCGATCGGGCAGGCGTTCGGTGGCACGGTGCTCCGGGCCCCTCACCTCATGCACGGCAAGACGAGTGACATCTCGCACGACGGCAAGACCATCTTCCGCGGCGTGCCCTCCCCTTTCCGCGCGACGCGTTACCACTCGCTGATCGTCGAAGAGAAGACCCTGCCCGACTGCCTCGAGGTGACGGCGCGCGCCCCGGAGGGCGAGATCATGGGCGTGCGGCACAAGACAGAGCCCGTCGAAGGCGTCCAGTTTCACCCCGAGTCCATCTTGACCGAGCACGGCATGCGCCTGATCGAGAATTGGGTTTCATCCTTATGAGTGAAGAGCACCCCGCGTTTGCCCGCGTGCTCGAAGAGCTGATGTCGCCTGCGGGCCTCTCGGGCCCCACGGTGCGGCGCGTGTTCGACGCGATCTTCGCCGGCGCCTGGACGAGCGCGCAGATCGGCGGCTTCCTCACGGCGCAACGGCTCCACGGCGATCGCGCGGAGATCATCGCGGCTGCGGCGAGCTCGATGCGCGCCGCGATGCTCAAGGTGCCCCACGAGTTTCCGCGCCTGCTCGACACCTGCGGCACGGGCGGCGACGGCTCGGGCACCCTGAACCTCTCGACGGGCGCCGCGCTCATCGCGGCCGCGGCGGGCGTCCCCGTGGCCAAGCACGGCAACCGCGCCGCGACGAGCCGCTCCGGCAGCGCCGACGTGCTCGAAGCGCTCGGCGTGCCGCTCGACGTTCCCGCAACGGAGCAGGCGGCCGTGCTGCGCGAGGCGGGCATCGCCTTCCTGTTCGCGCCGAGCCACCACCCGGCGATGAAGCACGCGATGCCGATCCGGCGCGAGCTCGGCATTCGCACCTTGTTCAATTGCCTGGGACCGATCTCGAACCCGGCCGGCGCGACGCACCAGCTGCTCGGCGCCTACGACGACGCGATCCGTCGCGTGCTCGCGGAGGCTCTCAGAGACCTCGGCTCGAAGCGCGCCTGGGTCGTGCGCAGCACGGACGGCATGGATGAGCTGAGCCCCCACGCCGCGACGCGCGTCACGGAGCTCGACGGTGGCACGCTGCGCGAGTTCGAGATTGCACCGGAAGACTTCGGCTTCGCGCGGAGCCCTGCGGGCGCCATTCGCGGGGGTGACCCAGCCGACAACGCGCGTGCGCTCACGGCCGTCCTCGCGGGCGAGCCACACCCTGCGCGTGATGCGTTCTTGCTCAACGCCGCGGGCGCGCTCGTCGTGGCCGAGGCGATCGACCCGCGTGCCGCCGCCGAGCGAGCGCGCGAAGCGCTCGACAGCGGTGCCGCCCGGCGCGTCCTCGACACCTGGCGCCGCTCGGCGGAAGCGCGACGTCCTCGCCCCGGAGCCGAATGAGCGGGGTGCTCGGGCGGATCCTCGCGACGAAGGCGACGGAGGTCGAGCGACTGCGCGGGCAGCGCTTGCCCGACCCTCCTCCGCGGCGCGCGCTCGGCCTCGCGCGAGGACCGGGTGAGCCGCTGCGCCTGATCGCCGAGATCAAGCGGCGCTCACCGTCGGCCGGCGCGCTCAACGTGACGCTCGGCGTCGGCGAGCGAGCCCGCGCGTACGAGCGCGGCGGCGCGACGATGGTGAGCGTGCTCTGCGACGAGAGCTTCTTCGACGGCGGCTTCGCGCACCTCGCCGAAGCGCGCCGCGCCTGCTCCCTGCCGCTCCTCGCCAAGGAATTCGTGATCGACGAGCTGCAGCTCGACGCGGCGCGCGCCTACGGGGCCGATGCGGTGCTCATCATCGTGCGCTGCGTCGAACCCGTGCGCCTGGCCCCGCTCGTGCGCGCGGCCCGCGAGCGCGAGCTCGAGCCGTTCGTGGAAATCGCCAGCGACGAGGAGGCGCGCCTCGCGCTCGACGCGGGCGCGACGCTCGTCGGCGTGAACGCGCGCGACCTCGACAACCTCGCCATGGACGGCGACCGAGCCGCGCGCATCCTCGCCGCGCTTCCGCCGACGGTCGTGAGTGTCCACCTCTCCGGGCTCAAGACGCCGGAGGCCGTCGCCCAGGTGCAGCGAGGTCCGGCCCACGCTGCGCTCATCGGCGAAGCGCTGATGCGACAGGACGATCCCGAGCCCCTGCTCCGCTCGTTCGTCAGCGCGGCAGGATGAGACACGCGTCGCCGAACTCGTGCTGGAGGTAGCCGGCGCGCCCGGCCTCCGCGAGCGCGGCTTCGAGCAGCGGCCGCGGCGCGAACGCGTTCAGTAGCGCGAAGTGGCTCGTCCCAGGCTCGTGCATGCCCGTGAGCAAGCCGTCCACCGCACGCGGGCGGAAGCCGGGACCGAGCACGAGCCGCGCCTCACCGACCCCACCACGCGGCGTGCCATGCTCGAGCGCGCTGCTCTCGAGCGCGCGCACGACCGTCGTCCCCACGGCGACGACACGTCCGCCGCGAGCACGGGTCGCGGCGACGCGCGCCGCCGTCTCGTCAGGGATCTCGTAGCGCTCCGGGAACGGCAGCCGCCGGTCGAGGGCCGGCGCGCCCGTCGAGGAGATCCCAGCGGCGTGAGTCAGAAAGCCGAGCTCGACGCCACGCCGCCGGAGCCCGCCGAGCACCTCGAACGTGATGGGCAGCGCCGCCGAAGGCGTCTCGAACGCCCAGGGCCGCGCTGCGAAGCGGTGATTCACGTCCCAGAGCTCGGCGACCTGCTCGAGGTACGAGTAGGAGATGGCGCGGCCCGCCGCGTACAGCGCCGCCCAGAGCGCCGCCCCGTCGAGCTCGAAGCGCACGCGGAGGAGCCGCGGTTCGTCGCGATCGACGGCCGTGATCGTCGCCATGAGCGCACCGCTCGCAACGCGCTCACCGACGGTAAAGCTCGGCGCGGGGCCGCGCGCTTCGGTGGGAAGACGGAACGTTCCCGCGCCGAGGGCGACCGCGACGAACTCGCCGCTCGGCTCGCGCGCCGCGAGCCGAAGCTCCGCGTCGTGGCTCGTGAGGCAGAGCGCGGACGGGAGCGTGGCCGCGTCGTTCACGACGACGAGATCGCCGGGCGTGAGGAGCGCCGGAAGCTCCGCGAAGCGATGGTGCGTCAGCACACCGCGCGCCGGGTCGACCGCGAGCAGCCGCTCGCTGCCGAACGCGCGTGGCCGCGTCGCGGGAGCCAGGGCGGTCATGACGACCCCCACGACGACAGCGCGACGCGGGAGCCGCTCGGCACGTTTCCGCGCTCGAGAAGCTCGACCAGGCGGTTCGCCACCGTCTCCGGCGCGAGCAGCGTCGCGGGATCCGCCTCGGGCAGCGCGGCACGGTGCATCGCCGTGTCCATCTCGCCGGGATCGACGCTGAGCACGCGCACGCCGTGCTCTGCGAGCTCCACGGCGAGCACGCGCCCGAGCTGATCGAGCGCCGCCTTCGACGCCGCGTACGCCCCCCAGCGCGCGTAGGGCTCGACCGCCGCGTCCGAGCTGACGTTCACGATCGTTCCGCGACCGCGGAGAGCCATCGCGCCACCGAGCGCTTTGGCGAGCCGAAACGGTCCGATGACGTTCACCTCGAGCACGCGCTCGAGCGTCTCGCAGTCGGTATCGAACAAGAGCCGCAGCGGCGTTGGACCGAGCTCGCTCGCGTTGTTGACGAGCAGCTCGATTGGGCCCACGAGCTCGGACGCGGTCGCGGCGAGCGCGTGCACGGCGTGCTTGTCGGCGACATCCGCCACCAAGGCGTGGGCCTCCCCACCCTGCGTGCGAATGGCGGTCGTCACGGCTTCGAGCTCTGCCCGGCCCCTCGCCACGAGCACCACCCGCGTGCCCTGCGCCGCGAGCGCACGCCCGAGCGCCGCGCCGAGACCGCGGCTCGCCCCTGTCACGAGGGCGGTCTCAAAGGGGGCCTTGCCCCCGCGGCTCGCTTCGCGACCGCTCCCCCGCCGCCTTCGGCGGGCTCGCTCCGCTCGCGTACTTCCGCGCTGCGGAACTACCTCAATCGAGCTTTTTAACTGGTTCGAGTTGGTCATGCGGAAAGGATGCGGCGTCCGGGCCGACCTGTTGGAGCGATTGACAACGCATTGGAACAAGGTCATCCCGCGGACAATGAGCGACGACCTCGCCGCCCGGCTCGCCACGAACGTCCGGCAGCTCCGGCAGGCGCGTGGCCTGACCCAGCAGCAGATGGCGAAGCTGTCGCGCCTGCCGCGCGCGACCTGGGCGAACCTCGAGTCGGGCACGGCCAACCCGACGCTCGCGGTGCTCCACGGCGTCGCCGTCGCCCTCCAGGTCTCGCTCGAGGAGCTCGTCGCCCAGCCGCGCGCCGACACCAAGCACTACCCGAAGGGCACGCTGCCCTCTCGCAACCGCGGCGCAGTCACGGTGAGCTCGCTTCTGCCCGACGCGGTACCGGGCATGCTGATGGAACGCCTTTGGCTCCCCGCTGGCGAGCGGCTGATCGGCGTGCCGCACACCCCGGGCACCCGCGAGTACCTGACGTGCGAGCTCGGTATCATCGAGCTCGTCGCTTCGGGCGACACCTTCCGTGTCGAGCCCGGCGACGTCGTGGTCTTTCGCGGCGATCAGCGGCACTCCTACGCGAACCCAACGCGCGAGCCGGCGGTCGGCTACTCCGTGGTCATGCTCGAGCCGGTGGCGTAGTCGCGACCACGGAGATACGTACAAAACGTGGGCGAGTTGCCGCGATTCTGTAGGTAGACCGGGCGTGATACCGTTGCTGGTCATGCAGCGTCGCCTGTTGCTCGCACTGGGCTCGATGACACTGATTCTCGGGGGCGCCTTCCTTTCGGGATGTGGTCGCACCATCACGCCCGATCAGCTGAAGGCCATCTCCAAGCGCAGCTACCCGGGGCGCACGAGCGACGACCTCATGAAGGCGTCGGTGATCGCGCTGAAGACGCTGGGGTTCGAAGTCGTGGTGAACGATGCGGAGAGCGGCGTCATCAAGACGGCGCCGAAGCCGCTGGTGGCGACGGCCTCGGGAACCGCGACGTCGGCCATCGCGGTCACGAACGATCTCGCCTGGACCCTCGAGGTGACGAAGGCTGGCGAAGGCGTCGACGTGCAGGCGACGCCGCGCGCGAGCCAGGGCGGTCAGACCTACGACGGGCCGTACGACGCCGACTACATGGAGCGCGCCGTCGCCGATCTCTTCAAGGAGATCGAGAGCAACCTGAAGCCGAAGGCGTGACGCACGGCGTTTCGGCGCCTGAGCTCGGAGCCAGCGGCGAGCCGAGACGCTACGTGGCGCGCTCGAGCGAGTAGCGCACGGGCTTGCCGTTGATCGTTTCGGCCGTCGCCGCGGCGGCGTCGCGACGGAGCTCGACCGCCAGCACGTCCTCGGAGATGGCGCTCGCGTGCTTCGCGATGGCGGCGACGACGTCGGCTTCACCGTCGAAAGCGACGCGCACGCGATCGCTCACCTCGAGCCCTTGCCCTTTGCGCGCCTGCTGCAGGACGCTCACGAACTCGCGCGCGAGCCCCTCCTCCACGAGCTCGGGCGTGAGGGCGGTATCGAGCACGAGAGTGACCTGACCTTCGCTCGCGATCGCGCGACCCGGCACGGGCTTACGCTGCGAGAGCACGTCAGCGAGCGTGATCGATTCGCCCGCGAGCGGCAGCGACTCGCCTGCTTCGAGCCGCGCGAGCTCCGCAAAGCTCCAGCCCGCGAGCCCCTGCCCGATCTCCTTGAGCTTCGGCCCCGCGCGCCCCTTGAGGCTCGGGAAATTGGGCTTGAGCGTGAGCGAGCAGAACGACGCTTCGTCCGGCGAGGTCTCGACGGTTTTGACGTTCAGCTCCTCGCGAATGAGGTGTGCGGTTTCGAGCGCGGCGGATTGGGCGTGGGGATCCCGTGTCACGACCGTCAGGCGCGCGAGCGGCTGCCGCACCTTGAGCTTCTGCTCCTCGCGCAGGCGGCGGCCGAGCGACACGATCCGCCGCACGAGCTCCATCCGAGTCTCGAGCGCTTCGTCGATGCGCTCGACGTTCGCGCTCGGAAAATCGGCGAAGTGAACCGACGCCGGGGCGTTCGGGTTCACGACACGCACCGTGCGCTGGTACACGAACTCGCTCAAGAACGGCATGAACGGCGCGACCACCGTCGCGAACTTGGTGAGCACCTCGTAGAGCGTCTCGTAGGCTTCGGCCTTGTCGGCGTCGTCCTGGCTCTTCCAGAAGCGGCGCCGCGAGAGCCGCACGTACCAGTTCGTGAGCACGTCGATGAAGTCGACGAGCCGCGGCACGACGTTGTAGAGACGATAGCCCTCCATCTCGCGGTTCACGTCGCGGACGAGGCTCTCGAGGCGCGAGAGGATGAAGCGGTCGAGCTCGGAACGCGGTGTGAACGGCGTCCCCGCCTTGGCCGGCACGAAGCCGTCGAGGCTGGCGTAGGTGCCAAAGAACGAGAGCGCATTCCAATAAGGCAGCACGACCGTGCGGACGATCTCGCGCAGCCCGCGCTCGCTGAAGCGGAGCGGCTCGGCGCGCACCACCGGGGAGTCGATGAGGTAAGCGCGCAGCGCGTCGGCGCCGATCTCCTCGAGGACCTTGCCGGGATCGGGGTAGTTCTTCTTCGACTTCGACATCTTGGCGCCGTCCTCGGCGAGGACGAGGCCGTTCACGACCACGTTGCGGAACGCCGGCTTGTCGAAGAGCGCCGTCGACAAGACGAGCAGGTAGTAAAACCACGCGCGCGTCTGATCGAGAGCTTCGGCGATGAAGTCGGCCGGGAAGGTCGCGTCGAAGCGCTCCTTGTTCTCGAACGGGTAGTGCTTCTGCCCGTAAGGCATCGCGCCCGACTCGAACCAGCAGTCGAGCACCTCCGGCGTGCGGCGGTAGCGCTTGCCGTTCTTGACGATCTCGATCGGGTCGATGCGATGCTTGTGGAGATCCGTCACCTTTTGGCCGGAAAGCTCCTCGAGCTCGCGGATCGAGCCGACGCAGATCGAGTCGGAGCCGTCCTCGGCGATCCAGACCGGGATGCAAGAGCCCCAGAAGCGATTGCGGCTGATGTTCCAGTCGCGCGCATCGCGGAGCCAGTTGCCGAAGCGGTTCTTGCCGATGACCTCCGGGACCCAGCGGATCTGCTCGTTGTGCTCGAGCATCCGCTCGCGAAGATCCTCGACCTTCACGTACCAGGCTTCGATCGCGCGGTAGACGAGCGGCGTGTCGGTGCGCTCGTCGAATGGGTAGCTGTGGACGAGGGTGTCGTGGCGGACGAGCTTCTCGCTCTCCTTGAGGCGCCGGATGATGGCTTTGTCGGCGTCCTTGCAGAGCTCGCCCTGGTGCTCGGGGACGGCCGCCGTGAAGCGGCACTCCGCGTCGAGCGGATCGACGAGCTCGATGCCCTCGCGCCGGCAGATCCGGTAGTCGTCCTCGCCGTAGGCGGGCGCCATGTGCACGATGCCCGTGCCGTCACCGGTCGACACGAACGCGTCGCCGAGCACGCGAAACGCGCCGGGCTGCGCCGCGAAGTACGGGAAAAGCGGCTCGTAGCCGAGGCCGACCAGGTCCTTGCCCGTGAGCGTCGCGAGCGAGCGGTACTCGCTCTCGGCCTTGTAATAGGCCTCGAGGCGCTCCGCGGCGAGTAGGTAGCGCGCGCCGGCCTTCGTGTCCTCGACGAGCCGATACTCGATGTCCGGTCCCACGCAGAGCCCGAGATTGCCGGGCAGGGTCCATGGGGTCGTCGTCCAGGCGAGCAGGAAGACGGGCAACCCAG
>DATMCL010000350.1:0-11336 GCA_035558375.1 Polyangiaceae bacterium
TCTTGGCGCGCGTCACTGCGATCTCTTCGGGTCGCACGCCCTTGTCGACCACGGTCGCCTGAGCGTGCGCCGCGCGCGCCTCGAGGTCACGAGCCGCGCGCGCTTGCTCGTCGAGCGCATCGTCGACCGTGGCGAGCAGCCCGCCCCGCTGCACGGCGTCACCCTCACGCGCCGTGAGCGAGGTGAGACGCCCGGCCACCTCGAACGACAGCCGCCGCTCCTCGAGCTCGGCGGTGCCTTGGTAAATCTCCTCTTCCGGCGCGGCGCGAGCGAGCTCACACCCCACGCCCCCAACCGCCGCCACGAGCAGGAGTCCTCGAGCCCTCGCCCAACCCTTTGCCCTCGGCGAGTTTTTTATCATACGAAAGAAAATAAACCTCGGAACCCATCCGGTCCAGGCGCTGCCATAATTGTTAGTAAAAACAGTAGATTAGCAATGTCTCGCCCGGGGACCTATCCGGTGTGACTCGCCGCCACAGCCGCCGTTAACCGCGCGCCGCTTCCGGCCGTTGGACTCACTCGCGAGCATGGCCGAACCGAGCGACACCGTCCCTCCCGCGCGACCGCTGGTCCTGATGCGCTTTCGTCCGGTGTGGACGTACATCGACGGCGTGCGCGAGTTCTGTCGCTTCTTCTGCGACACGACGTTCAAGACCTCCGATCTCGCCGAACGCGCGTCGGTCGTGATTCAGGAGACGCTCGAGAACGCGGTCAAGTACTCGACGGGCGGTGACGAGGCGGAGCTCGAGCTTCGGATCCAGAGCCAAGGCGAGACGATCGAGTTCTCCGTGTCGAGCCTGCCCGACCCGCTGCACCTTCCAACGCTGCGCGCCGAGCTCTCGAGCATCGCGTCGCAGACGCCCGAGGAAGCCTACGTGGCGGCGTTCTTGCGAGCGGCGTCCGAGCCCGGCGAAGCCTCGCGCCTCGGCCTCGCGCGCATTCGTCATGAAGGCCGCGCCGAGCTCTCGCTCGAGGAAGAGCCGGGCGGCCGCATCCGCATCACCGCGACGGGGACCGTATGCTAAATCCCGCTTTACTCCCTCCGCCCGACGTCACGAGCGTCAAGATCGGCGTCTCCAGCGACGGCGTCACGCTGTCCGGTTCCATCACCACCAAGGAGCCGGATCGCAGCCTCGGGCGCTTTTTCCGCACCGTTCACGAGGCGGCGCTCCAGAGCCGGCTCAGCGAGCTGCGCGTCGACGTCCGCGGCCTGAGTTTCGTCAACTCGTCGGCGATTCGCGTCTTCATCGACTGGGCGATCTGGGTCTCACAGGCGACCGGCACGGGATACCGGCTGCGCTTCGTGCGCAACCCGAACGTCACGTGGCAGCGCGTGAGCTTCCCCGCCATCGCTCAACTTGCCGCTCAGCACGTGGTCATCGAGGATGGCTCATAACCCGACGCGCGCCTCGCTTCGGCCGACGCCGCGTCCGGCTCAGCAGTCACAGCAGATGCCGCGGGCTCAGCCATCGGGTCAGCTGCCGCGCGTGCAACCTTCGTCGAGCCGCACTCCCACGCAGGAGTGGCGTACGGCGAAGGAGGAGGTGCTCGTGCGCCTCATGTTCACGCCCGGCTCGAGTCCGCTCGAGGCCACCCACACCTTTTTGAACGCCTACCTCGCCGAACGCGTCGCGCCGGCTGCCGCCCAGCGCGTGTGCCTTGCTGCCTACGAGCTTCTCTCGAACGCCACCAACTACGCGACGCTCGGCAGCGACGTCGTGCTCGAGATCGTCGAGCGCATCGGGAAAGTCAGCGTGCGAGCGTCGAACAACACGATTCCGGCCCGCGTCGCCATGCTTCGGCAGCAGCTCGAGAAGATCCAAGGCAATCCCGAAGAGACGTTCGTCTCCGAGCTCAAGCGCTCCATGATCGGCGGCGTCTCGCGCCCGATGCTCGGCCTGGCGCGCATCGCCCACGAGGTCGGGCTCACGCTCGAGCTCGAGATCTCGGGCGACCGCGTGACGGTGACGGCTGCGCCGCGCTGACAACGGGCCGCGCGCCACGGGCTGCAGGGCTCAGCGCAGCCGTTGACTCACGCTCTATGTCAGTGCGCGCCCGCTCGAATCGCCGAGAGCGCCTCGAACAAATCTTCTACGGCGCCGCTGCCGTCGCTCACGAAGAAAGCGTTCTCCGTACCACCGGCGACGGCGATTTGATTGAGCGCGGTCTCGCTCGAACCGGTGAGGCCAATTGCGTAGGTGAGGACCCCGGCGCTTTCCTTCGCTTCGCTCGCGAGGGCCGCGATGTGCGTGGTGTCCGTGTCGCAGCCTTGCGCTTCGCCGTCGGTGACGAGCACGACGACGGTGGGCTCGTCGGGGTGTGCCTGCCGGTACGCTGTCGCCCAATTCTCCGCACCCGCGAGGGCCGCAAAGGTGGGAGTCGCCGGCTGAGGATTCGGCGACTCGGGTCCTGGCGGGACCGAGGCTTGAATGGCGTTCACCAGCATCGCTTCCTGGGTGTCGGTGGGCGCGGAATCGGCCGTGAGGCGGCCCTCGGGAACGAGCGGCTGCGAGCAAGCGTCGACGTCGCAGTTGAGCATCGGCGTGCCGGAGTCCGGAACACCCCCGTCGGTGCCGGGGACCGGAAAGGGCATGGTCGTCGGGTAGCCGTCGCAGCCCTGCGCGGGCTCGTCGTGGGGGAAGAATCGCAGCGCGATGTTCAAGCCGGCGGCAGCGGGATCCTGAAAGAACTGACTCAGCGCCGCGGACGTGAGGTCCCAGCGGCTCAACGTCTCGCAGTCGAGCATGTTGTTCGTGAGCTGCGATTCGTTCCCGTCGCCGCACTCGTTCATCGACCACGAGCGATCGAACATGACGAACATCGTGAGCGAGCCGCTGGCGTTCCCGCCGCCGCCCGTACCACTGGCACCGACGCCATCGCCGCTGCCGGCCTGGCCGCTTTGAGCGTCGCGCGCGCCGGCACCCGCGGCGTCCATGCGCGTTCCGCCCTGCGCGTCCGAGCCGCCGGCAGCGCTCGCACCGCTCGCGTTCGCGCTACCGCCCGCGCCGGACTGCGCGCTCCCCGCCGTCGTGCCACCCGAGCCGCCCGTGTCAGCGCTTCCGCCCGCCGCGCCGCCGCGGCCCGCCGCGCTCTTCCCGCCCGAGCCCGTCGCCGACGCGCCCGCCGTCCCTTTGCCTCCCGAATCCGCACCGTCGTCGGACTCGCTCTTGCCGCACGAGAAGGCGAGCAGCACCACACTCACGGCCCACAAGCCCACACCAAGCTTCATAGAAGCGCCATTCTAACGCAAGCGGGTATCGTGGATACGTCGCACGCGATTCCCGTGCGGCTGCCTCTAGTTGCGGTCGCGAGCACCGCCGCGACGAACCGGATCCGTCAGCCCGTCGGCTCGAGGATCAGCGCGCCGAGCGGCGGGACGTTCAGCGCCACCGACCACTCGCGGTTGTGCGTCGGAACCGGATCCGCCTGCACCACGGCAAGCGTTCGGTATTCGCTGCCGCCGAAGCGCTGGTCGTCGCTCGAGAGTCGCTCGACGTAACGGCCGCTCTTCGGCACGCCGATGCGGTAGCCGCTGCGCGGCACGGGCGTGAAGTTCAGAACCACGATCACGAACTTGTCGCCGTCTTTCCGCAGGTAGGAAAGCACGGTGTTGTCCTTGTCGGAGCAGTCGATCCACTCGAAGCCGTGCGGATCCGCGTCGGAGCGCCAGAGCGCCGGCGTCTGCTGATAGTAGCGAGCGAGCTCGGCGAGGTACTGCTGGAGCGCCTCGCGCTGCGGGTGATCGGCAATGTGCCAATCGATACTCGCGTCGTGGTTCCACTCGTTGTGCTGTGCGAACTCCGTGCCCATGAACACGAGCTGCTTGCCGGGGCGCGTGTACTGGTACGCGAAGAGCAGCCGCAGGTTCGCGAGCTTCTGCCAGAAATCGCCCGGCATCTTCTCGATGACGGCGCCTTTGCCGTGCACGACCTCGTCGTGCGAAATCGAGTTGATGAAGCGCTCCGTGTACTCGTAAAGCATCGAGAACGTGAGCGTATCGACGTGGTGCTTTCGGTGCACCGGCTCCTTCGTGAAGAAGTTCAACGTGTCGTGCATCCAGCCCATGTTCCACTTGAAGGTGAAACCGAGCCCGCCCTCGGACGGCGGCCGCGTGACGCCGCCCCACGCCGTCGATTCCTCCGCGATGGTGAAGGCGCCCGGCACCTCCTCGCGAATCACCGAGTTGACCTGGCGCAGGAAGTCGATGGCATCGACGTTCTCGCGCCCGCCGTACGGGTTCGGCATCCATTCGCCTTCTTTTCGGCTGTAATCGAGGTACAGCATCGAGGCGACGGCATCGACGCGCAGCGCATCGACGTGGAACTCGTCGAGCCAGTAGACGGCGTTCGCGATCAGGAAGTTTTTCACTTCCGTGCGGCCGTAGTTGAAGATCAGCGTGCCCCAATCGGGGTGCTCGCCGCGGCGCGGATCCTCGTGCTCGTAGAGCGGCGTGCCGTCGAAGCGGCGTAGGGAGAAGTCGTCTTTGGGGAAGTGCGCCGGAACCCAGTCGACGATCACTCCGATGCCGTTCTGGTGGCAGTAGTCGACGAAGTGGCGGAAGTCGTCCGGAGTGCCGTAGCGCGCGGTGGGCGCGAAGTAGCCCGTCACCTGGTAGCCCCACGACGGGTAGTACGCGTGCTCCGCGACCGGCATCAGCTCGATGTGCGTGAAGCCGAGCTTCTTCACGTGGTTCACGAGGCGGGGCGCGAGCTCGCGATACGAAAGCGAGCGGTAGCCATCCTCCGGAACGCGCGCCCAGGAGCCGAGGTGAAGCTCGTAGATCGACACCGGCTCGCGCACCCAATCCTTGCCGCGGCGCGCCTGCATGTAGGCGCCGTCGTTCCACGCGTAGTGCGAGGCCGTGACGCGCGTGGCCGTGGCGGGCGGCAGCTCCATCTCCTGCCCGTAGGGATCGGTCTTCGTGCGCAGGTCGCCCTCGCGCGTGCGGAGCTCGTACTTGTAGAGAGCGCCGGGACCGACGCCCGGAACGAAGAGCTCCCACACGCCGCTCGAGCCGAGCGAGCGCATCGGGAAGAGACGACCGTCCCAGCGATTGAAGTCGCCGACCAAGCTCACGGCGCGCGCGTTCGGTGCCCACACCGCGAACGAGGTGCCCGGCGTGCCGTCGATGGTGCGCGGGTGCGAGCCCAAGATCTGGTAGAGGCGCCGGTGCGTACCCTCGCCGATGAGGTGCAGATCGAGGTCGCCGAGCGTCGGGAGGAAGCGATACGGATCGTCGCGCTCCCACGTGCCGGCGCCGTCGAAATGGAAGCGGAGCCGGTACGACAGCGGCGTGGACGCGCCGGGCAGGAACCCCGCGAACACGCCGTCGCCGAGCGGCAGCATCGATTCCGTCGCGACGCCGTCACGCACGAGGCCGCAGCCAGCGGCGTCCGGGTGGTACGCGCGCACGATGACGCCCTGCTGCCCGCCAATCTCCGCGGGGTGAGCGCCCAAGAGGGCGTGCGGGGCGTGCCGCTCTCCGCGAGAAAATGCAGCGAGGTCGGAGGCTTGGACGAGATCGTCCGGATCCATCAACTGACTTCGTACCACAGGAGCACGAGCGAATGCGCCGCGACGTTCACCCCCGTGCGGGGAACACGCCTCGGCGCGCGTCCGGCCGACTGGGCGGTATTGACGGCTTCGTGCCAATGGCCGCGCTCGGCGAGCTTCGGCAGCGCGTACTGGTGCGCTCTACTGCTGGCATTGAGCAGGAGCAAGAGGGTCTGGCCGCGATTCGGGCGCCCGCGCTCGTCCACGTCGTCCGAGGCTTCCCCGTGAATCAGCATCCCGAGGCACTGGGTCTTCGGATCGCCCCAGTCCTCCATCGTCATCTCGCCGCCGGTCGGGCGAACCCACGACACGTCCTTCGGTCCGCCCTCCCCGATTGGACCGCCGCTGAAGAAGCGCCGCCTGCGGAACACCGGGTTCTTGCGCGTGATGGCGAGCACCTCGCGCGTGAACGCGAGTAGCTCCTCCTCGGCGGGGCCGATGTCCCAATCGATCCACGCGAGCGCGTTGTCCTGACAATACGCGTTGTTGTTGCCGCGCTGCGTGCGCATGATCTCGTCGCCGTGCGAGAGCATGGGCACACCTTGCGAGAAGGCGAGCGTCGCGAGGAAGTTCTTGCGCATCCGCTCGCGCATACGCACGACGGGCGCCGACAGAGTGTCGCCCTCGACGCCCCAGTTGTTGCTGGCGTTGTCGTTGTTGCCGTCGCGGTTCTCTTCGCCGTTCGCCTCGTTGTGCTTCTGGTTGTAGGAGACGAGATCTTCGAGCGTGAAGCCGTCGTGGCACGTGACGAAGTTGATGCTGGCAAACGGGCCGCGATCGCCGTGGCCGTGGAAAATGTCGCTCGAGCCCGAGAGGCGCGAGGCGAGCTCGGGGACCTGGCCTTCGTCACCGCGCCAGAAGCGCCGCACGCAGTCGCGGTAGCGCGCGTTCCACTCGGCCCAACCGGGCGGAAACCCGCCGAGCCGGTAGCCGTCGGGACCCACGTCCCACGGCTCGGCGATGAGCTTCACGCGCGAGAGCACGGGGTCCTGCGCGACCATCGCGAAGAAGCGGGAATGCGCCTCGAAATCGTAGGGGTCGCGCGCGAGCGTCGTCGCGAGATCGAAGCGGAACCCGTCGACGTGCATCTCCTCCACCCAGTAGCGCAGGGAGTCGAGCACGAGCTGCAGCGTGCGCATGTGCAGCGTGTTCAGGCTGTTACCGCAGCCGGTGTAGTCGGTGTACCCGCGCGGGTCGTGGTGCGTCAGGCGGTAGTAGGAGCGATTGTCGATGCCGCGAAAGCAGAGCGTCGGCCCGAACTGATTGCCTTCACCGGTGTGGTTGTACACGACGTCGAGGATCACCTCGATCCCCGCGCGGTGCAGGGTCTTCACCATCGTCTTGAACTCGGTCACCTGCTGGCCCGACCAGCCCGTCGCAAAGCGCGGATCGGGCGCGAAGAAGCCGATCGTGTTGTAGCCCCAGTAGTTGATGAGCCCGTTGTCGAGCAGGCGCCGCTCCGACGCCATGTGGTGCACGGGCATGAGCTCGAGCGTCGTCACGCTGAGCGTGCGCAAATGGTCGATGATCGCGTCGGAGCAGACGCCGAGGTAGGTGCCGCGCAAATGCCCGGGAACCTCCGGGTGCAGCCGCGTGAGGCCGCCGATGTGACACTCGTAGATGATCGTGCGGCTCCAGGGGACGTTCGGCCGGCGATCGTCGCCCCAGCTGAACGACGACTCGACGACCACGGACTTGGGCACGAAGGGTGCGCTGTCCTCCCTGCTCTGCACCGTGTCGAGCGGCGTGTTGATCGGGTAGCCGAAGGTCTCGTCCTCGGAGCGGATCTCGCCGGCGATCGCCTTGGCGTACGGATCGATTAGAAGCTTGTGCGGGTTGAAGCGATGGCCGTACTCCGGCGCGAACGGACCGTGCACGCGGTACCCGTAAAGCTGACCGGGCAGCGCGTCCGGCAGATAGACGTGCCAGATGCGATTGGTGCGCTCCTTGATCGGGATGCGGATCGATTCGGTCTTCGCCGTCTCCGATTCGAAGAGGCAGAGATCGACGGCGGTCGCGTGCTCGGAGAAGAGCGCAAAGTTCACGCCCTGCCCGTCCCAAGTTGCACCGAGTGGCTGAGCCGAGCCGGGTCGCGTCCGCATCGAAAGAGGGTGACTCTAGCAAAAGCTCCGGGAGGCCGGGAAACGCGCGTGAAACGCGGAGCGTCCGACAGCAGCGGGCGGTTGCGCGGTCGCGAAACGATCCCGCGCTTTCCGGCGCTCGACGGCCTTTTGCACCTTCGCGCGCGCGGTGCGCAGGCGGGAGCTGACCGTCCCCTCCGGAATGCCGTGCAGCGTCGCGATCTCCCGCACCGAGAGCTCCTCGAGCTCGGCGAGCACGAACACGGAGCTCAGATCCGCGCCCATGCCCTCGAGCAGTTTGTCGAGCTCGAGCTTGGCTTCGCGCAGCTCGGCGAGCTCCTCGGGGTTCGGCGCCGTCACGGCGTGCTCGTCACCGGCGCCCGACGGATCCTCGGGATGGCGCCGCGCGAGACGTCGTCGCGTCGAGCACACGCGCACGGCGGTGCCGAACAAGAACGCGCGCTCGCGATCCTCGAGCACGTCGTCGAGGCGGCGGGCGGCCACGACGAACACCTCCTGCGTCGCATCGTCGGCGTCCGCTTCCCTCACGCCGAGCCGGCGCAGGCTCCGCCAGACGAAGCCATAGTGCCGCTCGAGGAGCGTGCGCACGCGGGTGTCGCGCGCTCGGGCCCTTGTGTCGGATGCATTCGAGTCGAAGAGCATGCCCGGCGTAGTGCAAGGGCGAGGCCAGGTGCCCCGGCGGTCCTGGTGGGTTTCGGCGTCCGTGGCGTCGATTTCTCGATCGCGCGGACGTCCGCCGGACATGTCGGGCGGCGCTCGTAGCGGGCGCGCCTAGCGCTCCGCCCGCGGGCACCCGGGGAGGCGGCAAATCGGGTAAAATACGCGGTCTATGCCCCTTCGTTCGACTTATGCGCTCGCCGTGCTCTTGGTCGCGGGGCTGGTTGGTTGCGGGAAAGCGGGCAACGGCGGGGACGACGACGACGCGGGTGCAGGCGGCGAGACGTCCGGCGGGAGCGCCGGGAAGAGCGGAGCGAGTGGACGAGGCGGCACGGGTGCGGGCATCGGAGGTGCCGCGGCCGGGCATTCGGCTCAGGGCGGCGCCGCGTCAGGCAGCGCTGGCTCGGCAACGAGCGGGACCACGGGCGCCGGAAGCGCGGGGCGCCCGAGCGCGGGCGGAACGGCGGGAGCTAGCGGGAGCGGCGGCACGGCGGGAGGCGGCGGTACGGGGGGAAGCGTCACGCTCGGCGGCAGCGGCGGAGAAGCGGCGAGCGCGGGCAGCTCGGAGCTCGCTGGCGCCGGTGGCCAACCGGACGGCCCGAGCCGCACGTGTGAGGACCCGCTCGACACCGTCGACGTCTCGAGGCTCGAGGCGAGCGAAGCGTTCGAGCCGTACGCCGTGACCGGCAGCACGGCGAATCAGATCCGACAGAGCATCAACCAGAACCGCGGCATGGACTACGACGCGTACACGAGCTGGTACGTCGGCTGGCAGTACGACGATTGCGACGGCAACGGGCTCGTCGTGACCGTGAACGTGACTTACCAGTACCCCGAGTGGACACCGCCCGCGAGCGGCGCCACCGAGCTCAGCGAAAGCTGGGACACGTACATGGACGCGCTCTTTTGCCACGAGTACGGCCACGCCAAGAACGGCCTCGATTGCGCCAACGACGTGTTCACCGCGCTCGCGGCGATCGACGCCGGCGGCGACTGCAGCAAGCTGCTTGCCGACGCCGAGACAGAGTTCCAAGCCGTCATCGACGAGTACAACGAGCGTGACATCCAGTACGACGCCGACACCGACCACGGCGCGACGATGGGCGCGAGATTTCCGCCGTAGCGGTCAGCACCACGGTCGGCGTACCGGTCGTCGCGTGCCGGAAGCTACTGCGCAAGCATCTGGAACCCGGACATCGAACGGTTCCCGTTGCAATCGCTCCACCAGATGTTGTTCTTCTTCCCGGACAACATCGACGCCATCGCCTGTGCGTGCCAGATTTTGACTTGCTCGGTGTTCTGCGTGATGCAGCCGGTTCCGGTGTAGCCCGGCCCCGAGACGTAAAAGTTGGCGTCGCCGACACACTGGAGCGTCAGCCGGGTCGCGCTGGTGTCCGCGCTGATGTTGGAGATGAGGCAGTTCGAGGTGGAGCCGGTGGCCGCATACGCATGACCGACGATGGCGAGCGCGCCGGCCAACACGGTTCCACAGGTGAGCTTGACGACGTTGAACTTGAACATTGGCGGTCCTTCCTTTGAGACGAGACTTCAGCGCAGCGCCGCCGTGACGACGGCGACGGCTTCGGCGGGAGCAAGGCCGTTCCACGGGGCCCCGAGCGGCGCGAAACCGCACGTGACCCCCGGGACGGACAGGCTCATCGAAGGGGTGTCGAAATACTGTGACTTGCCGGCCCACACGGCCTCAGCGCACTGCTGGTAGGCCAAGGCCGAGTCGTAGTTGCCTTGGTTGAACCCGGTCGCCGGAGGGATCATCCAGATGGGCGACGTCGCGCTGTGAGGCGACTTGTGCGGTAGGGACGGCGCGGTGGCCGTACGGGCGAACTTCATCGCGGTGCCGTTGAGATCGGCATTGTTCACTGCAATGCGGTGACAGCCGGTGCAGTCCGTCGTGACCGTGGAACCCGAAGCGGAAACGCTCCAGCTGAGATTCAGCGCGTAGTCGGCTCCAACGTACCCCACGGGGCTCGTCCTGTTGGTGAAGCCCGCCGCCGTACTCGGAATGGCGACCTGACGGATGTATCCCGAGCGGACGAAGCCCCCGTTGTCGTGACACCCGGTGCACTTGAGGGCCTCGGTCCCCGCGGGGCTGATCCAGAGCCCCGCAGGAGGGTTCATCGCGGGAGCCACCACTCCTGCGGGTAAGGTGCCAAGCTCCTGGTAGAAGCACAGCGCGCCGTTCTTCTTGTTGTATTGGATGACGGCGATGTCCTGATAATGGGGATCGGTGACCGCCAATCCGACCTTGCGGCAGTGCGCAACGGCCGCCGCATCCGTGGTCTGCACGAGCACTTGAAACCTGCTCCCCGGATCACAGGTGCCGTGGAGGACGTTCGGCTGGTCGCACTTGTCCGGAGCCGTAGGGTCCTGCCCCAGCACCAGCGTGCCGTTGTCGCAGTTGAACTCCGGAACGTGAATGCCGGTGGCGATGTCGCACTTGGCCGCGTATTCCGCGACGGTGTCGCTCGTCGTGCCGGCCTTTTTCAGGGCTTCCGGATTGCTCTGAAAGGCGACGTGTCTCCGCCACATCTCGGAGTTTCGTAGCTGCGGCGTGATGCCTTCGTCCGGCACGGAACCTTCGTTCTCGGTGCTGGCGACCGTCTCGCCGGTCTTCTGATCTTCGACGGGTCCGCAGCCGGCGAGGAGCAGCCAGAAGCTCGGGGCTGCCCCCGCTAGGGCGAACCGCGCATTGATCCGCTTGTGCATGACGATGCCTCCTCGTGACGGGGGGCGTGCATAAATGTTTCGACGATTCACTGCCAAGTTTCCTCCCGATGCACGAGTGCTAAGCCACGCTGATGCGGCTCGCGTTCGTCACGCTCTACGTGCTCGTCCTTGGCGCGGGACTCTGGCTGAGCTGGCTCAATCTGCGGCATCAAGCGCGTGAAGGCGGCGTCGTTCCCCGCGAGCTCGAAGGGAACGTACGGCCCGGAGAGCTCGCCAAGATTGCGGCGTACACCCGCGACCGCGCGCGCTTCGGCATGTTGCGAACGGCGGTCGACGGCG
>DATMCL010000351.1:0-19087 GCA_035558375.1 Polyangiaceae bacterium
ACTTCGCGCAGCTGCCCGGCGACGACCCAGCCGTCGGTGGTGCCCCATTCCACGTGATCGAGGCCGCCGCGGCGCTCGATCACGTACATCTCGGCGCCTTCGGAGGCGACGCCGCTGTCGCCGTTCGGGCGGACGGGCAGGGGGCGGCCGGTCTCGTCGAGGAGACGCGCCTCGGGCACGACGACGACCGCGAGGGTCGAGGTGCGCCGGAAGTGGCGCGCTCCCCCCGCGAGCCCGCCGCCGAGGCAGAGGAGCAAGGCGCCGACGCCGATGCCGAGCGCGCCGGGCACCTCCGCGCTCGTCCGGCGCAAGAGGAACCGGAGTGCCAGACCCCAGGCAAGGCTCACCGAGCCGAGCACGGCGAGCGCGCCCCAGACGCTCTCGGGCAAGAGCCCGACGAGCGCGCGAACGAGCCGCGGACGCGCGATGAGCGGCGCGCCACCGGTCCGCGCACGAGCGCGACCGATCTCCTGCCGGACGGCGTCGAGCGCGCTTTGCGCTTCGCGATCCTCGGGCCGAAGCGCGAGGGTTTCGGCGAGCGCCGCGGCGGCGCGCCCGAGATCGCCGGGCTGCCGTTGTGGGGAGCGAGCGCGTCCTATGTACGCAACGGCGCGGTCGTAGCTCGCGTCCGGATGGACGAAGCCGCGGTCGGCGAGCAGCTCGAGGTGATCGATGGCTTCGCCGTAGGCGCCGTCATCGATGGCCTTCACGGCCAGGGCGACTTCCGCGGCCGAGACGACGGGGTGCTCGGCGCGAGCGCTCGCTGCCGTTCCGAGCAGGGCGAGGAGCACGAGCATTGCCGCTGGCGTCCTCCGGGCGCTTCGAACGGCTCGCATGCTCAGGCCTTCTTGTGCTTTCGCGCGAGCGCCGCGACGACGCCGCGGGCCTGCGCGACGAGCTCCTTCGGCGGATGCTCGCCGGCCTTGCCCGTGAAGCGCGCCGACTCGCAGGCGTCGAGCAGCAAGAGCGCGCGCTGGATAGCGTCGGCGCCGACGCCCGCTTCCGCGAGCGCGGACTTGAGGTCGCTCTTCAAGAGCGCCCGCGCGCGAATGCCCGTTCCCGCCTCGATGGCGAGGAACAGGGCGCGCTCGATCGCAGCTGCCGTTTTCGCGATCTCGGAGCCGCGCGCTGCGGCGTCCGCCGCTCGGAGCGCTTCCTGGGCGAGACGCTCGGGGCTCGAGCGCGCCCGCGCGCGACCTTGCACGAAGCGCCCGCCGACCTCACGCCCGAGCCCGCCGAGCGCGACGGCGATCGGCGCGCCGAGCAGCAGGAGCCAGAAGCGCAGCCCGTCCGTGAACGGCGCCGGCTCGGCCGCGTAGCTCCCGAGCGCGCGGCGCGGCTTGAGCGCGAGCGGATCGGCAGCGGCCATTTTGGCCCCCGCGCTCGCGACCGGCTTCGGCGCGGCACCCGGCGCGACCTCCACCGTGCCGAGCGAGGCGCGAGCCACGGCGTAGGCTCGGCGCTTGGGATCCCAATACGGCAGCTTGAGCTCGCCGAGATCGATCGTGCCCGCGTCCTTCAGCTTGACGACGTAGCTCAGGGACCGAAACCCGCGCACGACGCTCTTCTCGAGGTTCACCTCGTCGACGCGCGTCGGATCGTTCCATTCGACGCCGCGCTGCTCCGGCACGCGCAGCACGGTCGGGATGCTGCCCGTGCCTTCGAGCTTGGCGATCACGCCGACGCTGTCGCCTGCCGTGATCTTGCGCGGGTCGACCACCGCCGAGAGCTCGAGCGTGCCCACGTCGCCGAGGCGATAGCCGGCGGGGCGGCCGTCGAGCGGCGGCTCGGTCACGTCGACCACGACGTTGCCGGTCGAACGCGTGATCGGCGGATTGGCGCGATAACGACCCTCGGCGAAGGTGAGCGTCGCGGGGCCGATCACGAGGCGACCGGAGTGGAGCGGGAACAGCGCGAGCTCGCGCACCTTGCGTGCGAGGAACACGGTGTCGCCGATGGGCACGCGCACCCAGTCGTTCACGTCGCCGTCGTCTTTGCCCGAGAAGTCGAGGAAATCGGCGTGCGTGAAGTCCGTGAGGTTCGAAGCGTTGTACGGCCCGCGCCCGCCGTACATGTAGAGCTTCAGCGTGACCTGCTCGCCCACCACCGGGTGCTTCGGCGTTACCGTGGCGCGCAGGAACGCGATCGGATCCGGCGCGCGATCCACCCGGAACTCTTCCGGAACCGGTGGCTCCTGCTGCTGCTCCTCGAAACCGTTCGGGCCGAGTAGCCCACCCGGGAACGGCGAGCCGCTGCCGAACGGGTCGAAGAAGCGAAAGGGATCGAACGGTGCGCGCCCGCGCGGGAGCGAGCCCTGCGGCACGACCTCCAGCGTCGCGACGTTCGTCTGGTGCCGCTGGCCGCCGATCTCGATGCTCGCGGGCCCGACGCGGTAGGTTCCGACCTTCAAGCCGCGGAGGGTCCAGGTGGCGGAAATGCCGCGCTGCTGCACCATGCGCCCGTTGTTGATGCTCACCTGCGTGCGGCTACCGAGACTCGGCCCTTGGATGTCGAGGCCGGGCACGGGGGGCAGACGCGGGTTGTTCGGTGCGTCGTCGGTCGCGGACAGCGCGGTGATCTGGAATTGGGTGCTGTCGCCGACTTCGATTTGGCGCGCGCCGATCTGCGCTTCGACCGAGACTTGGGCCCAGGCGGGGCGCGCGACGGCGGCTGCCGTGGCGACGAGCGCTCCGACGACGAGCCCGCGTGCGCTCACTTGTCGTCCTTCCCCGACGGACGGCCACGCGCGTGGGCCGCGCGCTCCTTCGCGTTGTGCTGCTGGAGGGTCGGCGCTTGCTCGAGCTCGTCGAGCAGGCGATCGTCTTGGTTCTGTTGGGGCTGCTTCGGTGGCGGCTGCTGTTGTTGCTGGGGCGGTGGCTCGGTGCCGCCGTCGGGACCGGGCTGCTGTCCGGCGTCGGGCTGTGTGCCGCCGTCCTTGTCGCCCTGGTCCTTGTCCTTGTCTTTGTCTTGGTCCTTGTTGCCCGCGTCGGGCTCACCGGCATCCTTGCCCTGGTCGCCGGCATCCGGCTGCTGGTCTTGCCCGCCGTCGTTGCCCCCGTCGGGCTGTCCGGCGTCGGGCGGACCCGCGTCTTTTTCCTGGTCTTCGATGCGGCGGAGCGCGATCGAGCGGTTGTAGGCGGCGTCGTCGCCGATGCGATCGCCCGCGTCACCCGGGAGGCCGGGAATGAGCTTCAGCGCTGCGTCGTACCCGGCGACGGCGTTCTTGTACTCCCGGCGCAAGAACTCGAGGTTGCCGATGAGATAGAAGGCGCGCGCGCGAAGCTCGAGCGGGACGTTCGAGTCCGTCGCAGCGAGGCGCACGATGCGAAGCGCGCAGTCGACTTCTGCGCTGCGCTTGGCGAGCTCGGCTTCTTGCTCCGGCGGTCGCCCCCCGTCGGGCGGCGGGGGATCCTCGCCGAAGCGCTTGCCGAACTTCTCGGCGATCGAGAACAGCCCGAGCGCGAGATCGAACGCGGCGTTCGGGCGCTGGCCGACCGCGCTCGGTGCGCCGATGTTTCCGTTCTCGCACTTGCCGGTCGAGAGGTACTCCTGGAGCAACCCGACGGCGGCACCTGCGTCGCCCGCGTCGAGCGCTTCGACCGCGTCCTTCACGACAGGCGAGCTCCGCATGAAGAGCTCGTTCGCCTGCTCGCAGCCCGCGACTCCGAGCGGAAGCAGGAAGAACGCGGCAAGGCCGGTCGCTGCGGTGCGAGCAGCCCGCTTTTTCCGCTTCCGGCGCCGATCCGGGGGGAGCGGCGGCACCACCGGGCGGTCGCGCCGCCGGGCCTCGGGCACGAGCGTCTCGATGACGAGCAGCACGAGCGCGAGCGCGAGCGGGTACGCGAACACGTCGGCGTACACCGTCTCGACGCGCTCCGACAGCTCTTCGCTCATCAAGCGCCGGAGCTGAGCGGCGATGCTCTCGAGGCCCGTCGTCCCTTTTTCGCTCCGGGCGATCAGGCCGCCGCTCGACTCCGCGATCTTCGCGAGCTGCTCCTCGCCGGCCGCGGAGAGCTCGGTCGTGAGCGGCTTGCCGTCGTCGTCCTTGCGCCAGCCCTTCACCTGGCCGATCTCGTTCACCTCGGGGATCGGCTCCGGCGTGCGTCCGCCGATCTGGTCCACGTAGATCGTGATCTGATCGTGTGCGGCGGACTGCGCCTCCTGCACGGGATCTCCCTCGAGGTCCTCGCCGTCCGTGACGAGCACGATGACCTTCTTGTGATCCTTGGCGAGCGGATCGCGCGCCAGGAGATCGCGCCCCGCCTGCAGCGCGCGTGCGATGGCGGTGCCGCCGACGGGCATGTCGTTCGGCGTGAGCTGCCGCAAGAACTGAAGAATCGCGGCGCCGTCGCTCGTGAGCGGGAACGACAAGGTCTCGCCCGCGAACGCGACCGTCCCGAAGCGCGCGCCCGGCAAGTCATTGATAAGACGAGCCATTTCGGACTTGGCCCGCTCGATGCGCGAGGGCGGGATGTCGCGCGCGTACATGCTCTTCGAGTAGTCGAGCACGATCACGACATCGAGGTTCGTCGCCGGGATCACGCGTGAGCCGCGCCCGTACTGCGGCTGGGCGAGCGCCACGAACGCGAGCCCGAGCGAGAGCACGAGCAAGACGCCCTTGAACGCGCGCCGGCCTCCCGCCCGCGCCGTCGCGAGCTCGAGCACGAGCTTCTCCTCCCCGAAGCGCTTCACGGCGCGCTGCGCGAGGATCGCGCCGACGATGAGCAAGACGCCCACGCCGAGCGCGCCGAGCGCCCCCAAGAGCCAGACGGACGCCGCGAACCTCACGGGAACCTCCGCAGCACGAGCGCCCGGAGGAGCGCGTCGAGCGCGAGCAGGAGCACGCCCGGAATGAGCAGGTAGCGGTAGAGATCCTCGAAGTGCGCGACGCTCGCGCTGAGCTTCGTCTTCTCGAGCTTGTCGAGCACGTCGTGGAAGCTCGCCTGCAGGGTCTTGGCGTCGGAGGCGACGTACATGTGGCCGCTCGTCTCGTCGGCGAGCTGCTTCAGGAGCTTGGGGTTCACCGGGTACGGCACGCGCACGTAGCGGGGCTGCCCGAAGAGATCGACGCCCTGCTGAATCACGGCCTCTTCGCCCTGGCCGATCTGGATCGTGTAGATGTGCGCCCCGACGATGTTGGCGAGCTTCGGGGCGTACTCGGGGGCGAGCTTTCCGCCCTGATTCGCGCCGTCGGTGAGGAGAATGATGGCTTTGCTCTTGGCCGTGCTGCGCCGGAGGCGTGCGACCGCGACACCGAGCGCGTCGCCGATCGCCGTCCCCTGCGAGTCGATGAGATCGGTGTCCATCCGCTTCACGAGCTCGTCGAGCAGGTGGTAGTCGAGCGTGGGCGGCGACACGACGTACGCGTCCGCGCCGAACACGACGACGCCGATGCGGTCCGTCTTGCGCCGGCCGATGAAGTCTCGGAGCACGGCCTTGGCGACGTCGAGGCGCGTCGGGCGCACGCCGTTGCGCGCGGGCGGCATGTAGCCGCGCAGATCTTCCGGCACGTTGTCGAGCACCGACTTCATCGAGCCCGAGAGGTCGAGCGCGACCACGATGTCGATGCCCTCTTCGTCGGTCGTGACGGGACGCAGGGTGTTGAGCGGCCGCGCTAGCGCACCCACGCACAGCGCGAGGCCGAGGCTCTTGGCGATGCCCGGCACGTCGCGCAAGAGCACGCGGATGCCGGCCGGGCCGACGACGAGCGGCCCGAGCGTTCCGAGACGCAGGCGCGGCGTGCGCCGGTCCTCGCCGATCACGGCTCGGTAGAAGACGACGGGGACGAGCAAGAGGCCGAGCAAGAACCACGGCTCCGACCAACGCGCGTGCAGAAGCTCATCGCCGCGCGCGACCAGCGGGTAGGAGGCCGCAAGGACGAAGAGGCCGATGGCGGCCAGAACCCCGACGGCGATGCGCTGCCAGGACTTCACGGCTTCGGCTCCGGGTCCTTCGGAGGCTTCGGTCCCCACTCGAGCGCTTCAGGGCTCGGCGCGGGTGCGCTTGGCGCGGTGGGAGACGGTGCGACGACGGGGGAAGCGGCCGCCAGATCCGTCGGGTCGAGCGGCCCGGCTGACGGCGTGACGCCGGGCGGCAGCGCCGTCGGCAGCGTCTCGCGCACGATGTGCTCGGCGCGCACGAGCGCGAGCTCGCCGTCATCCGCGGTGGGCACCGTCTTCGCGAACTTCACGAGATCGGCCTGGCGGAGGAACGTCTCGATGGCGTCGAGCGGTCCGACGAACGGCTTCACGTTGCGGAGCACGCCGAGCGCCTCGCGCGTCGTGCTCTCGAGCCCGTCGAACCCGTAGCGTGCGCCCAAGTACTTGCGCAGCGTGTCGGAGACGCGATCGAAGTGCTCGGCGAGGCGCCCCTCGGCGATCAGCCCGGCGTGACGCACGTCGAAGAGCTCCTCGAGCGCGACCTCCCACGGTGGCCGCGGGGGCGGCGGCGGCGGCACGGGCCGCGGCCGCCGGAACCAGCGACCGAGCAAAAAGGCGACGAGCGCGCCGAGCACGACGGCCACGGCGCCGATGAGCAGCGCATTCTTCAGCGCGACCCACTCCTCGCGCTGCTCGCGCGCCGGGGGATTGAGGCGTGGCGCGGGATTGGAGGTGTTCGCGATCGGATCCTCGATCACGACCTCGTGCGGGCTCGTGCAGAGGACGAGCACGTCACCGCTCGCGCGGGCGACGCTGATGGGGAAAGGCGGGATCTCGAGCGTGTTGCGGCCCGGCTTCGGCGGCAGCGGCACGAACGAGAGCTCGAGTTTGGTCGTGGCGCGCTCACCGGATTCCGTGCGAGCGAGCGCGGGGCCCGCGCCGCCGTCGGGATCGGGGAGGTACAGGCCGGCGCGCTCGAGCGCGCGGATGTTCGGATCGTCGCTCTGTGCTTGAAAGCCCCCGGGCAGCACGGTCTCGCCTTTACCGTGCTCGAGCGTGAGCGTGAGCGTGAGCGCATGACCGCTCTGGCCCCGGGATGGGGCGCTCTCGGTCAGCTTTGGGCGCGTCTTGCCCTCGGGAATGTGCTCGCGGCACGTCCCGCTGCCCGAGGTGGGCAAGCTCGGGAGCGCGGAGCCCGCGGCGGACGGCGAAAGCACGGGCGGCGGAGGCGTCGCGGAAAGCAGAGGCGGAGGCGGTGTCGCGCTCGCCAGCACCGGCGACGCATGGTGCGTCGCTTTCGGCGCGCCGAGCGCAGCGGACGCCGTGAGCGCGCCCGCGATGAGCCACGGTGCGAGCGCCCTCACCGGTGCGCCCTCCGTGCCCGGCGGGCGAAGAGATCGCGGAGGGGTCCGATGTACGGCCGGTCGGTGCGCACGACGCAGTGATCGAGTCCGAGCTTCGTGAAGAGCCGGATCGGCTCCTCGCGCCGGCGTCGCATCTCGTGCGCGTAGTGGGCGCGCACCGCGCGGCTCGCCGTGTCCACCATCACGCTGTCGCCGGTCTCGAAGTCCTCGAAGTTGGCGAGCCCCACGTCCGGCAGCTCCTCGTCGCGCGGATCGACGAGCATCACGGGGATCACGTCGTGGCGCGCCGCGGCGAGCGAGAGCGTGCGCTCGTAGCCCGTCGCGAAGAAGTCGCTCATCACGAACGCGACGCTGCGCCGGCGCGCCACGCGATAGAGCGTCTCGAGCGCGACCTTCAGATCGGTGCCGGGCCGCTCGGGCTCGGCGCCGAGGATCTCGCGCACGACGCGCAGCACGTGCTTTTGCCCCTTCATCGGCGGCACGATCTTCTCGACCTGATCGGTCGAGAGAATCAGCCCGACGCGGTCGTTGTGCGAGATCGCGCTGAAAGCGCACAGAGCGGCCACCTCCGCCGCGAGGCGCGCCTTGCTGCCCGTGCGCGTGCCGAAGCGCTGGCTGGCCGAAAGGTCGACCACCAGCATCACCGTCATTTCGCGCTCTTCGACGAAGACCTTCACGTAGGTCGCGTTCATGCGCGCGCTCACGTTCCAGTCGATGGTGCGAACGTCGTCGCCGGGCTGGTATTCGCGCACCTCGCGGAAGGCGAGGCCTCGGCCCTTGAACACGGACGTGTAGCTGCCGGCGAGCTGCTCCGTGGCCAGCCGGTTGGTCGTGATCTCGATCTTGCGCAGGGCTTTGAGCAGCTCTTTGGGGATCATGGGCTGTCGAACCTCGGCGGAGCGGGCTTCCGCACGGCCCCCGGCCGTGTCTTACGGGACTTCGACGACCTCGAACACACGCCGCACGATGTCCTCCGCCGTGACCTCTTCGGCCTCGGCTTCGTACGAGAGCACGACGCGGTGGCGCAGCACGTCGGGGCCGATCGCCTTCACGTCTTCCGGCGTCACGTAGCCGCGGTGACGCAAGAACGCGTGGGCGCGTGCGGCGAGGTTCAGGGCGATGCTGGCGCGCGGGCTCGCGCCGTATTCGATGAGCGACGAAAGGTCCTTGAGGCCGCTCTTTTCCGGCTCGCGCGTCGCGAACACGACGTTCACGATGTAGTCCTTCACGCGGTCGTCCATGTACACGTCCCGCACGACCTTGCGCGCTTCCATCAGCTGCTGAGGGCTCGTCTTCGGCCCCGCCTTGCTCTCGCGCGTGCCCGTCATGCGGTCCATCACGCTGCGCTCCTCCTCGCGCGAGGGGTAGCCGACCTTCACCATCAGCATGAAGCGGTCGACCTGCGCTTCGGGCAATGGGTAGGTGCCCTCCTGCTCGATGGGGTTCTGCGTCGCCATCACGACGAAGGGGTCGGGCAGCGGGTAGCTCTTGTCGCCGATCGTGACCTGGCCCTCCTGCATGGCCTCCAGCAGCGCGCTCTGCACCTTGGCGGGCGCGCGGTTAATCTCGTCCGCTAGCACGAGGTTTGCAAAGATCGGTCCGAGCTTGCTCGTGAATTCGCCCGTCTTCTGGTCGTAGATGACGGTGCCGATCAAATCGGCGGGCAGGAGGTCCGGAGTGAACTGCACCCGCGCGAACTTGGCGCTGATGGCGTCGCACACGGTACGCACGGTGAGAGTCTTTGCGAGACCCGGCACGCCCTCGAGCAGCACGTGCCCACCGGCGAGCAGCCCCACCAGAATGCGCTCGACCATCAGCTGCTGCCCCACGATGACCTTGCCGATCTCGCTCGTCAGGTCGTCGATGAAGGCGCTTTCCTTGGCGACGACGTCGTTCAGCGCTCGTACGTCTTGCATGACTTCAAATCCTCGAATTCGAGAGGGTCGTGGCGCGCGTCATAGCGCGCTCGGCGGCCGCAAGACAATCGGCCGCCGGGTCGTATTCCCGGGGCGGGTCAAAGGCAGGGTCAGGGTCCGAGGCGGGGCCAGTGAGGGGAGGAATTTTTGGGGGCCGGGTGGGGACGCGGGGGGCGGTGCTCGCGCACTGGGGCGGAGTGGGGTGGCGTGGCGGGGGGCTAGCCGAGCGTCGTTTCGAGCAGCCAGCCGAAGGCTTCGAGGGCCACGCCGGCTCCCGCTAGCCACGCGAGGCCGAGCCCCACGCCCCGGAGCGAGCGCCGCGTTCGCATGAAATGAAACGGGATGCAGAGGGGGCCGAGCAGAGCCACCGCCGACCAGATGGACGTCGTCGGCCAGGCGCGCTCGAGCTGCTGTGGCGGCAGCCGTTTCACGTCGCGGGTCACGATCAGCACCGTGACGGCGATCGCGGCGACGAACTCGAGGACCATCACGAAGGCGTCGCGCATCGGCGCCGGCCTCCTCGCGTCAGTCGAGGTGCTTCACGAGCTCGAGAAACGCCGTGTCCTCGCCGCCCGCGGGACGCTCCGAGCGGCGCAGCATCTTCGCGCCGCCGCGGTTGAGCTCGCAGTGAATGCTCTCCGTGTACGCCTTGAGCGGATCGGTCACGTCGTGGGACGAGACGACCGCGTCGCCGATGTCGCGCAGCTTCTGATCCATCTGGCAGTGCGCTTCGGGAAGCGAGAGCGGCGCGGCGTCGGCGGGGCAACAGCCCGCACGTACCACCGCGAACGCCGGCATCGCGTACCAGCCGATGCGCGAGAAGATCTTCATCGCGTCCGACGGCGGCCCCTTCGGCCCGGCGCTCACGATGAGCCCGTGCAGCTTGTCGGCCCCGGCGCGGGGATCGGTTTCGGTGCAGAGCCAGTCGACCTCGGGCGTCTTGATGAAGGTGCCCTTCGGGAGGTAGCCGGCCACGCACGTGGCGAGCTTGCTCCCGAGCCGGATCTCGTCCTCACCCGTCACGGGCACATCGCCGAGGTTGAGAGCCGAGGGCGCCGGCGGCTCGACTTGCTTCTCGGGAACCGCGATCACCTGCACGCGCTTCGGCCGCAAGAACGTGAGCGCGATGCCCGCGGCGACGCCGAGCGTGATGGCTCCGATCGTGAAGGCTCCGAACTTGCGCTTCTCCGCCGGGGTCGCCGGCGGGCGGCTCGAGTGCCGCATGGACGGCGGCGGCCGGTTCGACGGGCGTAGGCTTGGCGGCAACGGCGGCGGCTCCGCCGAATGCAAGCTCGGGACGACCGGCTCTTCCCCCGCGTGCTCCACGAACCAGCGCGCGAGCTCGCGGCGCAACGGGCGCAGATCGCTCTGGCGGTCGGGCCGGCTGCTGGTCAGCGTGTGGATCAGCGCCGTGCAGAGGGCCGCGTCCGTGACGCCCGCCGCCTCGATTTCTTGCAGATTCGCGTAGCCCCCCGCCGGCGGCTCGTGGCCGGTCAGCATCCAGTGCAGCACGGAAGCGCAGGCCCACGTGTCGTCGGCGATGGACGGCGCTCCGTCCGGAGCGCGCTCCGGCGTGTGGAGCTCCGCTCCGCTCTCGCGCGGATAGAACGAAAGGATCGGCTGCTCGCCCTCGGTCGGCTCGACGATGACGGAGCGCAGGTTCACGTAGCCGTGGACGCCGCCTGTTTCGTGAATCGAGCTCAGCGCGTCGGCGAGGCGCAGCGCGGTGCGCACGGCATCGACCGACGGCTTCTTCCCGATGGCCGCCAGCCGCTCGGACAGCGTCTCGCCGCCCACGACGGCCGCGATGGCCACGGCGCCGTCGTCGCCCAGTGCCTCCACCGCGAGCAGCGGCCCGAGGTGGGCGTGCGCGAAGCCGACCAGCGGGAGCAGCGTCTTCTCCCGCTCGACCGTCGCCGGCAGAAAGACGACCGCTTTCGCTGTTCGGGTGTCGACCCCGAGAAAGCAGCCGCTGTCCCCGTCCAGGGTCGCGTCCACCCGAAAGTGCTCCCCCACGGTCTTCCCCACGCCCAGGGCTTCGCCCGGGCCCTCGGGGCGTTCCGCGGCGGGTGCTTCGTCCGGCGGTGTGCTCACCGCGGGCGAGCGTCGCATTTGCCACCGGAAAGGTCCATATTCGCCCGGGTGCGGCTTCACGCGGGGACCAGCGGTTTCAGCTACGACGAATGGCACGGGCGCTTCTACCCGGCCGACCTGCCGGCTGCCGATCGGCTCGGCAGCTACTCGACGCGGCTCGCGAGCGTCGAAATCAATAATACTTTCTATCAGACGCCCAAGGCGCCGCTGCTCGAGCGCTGGCGGGCGCAGGTCCCTGCGGGTTTCACGTTCGCGCTGAAGGCCCCGCGGCGCATCACGCACATTCAGCGCCTCAAAGGGTCGGGCGAGTCGCTCGGCTATTTCTGGAGCGCGGCGTCGGCGCTTGGCGAGAAGCTCGGCCCCGTCTTGTTTCAGCTCCCGCCGTTCGCACGCAAGGACGCCGGGCTGCTCGCGGAATTTTTGGCGTCGCTGCCGGCGTCGCTCCGGCCCGCGTTCGAGTTTCGCCACGAGTCGTGGTTCGACGACGAGATCTACGCGCTCCTCCGGAGTCGCAACGCCGCCCTCTGTGCGGGCGACGCCGAGGATGGCGATCGCTCGCCGCCGCTCGTTCCGACCGCGGACTTCGGCTACCTGCGCCTGCGCGCGCCGAGCTACGACGCCGCGGGCCTCCGCGCCTGGTCGCAGAAAATACTCATGCAACCGTGGGGCGAGGCGTTTGCGTTCCTGAAGCACGAGGTGCTCGGCCCCGACTACGCCGTCTTCCTCGCGGCAGTCGCGGACGGAAAGCCGGAGCCGCCCTTTCCCGAGCCGCTCGCTGTCGAGGCTTCGGCCAAGAGCGCCAAGCCGGTCAAGAGCGCCAAGCCGGTCAAGAGCGCCAAGCCGGTCAAGAGCGCCAAGCCGGTCAAGAGTGCCAAGCCGGCCGAGAGCGCCAAGCCCGAGCGCGCGTCGAAAGTCGCGCGGAGGGCTGCACGCACCGGAAAGAAGCCGAGCCGCAAGTAAGGCGAAGGAGGCCGGGGCGGCCTCGCCGCTCGTGCGGAGCGGCGGACGACTGACGTGAGCGGATAGACGGGCGAGCCCGGAGCTCGCCCGTCGTACGCCGTCCGCTCACTCCGCGGGCGAAGGCGCCGCGTCGCCGCTCGCCTCGCTCGTCATGCTCGTGATGCGCATGCCGTAGAAAGAGCGGTACACGAAGAAGAGCATCAGCGCGCCGAAGATGACGGAGAGGACGGCGCTCGTCGAACGGTCGAGCTCGATCGCGAGCTCGACGGCGAGCAGACCGAAGAGCGTCGTGAACTTGATGATCGGGTTCATCGCGACGGACGAGGTGTCCTTGAAGGGGTCGCCGACCGTGTCGCCCACGACGACAGCCGCGTGCAGTTCTGTGCCCTTCTCGTGCAGCTCGGTCTCGACGACCTTCTTGGCGTTGTCCCAGGCGCCGCCCGCGTTCGCGAGGAAGAGGGCCTGGAACAGGCCGAACAGAGCGAGCGAGATGAGGTAGCCGATGAAGAAGAACGGATCGAGGCAGGAGAAGGCCAGCGTGCCGAAGAACACCGTGAGGAAGATGTTGATCATCCCCTTCTGGGCGTATTGCGTGCAGATCTGCACGACCTTCTTGCTGTCCTCGATCGACGCCTTCGTCTCCCCGTCGAGCTTCATGTTCCGCTTGATGAACTCGACCGCGCGGTAGGCGCCGGCGACGACCGCCTGCGTGCTCGCGCCCGTGAACCAGAAGATCACGGAGCCGCCGGCGAGGAGGCCGAGCAGGAACGGCGGGTGCAAGATCGAGAGCTTCTCGAGGTTCGTCGTGAGGCCTTGGGTGAGGAGCACGACGATCGAGAAGATCATCGTGGTCGCACCCACCACCGCGGTGCCGATGAGCACGGGCTTGGCCGTCGCCTTGAAGGTGTTGCCGGCGCCGTCGTTCTCCTCGAGTAAGGCCTTCGCCTTGTCGAAGTCGACCTTGAAGCCGTGCTGCTTCTCGATCTCTTCCTTGGCCCCCGGGGTTTCCGTGATGAGCGAAAGCTCGAACACGCTCTGCGCGTTGTCCGTCACGGGGCCGTACGAATCGACGGCAATCGTGACCGGGCCCATGCCGAGGAAGCCGAACGCCACCAGGCCGAACGCGAACACGGGCGCCGCGATCATCAGACCCTCGAGCCCCATGCCGCTCACGTAATAGGCGGAGCCCATCAGGACCATGAGCACGATGCCCATCCAGAACGAGCTGAAGTTGCCGGCGGTGAGACCGGAGAGCACGTTGAGCGAAGCGCCACCCTCACGCGAGGCGGTGACGACCTCGGCCACGTGACCCGAGGTGGTCGAGGTGAAGACCTTGATGAGCTCGGGAATGATCGCGCCGGCCAGGGTGCCGCACGAGATGATGATCGACAGCTTCCACCACAGGGTGCCGTCGCCCAGCCCGGGGATCAGCAGGTAGGACACGATGAACGTGGCAGAGAGCGAAACGATCGAGGTGAGCCACACGAGCGCCGTGAGCGGCGTCTCGAAGTTCACCTTGGTGGCGCGCTCGATGGCGCCCTTCTGGAACGCCTCGTTCACGTAGTAGGAGAGCACGCTCGCGATCACCATCACGATGCGCATCGCGAAGATCCACACCAGGAGCTGCACCTGGATGTTGGTGTCCTTGACCGCGACGAGGATGAACGAGATGAGCGCGACGCCCGTCACGCCGTAGGTTTCGAAGCCGTCGGCGCTCGGCCCGACCGAGTCGCCGGCGTTGTCGCCCGTGCAGTCGGCGATGACGCCCGGGTTACGCGCGTCGTCTTCCTTCACCTTGAAGACGATCTTCATCAGGTCGGAGCCGATGTCGGCGATCTTGGTGAAAATTCCGCCCGCGATACGCAGGGCCGAGGCGCCGAGCGACTCGCCGATCGCGAAGCCGATGAAGCAGGAACCCGCGTAGTCGCCCGGGACGAACAAGAGGATGCCCAGCATGAGCAGGAGCTCGACGCTGATGAGCAGCATGCCGATGCTCATGCCAGCCCGCAGCGGAATGGCGTACACGCCGTACGGCTTCCCGTTCAGGCTGGCGAATGCCGTGCGCGAGTTCGCGTACGTGTTGATGCGGATGCCGAACCAGGCGACCCCGTAGCTGCCGAGGATGCCGATGATGCTGAAGGCAAGGACGATGAGCACGCGACCCGCGCCCATGTGCTGCAAGAACCCGAAGTAGATGACGATGATCGCGCCGACGAGGAGCTCGAGCATCATCAGGAAGCGGCCCTGTTGGAACAGGTACGTCTTGCAGGTTTCCCAGATGACCTGGGAAACGTCGGACATCGACTTGTGAACCGGCAGGTTCTTCACCTGGTTCAGCGTCACGAGCCCGAACACCACGCCCAAGGCGGCGACGATGAGCCCGAGCATCAGCAGTTGGCTGCCGGGCATCCCGAGGACGGTCACCGAGCCGAGGTCCGGTAGGACCAGGCTCGCCTCACCGCCATGCGGCTCCGCATGGGCGAGGGAGGGGAAACAGATGACCAGCAGCGTGGCGAGGACGGAGGGCAGGTAAGGACCGATACGGCGCAAGGCGTTGGCTCCCAGATGAGGTTCGCGTCGCCTCGGGGACCCGAGTCCGGATCCACTCGAAGCGGGCCCCCTTTAGCGCACTAGGCGCCGTGCTGCTACCGCGCCGGGCATCGTCCCGAAACGATTCATGCGGCCGTCACGCAACTAGCCGGAATGTCTCATCTTCCAAGGCCGGGCGGCGGACCCTTTTCGCGCTCGACCTCGTCCTCGAGCACGCTCATCACGATGGCGGCGCCAATCAGCGGGAGGAACCAGATCAGCTGGCTTTGCGCGACCTTTTGCGGGCGGTCGAAGAGCTTCGAGCGCCAAACACGCATGGTGGTGCGAACCTGGAAAGCCAGGATCACGACAAGGATAAGAGCCCCGACGAGCGCGCCGCGTTCCACAGTCCGATCAAGTTAAGTCGGGTCAGAGGCCTACGCAAGGCCGCCCCGCGCCTCAGCGGTTACAGGACGCGAACACTTCGGTGCCATCGCGCGGCGCGCCGTTGATGCCGGTGAATTGGAACGTGGCCTTCAAGCCGACCGGGCAGTCGAGGAGGTACGGGTTCCCTGGGGAGCTATCGCCGCTCAGGTAGCAGAAGCCAGACGTCGGGCCGTCGGTGACGACGTCGGCTTTGCACGCCGCGAGATCCTCGCCCGTGAGACCCGGGATCTGGCACACGCAAAAGTCCGCGGCGCAGCTCGCGTCGTCCGCGCAAAGACCGCGAGCCATGAGGTGCTGGCGTGCCTTGGCAAGGTCCTCCTCCGACGGATCCTCGCGAGCCAAGAGGTCGCACTCGCAGTTCTGACCTTTCTCGAGCTCGAGCAGATGACAGGCGGTCCCGCCCGGGCTCGTATCGGAGACGATCAGCGGCGCCGTGAGGCAGCTCGGCGCGAACACGGGGCGGAGGCGTCGCACGAGCGCGTCGACGGCGGGATTGTAGCCGTAGCTTCCGTCGCTCTCGATGGGGAGGCCCGAGGGCGGAGTGATCGCCTTCGGGCAGATGCTCGTGACGACGGCCTGATCGCCGATCCCGCGCAGCACGTCGAGCTCGCGCCGTCCGGGGTACGCCTTGGCAAATGCCTGCACGCCGTCGGTCGTCGGGGTCACGCCGGTGCAGAGGGGGCTATTCTTGTCGTACTCGTCGGCGTTGCACTCGCAGGAGTCGGCGTTGTCCTGGGTGCAGGTGACGGGCGCGAGCAGCGGGAAGATGCAGGCGAGCTGGAGCTCGTCGCGCACTTGGAGCGGCGCCTGCTCGTGGCCGTTGATCGGGTTCGTGTTGCTCATCGCGTTGGGCGCACCGATCATGAAGCCCGGAATCAGCGGGTGCGCCTGGGGCAGCGGCGCGAGGCGCGGATCGATCGATTCGACCATCAGCGTGTCGGTCGGGACGCCGTTGGTGCTGGGGTCGCCGAGGATCACCTTCCAGCGGTCTTGAGCCACGAGCTCGCTCGCCGTGAGGTAGGTGAGCTCGCGGGGCGAACCCCAGCTCTCCTCGGTCGCGAGGTCCTGCCAGGGGACGCCGACGATGCCCATCAGGATCACGCTGCCCGGGGTGCGCCACGTGCCCATGGCCTGATCGAAGAGGGGGTTCGCGGTCGTGTAGACGCGGTTGCGCGCGTGAATCGTCGGGCTCGTGAGCGCTTCGACGTAGCGGCTGACCGGATAGAGGAGATCGATGCCGAAGCGCCGCTTCTGGTCGAAACAGCGCATGTTCATCGAGTCGTGGGCGGTGTCGATCGTCGTCGCGGCTCCGTTGGTGCAAGCCGCGTCCGAGCTGGGGCAGCCCGCGACAGCCGCGGCGCTACAGGGATAGCAGCAGGGGTCGTTGGGATCGCTGTCGCAGGCCGACGTGCCGCGCGGCATGTGCCAGAGCATGCCGGACATGGGATCTCCCAGGTACCCGACGAGCCAGCCCTGGGCGTCGTTCTCGTCGATGATCGAGCAATCGTTCTCGTCGGTCATCATCACGATCGCGACGGCGGAATCGGTCCGCAGGAACTGCTGGCGCTGGGTGAGCACGAGCGAGTTCTTCTCCCCGCGCAGGGCCTTGGCGCTCGCCGGATCCCCGTTCATCCCCTGGATCGGATCGGGATCGACCAAGAAGCGGAACCACGCTTCGAGCGAGCTCTCGTAGCCGCAGCCGTTCTCGCCCACCGCGTCGAGCTGATCGAGGAAGGCTTGGTTGAGCGCGCCTCGATCCTGCTCCATGGAGCCCTGGATCATGGGGGTCTTGGGGTTCCAGGCCAGGAAGCCGCTGTCGTCCCAGCTCGTGAGGCCCGTACGCACCGAGGGCAACAGTGCAGCGAGGTCGTTGTAGTTCGCGCCGCTCTCCGCCGCCCGTTTGGCGGAGCAGACGCCGTCGTCGCCCGAGCCGTGATCGCCGAGGCTCGAGGTGATGATGCCGATGTGGACGTCGCTCGCCGTGATCTCCGGAACGCCATCGGAGCAGAGCCCGTTCGCGTCCGCGATCGATCCGGTGGGCTCCCCATTCTCGTCGACGCAGTCCGGCTGGGTCAGGCGCCGCACGAGGCGCGGAACGGATTGCGCGAGCAGCGCTTCCTTCTCCGCCATCGAGATCGAGTTGTCGATCATCAGGAGGAGATCGAGCTTGTCTACGGTGCTGGCCTGACGGACCGGGATGAAGTCCGGGGGCTCGGCCGGCAGCGTTCCGGTTTGGCCGGTGCTCGTGCCGCTACCGCCCGCGCCGCTCGTGGCGCCTCCCGTGCCGCTCGTGGCGCCGCCGCCGCCCGGCATGTCTCCGCCGGTGCCGCCGGCTGCGCTTCCGCCGGCGCCGCCCGTGGTGCCGCCGCCGGTGCCGCCCGCCGTGTTGGAGCCGCCCTTGCCGCTCGAGCCGGCGCCGCCCTTGCCGCCCCCGCCCGTGGCACCCGAGCCCGCGTCGCCGCCCGCGCCCATGCCCGCGGCGGGGTGCCGGTTACCGTCGCCGTCGCTCGAGTGCTTGCTCGAGCCGCAGCCAAGGGCTGCGAGCGACCAAACTAAGAACAATCCGTCCGCTGCCCAACGACCCGTCATACGCGCTCCTCCACACCACGAGGGAAGACCTTGATTTTCGCTCGTCTTTGGACGTTTCGCCAGCCTGCGCGCTTCAAAGCTCGATTTGGGCGCCGATTTCCATCACGCGATCGGGTGGAATGTTGAAGAATTTGTTGGCCGGTTGGGCGTTCCGCGTGAGGGCGGCAAAGAGCCGGATCCGCCAGCGTGCCATGCCGGGGTGCGCGCTCGAGATCAGGTTCTCGCGTCCGAGGAAGAACGTCGTGTGCTCCACGCTCGAGACGAGGCCCGCCCGCTCGAGTAGGAGCGGCGCGTCCGGTTGCTCCATGAAGCCGTAGCGACCCGTGATGCGGCTGAAGCCGTGGTCGAGGTGTTCGACGTCGAAGCGCTCCGACTCGGCGACGCGCGCCGTCTCTTGCGTCTGCACGGTGAGGAGCACGATGTGCTGGTGGAGCACTCGGTTGTGCATGAAGTTGCGGAGCAAGGCCGGCGGCGTGCCGTCCTTGATCGACGTCATGAAGACGGCGGTGCCGGGGACACGCGCCGGGATCTCGACCCGCAAGAGGTCGAAGAAGTCCGTGAGCGGGAGCAGATCCTCCTGGAAGCGGCGCGAGAGGATGGCGCGGCCCGTGCGCCACGTCGTCATCACCGAGAAGAGCACGACGCCGACGGCGAGCGGGAACCAGCCTCCGTGCGTGATCTTGGCCAGGTTCGCGATCAAGAACACCGTTTCGGGGACGAGGAACACGACGCTCAAGAGCACGACCCAGTGGAGCTTCCAGCCCCAGCCGCGCCGCGCGTAGATCGCGGCGAGCACCGTCGTCATCACCATCGTCAACGTGACGGCGATGCCGTACGCCGCCGCGAGCTCGCTCGACGACTTGAAGCCGAGCACGAGGCTCACCGTGGCGAGCATCAAGAGCCAGTTCATCGTGGGCACGTAGATCTGGCCGCGCTCGTCGGCGCTCGTGTGGCGCACCTCCACGCGCGGCATGAAGCCGAGCATCGTGGCTTGTCGCGTGAGCGAATAGACGCCCGTGATGAGGGCCTGGAACGCGATCACCGTGGCGGCGGTCGAGAGCGCCACGAGCGGGTAGAGCGCCCAGCTCGGCGCCATCCGAAAGAACGGATTCTCGACGTCTTCGGGGCGTGCGAGCAGCAGCGCGCCTTGGCCGAAGTAGTTGAGGAGCAGCGCCGGGAAGACCAGCGTGAACCACGCGAGCTGGATCGGGCGGCGGCCGAAATGGCCGAGGTCGGCGTAGAGCGCCTCGCCACCGGTCACGACGAGGAAGACGGCGCCGAGCACCGTGAAACCTTCGCGACCGTGCTC
>DATMCL010000352.1:0-15798 GCA_035558375.1 Polyangiaceae bacterium
TCGTCGACCAAGCCGAGCCGGCGCGGATCCTCACCGAGCGCGCACGCCGCAATGACGCGCAGCCGTACGGCCTCTCGGTGCACGCTCGCGAGAGGCGAGGCGCGCCGGAGCGCGATGTCGAGGTACGTGGCGGCCTCGGCGTAGTGGCCGCCGTTCAAGAGGTTCCGCCCGATGAGGTACGTCGGAACATCGTTCAAGAACTCCCGGTCGGACCAGGCCTGAAGGCGCGGCGCGGCCGCCTCCCAGCCCGGGGCCGTGTCGCGCGTCCCGATCAGGAGCGCCACGATCGCGGGTGCGGCTCCCGTGCCGCTCGCCCACTGCTTGACCTCGAGCGTTCGTCGCCGATCCTCGTCGAAGGTGAGCTCGAGGGTGCGGGCGTAAAGGTCCTTGGCCTGTTCGGCGTGATTCTCGGAAAGCGCGAGATCGGCGGCGTTTTCCAGGGCATGCGAGAGCTGGATTTGGAGGAGATCGCCGCGGGCGCCGAGCGCGAGGTACTGAGCCACGGCACCGTCGGTGTTGCCTCGGCGATGCTCGCAGCCGGCGAGCCCGAAGCGCGCTTCGAGGTTGCGTGGATCGAGCCCGAGTGCCTCGCGGTAGCCGAGCTCCGCCCCGCTCACGTCGCCGACGCCGAGCCGTGCCCCCGCTTCGGCGAGCGTCCGATCGACGATGCGCGGGCAGCGCCGTGCGAAGAACGGCGCCTTCTCGAAGCGCACCTTGGCCGTGCCCTCGGCACGCGAGGTCACCTGGAGCGCCGCGAGCGCCTTTCGAAAATCGGCGTCGAGCGCGGCAAGGTCTTTGCCTCCGGTCAGCTCCGGCAGCGTGGCGCCGGCGTACCAGCGGCGCAGGGCCGCTGCGCCGTAGCGGTCGCGCATGAATGCGACGAACGCGCCCGCGACCGTGTAGGCCTTCGACGCCGTGATGCCCAGGAACTCGAGCTGAAACACCGAGCGAAGCGGGGGCAGGATCCCGAGCTTGTCCATCGTCGCGGCCCACTCGAGATCGGTGAGCTCGTCGGTCTCGTCGGGCGCGGCGGCGACGGCGAAGCCTTCGATTCGACCCGGATCGGGGAGCCAGCCGCCGAGCGGTCCCGCGACGTGGAACGGGCCGCTCGCGAACGACCCCGCGATCACGTGCGCGAGCTCATGGGCAATGACGGGATGCGGATAGGGCGCTTGCTGGACGTACACCTCGCGGCGCCAGGGCTTCGCGATGTACGTGTGCGAAGCGCCCATCAGCCAGCCCTTCTCGCCCTCGTTCGAGAACAGGAAGACCCGAACGTGCTCGGGGCCGCGGGCGCCGAAGTAGCGTTCGACCTGCGCAACCGACCCGTCGCAGTCGCGCGTGAAGAGCGCGATGTCGCGCTCGGACATGGTCCGCGCGTGCACGACGTCGCAGCGCTTGCCGAGGTAGTGCCCCCCGAGCGCTTCCTCGATCGATGCCGCGGTGCTCCAGTGGCCGAGACGCGGTCCCGACGCAGAGTGGACGAGGCTCAAGAGAGCCGCCAGGACAGCGAGAGCGGCCGTTCCCGGACGAGCCAAGAGCACGGCGCGCAGCCCTTCGGCGGGCACGCGGTCGAGCAGCGCCGCGCCCAGCGTGACCGCCATGAGCGTCGCGACGGTGCCTTGCCGATACGAGAGCAGCCGGTCGACGACGCTCACGACCGTGTCGTAGAGCGGACCCGAAAACACGCCGAAAAACGGGTCGAAGGCGAACACCATCGGGCTCGAAAGGAAGCGATAGAAGCTCACGCCGATGCACGCGATGGGTCCGAGCAGCGCGAGCGCCGTCGCCACGGTACGCCGCACCGCCCGTCCGCGCCCGCGCGTGAGGCGCGCCGTCACGAGGCCCATCGCCGCTCCCCACACGCCTCCGAGCGCCGCGCCGAAGCCCGGCCCGAGCACGTAGAGCCAAAGCCCCTCGCGCGGATCGCAGAAGCCCACGCGCGCGCCGTGCAGCAGCACCACGACGAACCCCACGACGCCCAGCACGACGCCCAGCGTCGCTCCGCGAGCCACCGCCTCGCTCGGGCGCGCCTCGGCCACCGAAAGCTCGAGCGCCGCCGCGATGGCTGCCACGCTGGGCAGCACGACGCCGCTCACGAGCGCGGCGTCGTAGCCGGGGCCGCCGAGCTGCGGCAAGAAGCCGAGACCCCCGAGCGCGACCGTCGCGAAGATCAGCGCGTTCTGCCGTGCCGGGTCGCGGAAGGGCCGCAGGATCGCGGTCACGGGGGCTACGGCCGAGCTTCGTTTTCGCGCGGCGGCTCGGATTGCTCGTCGCCGTCGTCGGGGCTCGGCTCGGGATCGGCGAGCACGAGCGGCAGCACCTCGTCGATGCGGCTCACGAAGTGCACGGCGAGCTCGTTGCGCACCTCTTCAGGCACTTCCTCGAGATCGACCTTGTTCTTGGCCGGGAGCACGAGCTGCCGCACGCCGGCGCGGTGTGCGGCGAGGACTTGGTCCTTGATGCCGCTCACGGGCATCACGGCGCCGCGCAGCGTGATTTCCCCGGTTACGGCCACGTCGGGGCGACAGGCGGCCCGGAGCAGAAGCGAAGTGACCGCCACGAAGATCGGCAAGCCGATGCTCGCGGCGTCGCGGGCGGCGCCACCGCGCGGGGCGTGGACGTGCAGATCGATCGACTTCAGCCACTCCGCCGGGAGCCCGAGGTCCTGAGCCCGCGAGCGCACGAGCGAGACGGCCGTCTCGGCGGCTTCCTTCATCACGGCGCGCAGGCTGCCCGTGATGACGATCTCGCCCTTGCCCGGCATTTTCGTGGCTTCGACGATCAGAAGATCGCCTCCGTTGCTCGCGACGGCGAGGCCGCACGCGACACCCGGCACGAGCTTTCGCTCCGTGAGCTCGGGGCGGTAGCGCTCCGGGCCGAGGAGCTCGCGCACGAGGTCGGTCGTGACGCGGCGGCCCTGGACGTTCACGCCTTCGGCGAGCTTGACCGTCATGTCGCGGCACACGGCCGCGAGCTCGCGCTCCAGGTTTCGGACGCCGGCTTCGCGCGTGTAGGAGTCGATCAAGAGCTCGGTCGCCTCGCGCTCGAAGCCGATGTCGTGGGGCACGAGCCCGTGCTCCTTGACCTGCTTCGGGATCAGGAACTGCTCGGCGATCGAGCGCTTCTCCGCCCGCGTGTAGCCGGGGACCTCGATGAGCTCCATGCGATCTTTGAGCGCTTCGGGGATCTGCCAGCCGTAGTTCGCCGTGGCGAGGAACATGATCTCCGAGAGATCGAACGGCACGTCGATGTAGTGATCGACGAAGGTGTCGTTCTGCTCCGGATCGAGCGCCTCGAGCAGGGCTGCCGCCGGATCGCCGCGGAGATCGACGCCCATCTTGTCGACCTCGTCGAGGACGAGCACCGGGTTTTTGCTGCCGACCTTCTTCAAGGCCTGGATGATGCGACCCGGGAGGGCGCCGACGTAGGTGCGGCGGTGGCCGCGAACCTCCGCCTCGTCACGCACGCCGCCCAAGGAGATGCGGCCGTAGCGGCGCCCCATCGAGCGGGCGATCGAGCGGCCGAGCGAGGTCTTGCCCACGCCCGGCGGGCCGACGAAAAGCAGGATCGGGCCCTTCTTGTCTTTGCGGAGCTGGCGAATCGCGGCGTACTCGACGATCCGGCGCTTCACGCGGTCGAGGCCGAAGTGGTCCTCGTCGAGACAGCGCTGGACGTCCTTCACGTCGATGCGATCGGGCGTCGTGCGGCTCCACGGCAGATCGGCGAGCCATTCGACGTAGGTGCGCGTCACCTGATACTCGGCCGACTGCTGCTGCATGCTCGAGAGCCGCGAGAGCTGCTTCTTCGCCGCTTTCTCCGCCTCGGCCGGCAGCTCCGCCCGCGCGATGCGCTCGCGCAGCTGCTCGACCTCGTCGTCGTCGCCGCCCTCGCCGAGCTCCTCACGGATGCTCTTCATGTGTTGGCGCAGCACGTACTCGCGCTGCGAGCGGCTGAGCTCGGTCTGCACCACGCTCGAGATGCGGTCCTTCACCTTGAGCACCTCGAGCTGGCGCTCGACCATCGCGAGCACGAGGCCGACGCGGTCGGCGACCTCGAATGCTTCGAGGATGCCCTGCCGCACCGTGATGCCGGCCTGCTCCTCCGGGAAGTTCGAGGCGATGAGGTCGGCGAGCGCGCCCGGCTCGCGCACGTTGTCGAGGATGCTCGAGGTTTCCTTGGGCAGGTTCGGCATCAGCGCGAGCACCTCGCGCGTGCGCTCTCGCAGGCGGCGCCCGAGATCGGCGAGTGACTCGGGGCTCGTGGCCGGCTCCGGAATGCGCTGCACCTCGGCGCGCATGTACGGCTCGAGTCCGTGCGCGGCGACGAGCTTGAAGCGACCGAGCCCGTTGAGGACGACGCTGTAGTTCGAGGGCCCGAGCCGGATCACCTTCACGACGCGGGCGAGCGTCCCGACCTCGTAGAGATCCTCGAAGGTCGGCTCCACGGTCTCGGCGTTGCGCTGCGTGAGCACGCCGACGAGCGCGCTCTCGTTGCCCACCAGATCTTCGACCAGCCGCACCGAGCGAGGTCGTCCCACGTTGATGGGCACCACCGACATCGGGAACAGCACCGAGTTCCTGAGTGGCAGGATCGCGATGCGCTCCGGGCGACTGGCCCTTTCGGTCGCGCGCATACGCTCACAGTAGTACGGACACGCGTTCAGTCCAGCGGCGCTCTACCCGAAAGGCGTCCGATTTCGCGGTGTCCGCCCGTTCGTGCTAACCCGGCGGGGCCATGCTGAAGGGCGCGTCACCCGTGCTTTTGGCGGTCGCGCTCGCTGCCGCCTGTGCCGCGTCGCGCCCGGCGAGCCCCGAGGACGCGCTCTCCGCGTACGCCTCCGCGCTCCGGGCCGGCAAGGCGCGCGAGGCGTACGACCTTCTGAGCGCGGACGCCAAAAAAGATATTCCTTACGCGAGCTTTCAGCGGATCCTTCGCGAGAATCCTACGGAGGCGGTCGCGATCGGTCGCGCCCTCGCACAGCCGGCGGCGCCGCCGCGCGTCACCGCCGTGGTCAAAGCGCCGAACGGGGAAGCGCTGCTGCTCGTGCTCGAGGACGGCGCGTGGCGGGTGGACGGCTCCGCCATCGATCTCTACGGCCAAGGCACGCCGGAGACGGCGCTGCGCTCGTTCGTGAGGGCCTTCCGGAACCGGCGCTACGACGTGCTGCTTCGCTTCGTGCCCGACTCGGAGCGCGAAGGTCTCGACGAGACGAAGCTCAAGGGCTCGTGGGAGGGCGAGGAGCGGGCCGAGCTCGAGGGTCTCGTGGCCGCGGTCGAGAGCAGTCTTTCGAGCGCCAGCTTGGAGGTGACCGGCGATCGGGCGACGATGGCCTTCGGCACCGGCGGCACGGTCGAGCTTTTGCGCGAGCGCGGACTCTGGAAGGTCGAGGACCTTCGTTAAGGACACCATGGGACGAACGGCGAGCGTGGAGCGAAAGACCCGGGAGACGCAGATCCGGGTGGAGATCGATCTGGACGGATCGGGCAAGGCGACGATCCAGACGCCCCTGCCCTTCCTCTCGCACATGCTCGAGCAGATTGCGCGCCACGGCGGCTTCGATCTGTCGGTCTACGCCGAGGGCGACACGGAGATCGACGGGCACCACACGACCGAGGACATCGGCATCGTGCTCGGCAAGGCCGTGCTCGATGCGCTCGGGGATCGGCGCGGGATCCGCCGTTACGGCTCCGCGACGCTGCCCATGGACGAGGCGCTCGTGACGGCGGCGCTCGATCTGTCGGGCCGGCCGTTCTTCGTCTGGCGAGTGCCGCTCCCGAAAGCGAAGCTCGGCAATTGGGACGTCGAGCTCGCCGAAGTCTTCTTCGAGGCCTTTGCGCGGACGGCGCAGGCGAACCTGCACCTGCGTCTGATCGAGGGCTCGAACCTGCACCACATCGTCGAGATCTCGTTCAAGGCCTTCTCCAAGGCGCTGCGCGAAGCGACCAGCATCGATCCGCGCTCGCCCGACGTGCCGTCGACCAAGGGAATGCTCGACTGATGCAAGCCGTGGTCGTCGACATCGGCATGGGCAATCTGCGCTCGGTTGCGAAGGCGCTCGAAACCGCCGGCGGCGGGCGTGCAACGGTCGTGCGCTCGGCCGATCCCGACGTGATCCGGCGCGCCGATCGCCTGGTGTTCCCCGGCCAAGGCGGCTTCGGCGAGGCCGCGCGCGGTCTCGCGGCGGGTGGCATCGCCGAGGCGCTGACCGAAGCCGTGAAGCGCGGCGTGCCCTACCTCGGGATCTGTCTCGGCCTGCAGGTGCTGTTCGAAGGGAGCGAGGAAGCGCCTGGCGTCCGGGGGCTCGGCTGGATGCGCGGCGAGGTGCGACGCCTCGCGGGGGCTCCCGGCATCAAGATCCCGCACATGGGCTGGAACCAGCTCGACCTCCATGGCGGGGGCCACCCGAACCTCCAGGCGGCCGGTGGCGCGGCGACGTGGGTGTACTTCGTGCACTCGTTCCACGCCGTGCCGGCCGAAAAAGACGTGCTTCGGGCGACCGTGAGCTACGGGCCGAACCAGGTGACCGCTGCCGTGGCACGCGACAACGTGCTCGGAACGCAGTTCCACCCGGAGAAGAGCCAGGCGGCGGGGCTTGCGCTCCTTGCCGGCTTCTTGGCAGGGTGATGGTCCATGGAAGTGATTCCGGCGCTCGATCTGCTCGACGGCAAGGCGGTTCGCCTGCGCCAGGGGCGCTATGACGAAGTAACCGTCTACGACGAGCAGCCGCACATCGTCGCCGCAGAGTGGAGCGGCCGCGTGCGGAGGGTGCACGTGGTGGACCTCGATGGCGCCAAGCAGGGCAAGCCCGTGCAGCGCGTGCTCGTGCGCAAGGTCGTCGCGTCGTTCGGCGCCGGCGTTCAGGTGGGCGGCGGCGTTCGCTCCATGGCGGCGGTCGACCAGTATTTCGACCTCGGCGTCGAGCGTGTCGTGCTCGGCACGGCAGCCATTCGCGATCCGGAGCTGGTTCAGACCGCGGCGGAGGCGTACCCCGGCCGTATCATCGTCGCGGTCGACGCGCGCAACGGCAACGTGGCGACGGACGGCTGGATCGATCAGTCCGAGCGCCGCGCCATCGACGTCGTGCGCGACATCGCGGGGCTCGGCCTCGCGGCCGTACTGTACACGGACATCGATCGCGACGGCACCGAGGTGGGGCCCAACGTGGAGGCGACCGCGAACCTGGCGAGCGACGGCGGCGTCCACGTCATCGCGAGCGGCGGCGTCGGCAAGGTGGAGCACCTTTTGGCCCTCGCGAAGGCGGGCCCCAAGGTCGTCGGTGCCATCGTCGGCCGAGCCCTGCACGAGCGGCGCTTCTCTTTGGAAGAGGCGATCACGGCTGCGAGCGGGCGCTCTGCCGATGGCTGAACGACCGGGTCGCGATCCGACCGAAGCGCTCACGCGCGCTTCCGTCTTCCCGACCCGGGCGGTGCCGGATGCTCCGGGCGTCCCCGAATCGGAGCACCCTGCCCCGTCGAGCGTCTTCAACGGCGAGGAGTTCCTCTTCCACCTTTACCGGGGCAGCGAGCTCCTCCAAGACAACTGCGTCAGCGAAGCGAAGGAGGAGCTCGAGCAGGCGCTCCGCTTCCAGCCGCGCGACTCCGAAGGCCAGGGGCTGCTCGGCGTCGTCTACTTCCGGCTCGGGATGTACCCGCGTGCGATCGGCATCTACGAGGATCTGATTCGGAACTTCCCCGCCGAGATCACGCCCCGTGTAAACCTCGCGCTCTGCTACCTGAAGACGGGCCAGCAGCACCAGGCGCGCGACGTGCTCGAAGAGGTCATCTCGCGCGAGCCGCACCACAAGCGCGCCTGGGGCTACTACGGCCTCGCGCTCGAGCGACTCGGCGAGTACGGCAAGGCGCTTTCGGCGTTCGAGCAGGCGGGGCAGCCGCAGCTCGCGCGCCGCATGCAAAATCGCATCGAAGAGGTGAGCCCGCCGAGCGACCCGCCCGGCGAGGCCGAGCGCCAGCACGACGAGGTGCGCCTCGCCGCGGCCGACGCCGTGCACGAGCTCGAGAGCCTCACCCCGTTCGTCTCGGCCCGCGAGGAGGCTCGGGAGCTCGAGCCGGTGCGCTCGCGCCGCTGGCGTGCGGTCGAGCCCGGCGAGGAGGTGGTGCCCGCGCGCCCGCGTCCGTCCCGGCCGCCCTCGGGCCAGACGCGCGTTCCGGGGGTCGCGGGGCTTTCGCTTCCTCCGGTCTCCGAGACGATGGAGCTGCCGCCCCCGTCGCGTCGCAGCGTGCCGCCTGAAGCGCCGCCGGCGCCGCCGGTCGAGGAGGCACCGCACCCGGGCTCGCCCTCGGCGCTCGTGGCGGAGGTTGCCGTCGGCGCGCCCGACGCGCGCGAGCGACTGGTCGTGCGCGGCAGCATGGCGCTCGTGCGGGTGGAGGTCGGCTTCGCGATTCGCAACGACGCCCTGCGCGCGGTGCAACCGGACGGCGCAGGCTTTGCGCGAACGCCGTTGCGCCGGCGCATGCGCGGCCGTGCCACGGACGAGCCGTTCGGGGGTCCTGCGACGCCTTGGTCCTTGCTCGAGGGGCAGGGCGTGGCGGCGCTCGCGGCCGCGAGCGGTCGCACCGTCGCGGCGCTCGAGCTGGGCGGCGAGTTCGTCTACCTGCGCGAGGCGCGCCTGCTCGGCTTCGACTCGAGCGCCCGCTACGAGAACGGCCGCCTGCCGGCCCCGCCGCAGGAGCCGGCGCCTATCGTCATCGTTCAGCTCTCCGGCCGCGGGCTCGTGCTCGTCGAGAGCGAGCGTCCGCTGCGCGCGCTCATGGTCAGCGCGGAGCGTCGCATCATCGTGCGAAGCGAATCGGTCGCGGGCTGGACGGGGCGTATGCTCGCGCAGCCGCTCACGGCCGAAGAATCCCCCACCCACGCGCACGGCTTCGTCTCCTTCGCGGGCGAGGGCGCCGTGCTGCTCGACGACGCATGACCACTCCGAGCGAAAACCGGTCCACTCCTCCGCCGCCCCCGGCCAAAAAGCCGCGGCCGACGCGCGCCGAGCGCAAGCGCCGCCGCCGCTCGATGAGCGAGGACGCCTTCAACCTGCCGAACCTCCTCACGATGGGACGCATGGTGGTGATCCCGCTCGTGCTGCTGCTCATCGACCGAGGCTCCCCCAAGGATTGCTGGTGGGCGGCGCTCGTCTACTCGGCGGCGGCACTCACCGATCTCATCGACGGCTGGCTCGCGCGGCGCATGCACGTCGTGAGCGTGCTCGGGAAATTCCTCGACCCGCTCGCCGACAAGCTGCTCGTGATGGCCGTGCTCATCTACATGATCCCGATGGGTCGCATCTCGACGTGGGCCGTCGCGCTCCTCCTCGCGCGCGAGATCTCCGTCACGGGCCTCCGCAGCATCGCCAGCAGCGAGGGCGTCGTGATCGCTGCCGGCGACGACGGGAAGACCAAGACCGCCCTCCAGATGGTGGGGATCCTGTGCTTGATCCTCGGCTACCCCTATCACCTGACCCTCGGTCCGCTGGATCTCGGCATGGTCGATCTCGTCTACGTCGGCCGGGCGCTCGTGTACGTCTCCCTCGTGTTCTCGATCATGAGCGCGCTCTCGTACACGCGGCTTTTCGCAGAAGCCGTGGAGGCAAAGAACAGCCGGGGGGCCGGTTGATCCCGGTAAACATCCGGTGCTAGAAGGCCTCGCGTCATGCTTCGCAGCGCTTTCCGCCTCCTAGTCCGCATCGGCCTCGTGGTCGGTGTTGCGGCAAGCTTCGGTACCGGCTGCAGCCGTCAAGCCGAAGGCGAGCGGTGCGACTTCGAGTGGGCGGGCGACCAAGACTGCGACGACGGCCTCGTCTGCACGCCGTGCGGGCAGCTCCAGCAAAAGAAAGCGGACCTTTGCTGCAAGCCCAACGGGGCCTACACCGACACGCGCTGCATCCCCACGACGACGCCAAACCAAGACATTTGCTCCAACCACACCGGAACGGGCGGGACCGGCGGGACCGGCGGGACCGGTGGGACCAGTGCAACCGGTGGGACCGGCGCAGTGACGGGCGAAGGCGCGGCGAGCGGCATCGGTGGCGCTGGCGAGACGCCAGAAACGCCCGACGGGGGCTGAGCGTGGCGTCGCTCTCGAGCTTGACCGAGCTCGCCCAGAGCGCCCTCTTGCTCGCGATCACCCTCTCGCTGCCGGTCGTCGGCCTCGCCGCGCTCGTCGGTGCGCTCGTTTCGGCGCTTCAGGCGGCCACTCAGCTCCAAGACGCGACCCTCGCGCACCTGCCCCGCTTGCTCGCCGTGGCGCTTGCGCTGGTCGTCGCCGGGCCGTGGATGGGCGCCGAAATCGCTCGCTTTGCCCTCGAAGCCTTCGCGGGGCGGTGAGCCCGTGACCCGGGGGGTCCTCGCTCCGAGCGACGTAACGCGCACGTCGTCGGGTGGCGCGACGGTCGGTGCGCGCGTGCTCGCCGCGACGCCGTCCGGCCTCGTGCTCGCCGACGCGTTCGCTCGCATCACGGTGAGCGGCCGCGGGCTCGAGGCCGACGCCGGCGATCTCGTGGTCGTCTCCGGACGGCTCGTGCGCGGCGCCCTGCGTGACGCGAAGCTCCTCGAGCGCACGCGAGCCCCCCTCCCCCGCGGCGACGGCGACCTCGCCCGCTTCACGCTCGAAGGCACCGGCGCGCGCCTGCGTCAGCGCGCGCTCGTGCTCGCGGAGATCCGCGCCTACTTCGCCGAGCAGTCGTTCCTCGAAGTACAGACGCCAATCCGCGTGCGCGCGGTCGGCGTCGATTCCCACGTCGACGCCATCGCGAGCGCCGGCCGCTACCTCATCACCTCGCCGGAGCTCGCCCACAAGCGGCTACTGGTTGGCGGCCTGCCGCGCATCTTCGAGCTCGCCCGCGTGCTCCGAGCCGACGAGCGCGGCCCACTCCACGAGCCCGAATTCCTGCTCCTCGAGTGGTATCGTGCCTTCGCGGGTTACGACGCGATCCTCGCGGACACGGAGGCGCTCGTCGCGCGCGTCGCCCGCCGCGTGCGCGGCCGCGCCGAGCTCGTCGCTCCGAGCGGGAAGAAGCTCTCGCTCCGCCGCCCCTTTCCTCGCATTTCCGTGCGCGAAGCGTTCCGTCGCTACGCCGGCATCCGGGACGCCGTCGCCCTCGCAGCCAGCGACGAGTCTCGCTACTTCGAGCTCCTCGTCGGACGCGTCGAGCCCGCGCTCGAAAAGCTCGATCGTCCCGTCTTCCTCGTCGATTATCCGCTCTCGCAAGCCGCGCTCGCGCGCCCCTCCGCACGCGATCCCAGTGTTGCCGAGCGGTTCGAGCTCTACGCGGGCGGCGTCGAGCTTTCGAACGGCTACGGCGAGCTCACCGATCCCGTCGAGCAAGCGCGCCGCTTTCGGGCCGAGCGCGCGACTCGGCGCGCGGAGGGACGGCGCGTTTATCCAACCGATCAGCGCTTCCTGAGCGCCTTGCGCGAGGGCATGCCGAATGCGGGCGGCAACGCGCTCGGGGTGGATCGGCTCGTGATGCTCGTGACCGGAGCGGCACGGATTGGCGATGTGGTGGCGTTTCCGAGCGACGAGTGAGCGAGCTTAATCCCCGATCGCCGGCACGCCGGAAACCGCCTGGCTGAAGAAGCGCACCATGTCGGCCTTGGCCGTGGGCTCCTCGAAGACCACGAAATGGCCGTCGCTCACCTTTTTGTACTCGCGCATGCCTTGCGTGATGGTGCCGTTCGCGACGTTGCCCGAGAGGGGTGAGTCGACGGTGTCGAGCGGGGTCGAGAGCGGGCTCTTTCCGACGTCCTCGAGCACGGGCTTCACGAGGGGGAGCTCGCCGGCACGCGCGTAGATCGCGAGCGTGACCGGGGGCGCGTAGCTGTCGCCCGTGCCGTAGGTTTGAAAGAGGTGCTTCGCGCTGTGACCCTCGAGCGGCTCGGTGGCGACGTAGCGGGCGAAGTTGAGCGGGTCGCCCGGATCGATCCATTGCTGAAGCAGCGAGAGGACCGGGTGATACTCGCCGACGTCGCCGCTCGCGGAGAGATCGGAGAGCGCGATGGGGAGGAGGCTCTTGATGTCGACGGGCTTGGACTTGGTGAGCAGCGCGTTCATGAGGCTCGCACCGTTGCCCGAAAGAAGAGCCGCTTTGTAGGCGTCGGCGTACGGCAACATCAGGCTGCCTTCGGTCGAGCCCTGCGAGTGACCGAAGAAGTAGAGCTTCGTCGCGTCGATGGTGGTCGGAGCGTCGCCGCTCCCGTCGAGCGTCGCCGCAAAAGCCGCGAGGGAGAGCTGATCGGCGGCGCCCTGGATCGGATTGCCGCGGGCGGCCTTGGGATTCAGGAAGTTGAAGAACAGATTGTCCGGGCTCTCTTGGGAGGCGCCCCGGCGCGGCCCGTGCTCCACCTGATCGATGCCGAGCACGGCGAATTTCACGCTGCCGGAGCTCAGCGCGCCGGCGACGGTGTCCGTCGCGTGATCGCGAAAGGAGCCACCGGTGCCGTGCGCGAACACGACGAGCGGCCATCCGGCGCTCGGCATCGCGCCTTCGTCCGTCGGGACCGTGAGCGAGAGGCAGACGTCCTCGGTCCGCGTCGGCTCGAGCACGATGTCGCCTCCGTCCCCGGGCGTGAGGTACGGCGGCGTGCCGCTCTGGAAGATCGGCAGCTTCACGAGCGCGTGATACTCGTCGTAGTCGGCCGCGGCCTTGCTGCAGCCGCGAATTCCGGCGTGATCGGGGCACGGTGAGGTCACGCCGCTGTCGCACTTGGTCCAGGAGCTCGCCTCGGGCGCGTTCATGCCGGCGACCGCGTCCGCCACGGCTTCCATCGTGTCGCGCACGCCGCCGACAGTGAACACGCTAGCGTTGAGGATCGTCGCTGCTTCGATGTTCTTGGCGGCGAGGTAGTCGCGGAGTGGCGCGTACTTCGCGTACTCCCTCTCGAGCGCGGGGTCGGACGGCGCGCTCGCTGCGAGCAGGCTCACGAGGTTCGGCGGCTGCGCGATGGCGGAGCCGTCCGAGGCTTTGATCTGCGTGGTCAGGAGCACGGCGTATGTGTGTCCCGGCGTGAGTGGGACACCCCGCGGCCGCCGCGCGCCGATCCAGTTGTCGCAAATGTAGGCGTTTGCGCCGCTCGAGTAGAACCACGAGAGGCCGACCGAGGCCCACGGATCGGTCACGTTCGGCGTGACGTCGAGCCACGCCGCGGGTGCGCCCGCGTCGGTGTTGCTCACCGTCGTCGAATCGAGCGGTCCCGAGAAGCGGAAGAACACCGTCGGATACGCGCCCCACCCGTCGTCGTTGTCCTGGATCGCGTCGCGATAGAGCTTCACGGCGTCCACGCCGAGCACGCCCGGACCCGGTGTCGGGAAGCCTTCGAGATCGACCCCCTTGCTCGAGCGGCGCACGTCGTTCGGGAACGGCAGCCGGAAGAAGTCACCCTCGATTGCTTCCTCCGCTCCCGGCACCTCGAAGTACGCGCGGACCGACTTGCCCGACGGCGCGTCGCATTTCACGCCGGGAAACACCGGGATCCCTGGCGGCTGCGGACCGCAGCGCCCTTCGAGGCAAGCGAGCCCTTCGTAGCAATTCGAGCTCGTCTCGCACGAGGTGCCGGCGTCGCCATCGCCTTGAGCCTCGCAGCTCGCTGCGAGGCCCATGAACGCGCAACGCAACCCCGCCTTGCACTGCGAGTCGAGCAGACAATTGTCGCCCTGCGCGCCGTCGCCTTCCGGGGTGCAGCGGCCGGCGATGCATTGGAGGCCGCTCGCGCATTCGGGCTGGATCACGCAGGTGAGGCCCGCCTCGGTCGACCCGCCCGGTACGCACGCACTGTCGAGGCAGGTCAGGCCGGCGCGACACTTCTGGCTTCCGGTGCATTCCTCCCCGACGCCTTGTCCCGCCGGGATGCCCGTACCGCTGGTGCCGGCTGCGCTCGTGCCGCCCGTTGACTCACCGGCGCTACCGAGCGAGCCGGCCTCGTTCCCTTCGCCGCCGGGCGAGCTCGCCGCCGTGGAGCCCCCCGACCCCTTGCCGCCGCTGCCGCCGTTGCTCGAGCCGCCGCTGTCGGAAAAGCCGCCGCCCGTACCGCCGATCGGGGCGCTATGCGACGCGCCGGAGCTGCACGCTCCCCCCATCATCATGACCAGCGAGCCCCAGCCGAGCCCTCGAACTAATCCAAGCCCAAGACTTCGCATGATCGCGAAGTCTACAGGACGTTTCCGCTCGCCATCAATTCTCTTCGGCAGTCGCGCTCGCCACCCGCCAGTTCACGGGCAGGTCCAAGAAACCCTCGAGGCAGAAGAAGTCGTACAGCTCCTGACAGACGACCGCGGCACTCTCGCTGTAAACGTGCGGATCCGAGAAGAAGCGAATCGTCTCATCGCGGTACTCGCTTCCCGTGTCGGACAGGCGGCGGCCGAGCTCGTCCCCGCAGAAATTGACCATCTGCTCCATGAACACGCGCTCCCACTGCTCGCGGAACGCGGGGAAAGCATCGGCCAGGATCTTGTGGCCGACGCTGCCCGGGCGCCGAGCCGTATCGGCCGCGCGCACGGTATTTTTCGCCATCGCCTCGACGCGGGGCGGCAGGTAATCCCGCATGAACTCGGAGACGACACCCGCGTAGATCGTCATGACCTGATTGAGCTCGGGCGAGCGTCGCGAGAGAAACGCCACCTGGAGGTCCCGCTCGATCTTCGCCAGCAGCTCGAGGCTCCCGCGTTTGACCTCCTCGTCGAAGAACTCGAACCCTTCGAGCTCCGCGCGGAGACGATGCTTGTAGCGTCCGAGCACGTAGTAGACGCCCTGCTCGGCGTGGAAGATCGTTTTCTCCTTGTCGCCCTTGCTCTTCTCGTGGAGCTCGCTCTCGAAGAAGAGCTTGGCCACGCGGCGCCCGAGCGGCTTCAGGATGCGCGTCGTGAACTGCGACTCCGACGAGAACACCTTGTGGAGCAGCAGCGACATGGAGCTCACGTGCTGGGCTTCCATCTCCTCCGCGGTCTGGCGGCCGCCCGTGGATTCCTGCGCGGCGGCCTGCATCGCCTGGAGCTGCGCGACCACCTGCGCCGTGATCGCGTCGAGCTCGGCGTTGGTCTCCATCTCGCCCTTGTAATGAACGATGCGAGCGTGGACCTGCTCCTGGAGCAGGCCGAGCGCCTGGAGCGTGAGCGAATTCTTCTGATCCGCGCTCATCGGCGCGGGCGGCGGCTCCGGCGCTTTGGCCGGCGGCAGAGGGCGCCCGCCCGGAACGGAGGGTCCCGCTGCGTCTCCGGCCTGGGGGCGCGGTGGGGGTGGTCGCCGCGGCGGGGGTTTGGGAGGGGCGGCAGTCACCGACCGCCGATGATAGACGAGAACCGGGCTTCGCGGCGAGTGCCGGCCCTCACGTTGGCTCTCACGTTGGCTCTCACGTTGACAGGGCCGATATCGTGCGCCAAATGCGTGGGGATAACCCCATGCTCGAACCCGACCAAGTGAAGGCGCTCCTCGACGCGGCATTCCCTGCCGCCGACATCGACCTCGTGGATCTCACGGGCACGCGCGACCACTACCAGGCGCGCATCGTCTCGAACGCCTTCGTCGGAAAGTCGCTGATCGAGCAGCACCAGCTCGTGTATCGCGCCCTCGGCGATGCCATGCACGGCCCGATCCACGCGCTCGCATTGAAGACCTACACGCCCGAAGCCTGGGCGAAAGCTCAACCAAGGTAGACACAGATGGACGACACGCTCCGCGAACGCATCAAGAGCACGATCGAGGGCAGCCCCGTGGTGCTGTTCATGAAAGGCACCAAGAACTTCCCGCAGTGCGGGTTCTCCGCCAAGGTCGCGGGCATCCTGAAGGAGCAGGGCGTC
>DATMCL010000353.1:0-4709 GCA_035558375.1 Polyangiaceae bacterium
GGCAGAACCCGAGCCCTGTACTCGCGTGGGGCCACGGACATCAACGTGATGTACGCTCACCGCTGGGGCGTCGGCTTCCCCAATCAGATTGACTCGAAGGGCCCCACTCAGGGCATGGTCGGGTTCGGTGTTTTGGGTAGCGGCTTCGCCGGGGCCTTGATCTACGGGACTCCGGTACTCGCCGGCTTCAAACTCGATATCGGCCTGTTCGATCCGGCGACGGTCGGGTCGACCGGCTGGTCACGCACGACCCTACCGCGAGCCGAAGGCGAGCTCACCTTCGAGCACGCCTTGGGCACGGCCGGCAAAGTCGTTCTGTTTGCGAACGGGGCCTTTCAGAAGCTCTACAAGACCGGGTACTGCCCTCCGACGCCCGGCCCTTGCGAGGAAACGGTCAAGGGCTTTGGCTACGGCGGGCGACTCGAGGTCGGCCCCGTGCACCTCGGCGTGGCGGGGCACTACGGCAAGGGTCTCGGCCTCAGCTACATGCTGGAACAAAGCCAAGCGGCCACCGATCCGGCCTCTTTCCTGCGCGCCTTCGACGGCTACTACGCGCAGGGCCAGGTGGTGCTGGACAAGTTCGATCTGTTCGCCGGCTGGGGCATCACCCGCCTCTTCTTGACGGCGGTCGACAAGACACTGCCGCAGTACAGCAACGTCAAGTATCAGATGGGGATCAACGGCGGCGTCGTCTATAACCTTTCCCCCAATCTGCACTTCGATCTGGAGTACATGCGCGCCGAAGGGAAATGGTATCTCGGCGAGCAGCAGATCTTGAACTGCTTCGCCACCGGCATGACCGTCAGCTGGTGAATCGCGCCCGTTAGGACCCGACCAGCCGATGCCTCGCGCCGAAGTCGTGGGTCGCTACCGCTGGCTCGTCTGCGCGCTGCTGTTTTTTGCGACCACCGTCAACTACATCGACCGGCAGATCCTCTCGCTCCTGAAGCCGATGCTCGACAAGGAGCTCGGCTGGACGAACGAGCAGTTCGGCGAGGTGAACGCGGCTTTTCAGGGCGCGTACGCGATCGGCCTGCTCGTGTTCGGCGCCGTCATCGACAAGGTGGGCGCGAGGATCGGCTACGCGATCTCGATTGGGGCGTGGAGTCTAGCGGCGCTGAGCCATTCGCTGGCCGGCACCGTTTCAGGCTTCACGAACGCGCGCATGGCGCTCGGGCTCGGCGAGGGCGGTAACTTCCCCTCGGCCGTCAAAGCCGTCGCGCTCTGGTTTCCGAAGCGTGAGCGCGCGTTCGCCACGGCCTTGTTCAACTCGGGGGCCAACGTCGGCGCGATTGCGGCGCCGGCCTTCGTGCCGTGGCTCGCCGCGACCTGGGGTTGGCGCTCGGCGTTCGTCGCGGCCGGTATCGCCGGGTTCGCGTGGCTCTTCCTCTGGCTGCCGTTCTACGACTCGCCCGAGAACGTGTCGCGCCTCCAGCCGGCGGAGCTCGCCCACATTCGCAGCGACGCCCCCGACGAGGCCGCGGTTCCCGCCAAGGCGAGCTGGTTCACGGTGCTTCGCCAGCGCGCGGCCTGGTCGTTCGTGGTCGGCAAGCTGTTCACGGATCCGGTGTGGTGGTTCTTCCTCACCTGGCTCCCCGACTATTTCAAGAAGACGCGCGGCATGGACCTCAAGCAGAGCTGGGTCCACCTCGTCACCATCTACTCGATCGTGACGGTGCTCAGCATCATCGGCGGCTACGTGCCGGGGGCGCTCGTGCGGCGAGGAATGAACGTCAGCCGTGCGCGCAAGCTCTCGATGTTCATCTTCGCCTGTCTGGTGGTGCCGGTGCTCGGTGTGACGCAGGTCGGTGCGTGGCCGGCGGTGTTCCTCATCGGGCTCGCGGGCGCAGCGCACCAGGCCTGGTCGGCGAACCTGTTCACCAGCGTCTCGGACATGTTCCCCAAGCATGCGGTCGCCTCGGTCGTCGGCATCGGCGGCATGGCGGGCTCGCTCGGCGGCATGTTTTTTCCGATCTACGCGGGCAAGCTGCTCGACTCGTTCACCGCCGCGCACAACGTGACGGCGGGCTACGCGATCTTGTTCACGATTTGCGGGTCGGCGTATCTCGTCGCCTTCGCGCTGAATCACCTGCTCGCGCCGAAGTTCGAGAGCATCACGCTCCGCTAGGCATCAAGAGCACGGCGGCCGCCTCGAGGGTGAAGTGGCCCTCCAGAATGCGTGGCGGCAGGCTCGCGTCGTCTTGATCGACGAGCTCGAGGTGGAGGCTACCTGTCGCGACACCACGTTCGTCCCAGTCACCCGTGTCGAGCACGACCCGGTGGCTGCCGTCGAGGACAATCGTGGATGTCAGCGTGCCGGTGGCGTCGTAGGAATGGTACTCGCTGTCGTTCGCATACGGGGAGCTCCAAGCGCTTCCGTAGCTCGAGCACGAGCCGTCGGCCTCGAGCGCGATCCCCACAGCTCCGTGAAATGTGCCGTCGTTGCAAGTGAACATCAGCGAGGCGCCCAGGTACTTGGCGCCGGCCAGCAGCAGCGGCACTACCGGAGCCTGGCCGTTGCTTTCCTCGCAACGGATGGGTTCGCCGTCGAGGGTCGCATCGAGCGCGAACCGAAGAACCTCCGGCGGCGTGCCCCAGCGGAGCTCGTTGCCCTCGCACAGCGACAGCACGGGACTGCTGGGTTCGGGCTGACCGCCGACGCCTGCTGTGCCAGCCGAGCCGTTCTGCATCCCGCCGGATCCCTCGGGCCTGCCAGCCGAGCCGTTCTGCATCCCAGCCGCACCCGAGGCCGCGCCCGCCACGCTACCGCGTAAGGATTGATCATCATCGCGGTGACTCACCCCACCGCAGGCAAGCACCAGTGTCGTAGCCACGACGCTCGAAAACGAAGCAAGCCGCAGCGAGCGGACCATGACGTCCTTCCATGGTAGCGCGCGAGCCCGGATTCGGCTCGGCCGTCGCCGAAATGCTCAGCGGCCGAGCCAGCCGCCGTCGACCACGAGCAAATGCCCGTTCACGTAGTCGCTCGCGCGCGAGGCGAGGAATACCGCGGCGCCCGTGAGATCCGTGACCTCGCCCCAACGCCCCGCGGGGATGCGCTCGAGGATCTGGCGGTTGCGCGTGGCGTCGGCCTGGAGTGCTGCCGTGTTGTCGGTGCGAATGTAGCCGGGCGCGATCGCATTCACGTTCACACCCTTGCCCGCCCACTCGTTCGAGAGGGCCTTGGTGAGCTGGCCCACGGCGCCCTTGGATGCGGCGTACGCGGGCACCGTGATGCCGCCCTGAAACGACAGGAGCGACGCGATGTTCACGATCTTGCCGCGCCCGCGCTCGAGCATGCCGCGCCCCGCGAGCTGGCAGAGCCGGAACAAGCTGCGCAAGTTCACGTCGAGCACGAGGTCCCAATCGGCTTCGCTGAAGTCGACCGCCGGTGCGCGGCGAATGGTGCCCGCGTTGTTGACGAGGATGTCGATGCGCTCGAACTTCGCGACGGCTTCGCCGATCAACGCGGCAGGTGTCTCGCGCTTGCCGAGATCGCCCTGCAAGGCGAGCGCCTGACGGCCGAGCGCACGCACGCGGTCGGCCGTCTCCGCCGGCGCGTGGCTGTTGCCGTGGCACGCGACGTCCGCGCCCGCTTCGGCGAGCGCGACCGCGATGGCCGCGCCGATGCCCTTCGAGGCGCCCGTCACGAGCGCCTTCTGCCCGTCGAGTCGGAAGAGGCTCATCGCGCCGCAGTCGGTTTCTGGCTCGCTTCGAGCCCGGAGCCGGCCTGATCGAAGCCGGGCTGCACGTTGACCACGCCGAACTGGCGATCGTCGACCTCGCGATGCGCGGCCATCATCCACACGAAGTTGATGCTGTGGCCCGGCGCCGCGACGTTCGGGTGGTAGCCCGCCGGCATCAGCACGGCGTCGCCATCGCGGACGAGGCTCACGAACTCGGGCTTGTTCGGCTCCGTGTACACGAGCTGAATGCCGAAGCCGGGCTCGGGCATGTCGAAGTAGACGTACACCTCTTCGAGCAGCTTCGTGTGCTCGTGGGGCGGCCAGCTCGTCCAGTTGCCGGGCTTGGAGCGCGTGAAGCCCGCGAGCAGGCGCCCCGCGTTCACGTTCTTGCCGATGATGATGTTGAGGTCGCGCGTGGTCGCGTCGCCGCCCGCCGTGAACTTCAGCGCGGGGTCGGTCTTCACGTCCGCGTAGCGCACGATCTGGAGCGGGTAGTCGCCCGTCACGTCGGCCGAGCACTCGACGAGATCGACCTCGCCCGAGGTCGTGACCTCGACGTTCGTGCCGCGCGGCACGTAGGCACCGTCATAAGTGCCGATCTCGTAGGGCTCGCCGTTCACGGTCAGCCGGCAGGAGCCCTTCATGCAGATGAACGCGGTCTCGCGCTCGCCCGTCTCGAACGCGACGCGCGGCACCTCGGCGTCAAGCCGGATCCGGCCGTAGGCGAGATGGGCCAGCGTGCTGTTCTTTGGCGTGACCGAGATGTGGCGGCCCTTCTGCGACGCCGTGCCGGAGAAGATCAGCTGCTTCGAGTCGAGACTCATGGTGGCCATCGGGGTGCGGGATTCTAGCTCAGTGCGCCGCTGCGGGAGCAGAAGCGGGAGCGGGTTTGGCGCTCAGTGCGGGAGCAGGAGCGGGAGCGGGAGCGGGAGCGGGAGCGGGAGCGGGAGCGGCGGTGGCCCCGGGACCGGCACTCAGCGTGACTCTTGCCGGGGCGGCGTTGCGCGCGGAGAGCTTTTGCAC
>DATMCL010000354.1:0-2249 GCA_035558375.1 Polyangiaceae bacterium
GCTCCGAGCGGCCTGCGCGGTGATCGCCCACGTGGGTAGAGGAAAGGTCGTGCTCGGCGACGTCAGAGACGCGCGAGCACCAGCGCCCCGGGCAACGTGCTCACCGGGACGCGTGTGAGATCAGGCATGCCGCTCGAGGGAGCGCGCATGCACATGGCCAAAGCCCGAGACTCGGACGCGCGGTTTGCGACCGATGCCGCTCGAAATGAGCATGAGGCAGAGACAGGCGATGACCGACAGTTCCGCTGTTGACATCACCTTACGAATGGCACGCAGGCGTCCCATTCGCCATCACCCCACCATCACCCCGTAGTAGTATCGGTGGCAAGCGCGCCGAGCGCTCGGGGCCGGGTGATTTCGCAAGTGCGCGGGAGCTCTGGGCCCGTTCTCCCCGACATCACCCGCAGCGATGCTGGGCGCCCAAGCGCGGTGGCTGCGGTGCCGTCGTCGAGTCGCTCGCTGTCGACGAGCGAGCGCTGATGGGTGGCTCACGCTAACGTTCTTCTTCGCTGGTCGTTTGCCGATACCCGAGCGCGATGCTCGTCGTTTCTCTGCGAGCGATGCTTTCCCATCGAGCTCGGGAGCAAGCCTCGCTTCACGCGCCTGACGAGCACACCTCCGACTTTCGGGCACGCGGCTTCGCGCTGCACGCGGCCACGTCGAGCTCGTGAGAATCCCCAACACGGGCGTTGGCTCGTCGGCGATCGGCATACCGGGCGGCAGGCGGCTCATCCGGGTCTCCGATCCGGCGACGAAAAAACGTCGTCCACGAGGTGGACCACCCTGGTCGAGCCAAGGGTTGCGACTGGTCGACCTCGACTTGCAGATGGAAAGCGGCGTCCCCGCCAGCCGCCGTGCGGGGTCGACGGCTGGATGGGCGGGCCGATCGCCCCCTCGCGCCCGCCCGCGAAGGAGCGAGCGGGCGCGTGGCGAGCCGCGCTGGGTTTCGAGCCCGGATGCGACGGCTCGCTCAGTTCAGCTGCAGGCTCGCGTCTGGCGAAGGGAGCGCCGGTAGGGCCGCGACGCTCGGAGCGCTCGCTTCGACCTCGGTCGCGACGTTGACGGTCGTGACCTGGGCCGGCGCGACCACCACCCAGCGTGGCAGCTTCCCGACCGAGACGCGCGCCGAGCGCTGCAGCGTCGGATCCTCGAGCCGCGAGCTCACGTCAGGTTCGAAGTCGAGCGTGTAGAGGCCAGGCTCGAGCGACAGGCGTCGCCTCTGATAGCCCTCGGCTCGCACCGGCAGGCGCCACGTCTTGCTATCGTCATCGCGCCGAAGCGTGAACTCGCCGAGCATCTGCGAGTTGGCGGTGGTGCGCACCACGACGTCGATCGCGCCCACCGTGTGTGCGATCGCCCGGTCGTCCTTGCAACCGAACGAGCCTGCCAAAGCCGCCACCAGCGCCAACACCAACGAGCTCCGAATGCACATGTCTCCCTCCCCATCGCCGGCGAGTCTGCTCCCGCGGCCCAAGCGGCCGACCCGGCGCGGCAGTGCCGCCAACGGGGTCTTTCGCGGGAGCCGGCGATTCTCCTATATCTAGAAGACTGTGCCGAAGCGGTAATGTCGCGCCGCTCCATCCGAGGGTCTCACGTGCAGTGGTGAGACGAGGATGAGGCGGCCGTGGACGGCCGCCCGCCTCGCGCGCGTAGAACCCGCGGTAGAGCCTGAGCGTCAGGGCGCCATCTGGCTGCCGACGCACGCCGCGCGTGCCGACTCGGCGCCCGCGGCGGTCGAGCGCCAGGCGGGGCGTCAGTACGGGAACAGCGCGGCGGCGCTCTGCCACTCGGTCGGGCGGCGTCGATCGTCTTCCGGTACCACCAGCGACCCGACGTAGTCGGCGTGCTCGTAGACGCTGCCGATGGCGGTGGCGATGGCGTCGAGATCGCGCGTGCTCACCACACCGTTCGAGGTGGCCTTGTAAAACTGGATGGTGACGCGGATCGGGAAGCGGTCGTCGCGCTCGAGGCGCTTATGGCCGCCCTCCTCGAACTTGCCTTCGACTCGCCCGTGGCCGAGCACGGCCTGCTCCACGTCGCTCTTCTTGCTGGGCGCTGCCGCTGGCGGCGGCGCAGGAGACATCTCGTACGCGGCTGACGGCGCTGCGGGGACCCCTGCGCCAGAAGCAGCGTCCAAGCTCATGGCGCGGCGGGGCGGCGCCTTTTGCCGCAGCGGAACCTGGATGATGAAGAGCGCGTCGGCGCCTTTGGCGAGGGCGCTGCGATCGTCTGCGCTCTTGGGGCCGCCC
>DATMCL010000355.1:0-10201 GCA_035558375.1 Polyangiaceae bacterium
GGATCCGCTGCGAGATCGACGAGGCCCGCTTCGCGCGCGAGCAGGAGCACGCGCAGAAGATCCTCCGCCGTCTTCGTCATCGAAACGATGTACGTGGACGCCGCGCGCTGGCCGAGCTCGTCCTGCACGACGCGCATGGTGCGGAAGACCTCGAACGTCTTCCGCGCGTCCGCGTCGAGCGGAGCGTGTGGAGAGAGCAGCGGGCGCCGCCCGGCGAGCTCGCGGCGCAGATCCGCGCCGGAGAGAGACGCGAGCTCGGCGCTTTGGGCGATGGCGGCGACGGCGCGCGTGTGCGCGTCCGCGTCCTCGCGCAGATCGAGCTCGTAGCCGTGGAAGCCGAGCGCCTCCACGAGCGCGAGCAGCGGCTCGATGAGCGCTTCGCGCGCGCGGTCGGCGCGGCTCGCGATCAAAGCTTCGCGCACGAGCCCGAGATCGGCCGCGAGCTCCTCCGGCTTCGTGTAGGCGCCCAGCACCGAGCGCGGGTGGCCCGCGTCGCGCGACGCGATCTCGCTGCGCAGCCCCTCGAGCCGGCCCGCCATGAAGGTGAGCTTCAGGCGCAGGGGCTCGTGCGCGTCGCGCCGGCGATTGGCTTCCCAGAGCGCGGGCAAGAGCACCTTGTCCTGGTCGAGCGAGGCACGGAGCGCTTCCGTCGCGGGCGTGAAGCGATCGGAGATCGAGAGCTTGCCGACGAGGTCCTCGATCCGGCGGCGGTAGAGCGCGAGCAGCGCGTGGCTCGTCCGGCGCATGGCCGCGAGGGTGATTTCGGGCGTGACGTAGGGGTTACCGTCGCGGTCACCGCCGACCCAGCTGCCGAGCGTGAGCTGGAGCGAGAAGCCGAGATCGCGACCGAACACGTCGCGGAAGGCGCGCTCGGCGCTGCCACGAGCCGTCGAGGTCGCTTCGACCAGCCGATCCTCGAGGTAGTAGATGGCGGAGCTCACCTCGTCGAGCACGCTCGGGCGATCGCGGCGTACCTCGTCCGTCAGCCAGAGCAGCTCGATGTCCGTCTCGATCGTCGCCTCGATCTGCAGGCGCTCCGAGGGCGCCGCTTCCTGGCGCGCGATGAGCCCTTCCGAAAGACGTGACTGCAGCGCGAGCAGCGTGCGGCGCGTTGCTTCGGTCGGATGAGCGGTGAGCACGGGACGCACCTCGAGGCCGCGCAGGAGCTCGCGCACGTCGGCCGCCGTCTTGCCCTCGTCGCGCAGCTTCTCGAACACCCAGCGGAAGCTTCCCGGTTGCGGCGGTGAGCTCGGCGCGCGCTCGTAGGCGTGACGGCGCCGGACGCGGTGCACCTGCTCAGCCGTGTTGAGGAGGAAGAAGAAGAGCGTGAAGGCGCGGGCGACGGGGGCCGCGATATCGAGCGGCAGCGCGTCGACCTTCTTCAGCATGGCTTCGAGCGTCGGCGCGCCGGGGTCGCCGCGGCGCCGGTCGCGCGACAGGATCCGGAGGTCCTCCACCGCCTGGAACGTGGCCTCCCCCTGCAGGCGTCGGACGACGCTGCCGAGTGCGCTCCCGAGGTAACGCATGTCGTCGTGGAGCGCGCGGTCTTCAGGGCGTACTTCGATCTTCTGCACGGGAGTCCTTTATACTAGGCGACGCGGCCGTTTCCCGGTTGTTGCCCGGGCTTTTTCTTGGCGTCGATCTTCGGTATACGAGCTTGGGACGTGGTGGTAGGCACTACGTTTTCGAGATTGTTACGAGAGCGCGGAGCATGAGCGAGAAGGACAACCCGGGCCCCCCCCAGCCGCCGTCGTCGGCTGTCGCGCCGCGCCCGTCGTTCTCGCCCCCGCGGCCGGCATCCTCTTTGCCGCCCCAGGTCCCGCGCGAGACGCTGCCCGGCATCTCGCCGTCGGCGCCCAAGGTCGAGGTCGTCACTCCAGGGGCTCCGCCCGCGCCGGCCTCCTCGTCGGGCGGGCCCCCGCCACCTCCGGTGCGCCACCCCGTCAGCCAGCCACTCTCGACGCCGGGGGCCTCGTCCGGTCCGCCGCCGCCTCCCGTCCGCTCGCGGCCGACCACGCCGCAGCCGGTGGTGCCCGGTGCTCCGCATGCGGAGACCCCGGGGGCTTCGTCGCCCTACGGCGCGCGCACGCCGCCACCGCCGCCGAGCATGCGGCCTCAGCCCCCGAGCGTTCGCCCCGGCTCGACGCCGCTTCGGAGCTCGGGACTGCCACCGCCTTCGGGCGTGCCCGGCGCCTTCTCGAGCAACGCGCCGCAGACGCAGCCGTCCGGCACCGTGATCTCGGCCGAGCAGCGCGCGCTTCACCTCGCGAACACGCTCGTCCAGGTGCGCCAGGATCTGGCGAGCGCCCATACGGATCTGCGCAACGTGCGAAGCGAGCGCGACAGCCTGCGCGCCGAGCTCGCCCGCTCGCGGGCCCGCGTGGACGAGCTCGAGGCCGAGGTCGCCGGCACCGCCAAGGACGCGCCGGCCCCCATCGACCCCGATCTCGAGCTGAAGCTGCGCGGCCGCATCAACGAGCTCGAAGCCGCGCTCGCGAACGCACGCGCCGCCTCGGTCCCGCCGCCGCCGCCCGACGGCAACGATCTGAAGGCCGTGAAGGGCATCGGCCCGAAGATCGAGATGCTGCTCCATTCGAACGGCATCACGAACGTCGCCCAGATCGCCGCCTGGACCGAGAGTGACATCAGCGCGATCGCTCAGAAGATCGGCGTGAAAGCGGCGCGCATCCGCAAGGAAGATTGGGTCGGTAGCGCCAAGCGTTTGCTGGGAAGCGTCTGAGCCGCGGATGCTCGGCCTCACCCGCTACCAGTACCTCGTTCTGTTCGCGGCCTGGCTCGGCTGGGGCTTCGACATCTTCGACGGGTTGCTCTTCAACTTCGTCGCTCCCATCTGCGTGCCGAACCTGCTCGGGCTCTCGCAGAGCGATCCCGACACGAAGGCGGCCATCTTCCGGTGGACGGCCGGGCTCACGAGCCTGCTCCTCGTGGGGTGGGCGCTCGGCGGCATCCTCTTCGGGAAGGTGACCGATCGGCTGGGGCGCACGCGCACGCTCCTGCTCACGATGCTCACGTACGCGCTCGCGACGGCGGCGTGCGCGTTCGCGCCGAACATCTACGTGCTCGCGGTCTTTCGCTTCATCGCGAGCCTCGGCATCGGCGGCGAATGGGCCGCGGGCGCCACGCTCGTCGCGGAGAGCCTGCCGCGCGAGAAGCGCGTCGCGGGCGGCGTCGTGCTCTACACCTCGGCGTCGTTCGGGCTCGCGCTCGCGACCGGGGTGAACGACCTTTTCACGCGCACCATCAAGTCGATTGCGCTCGATCCCGGCCTTTCGTGGCGTGTCGTGTTCCTGACCGGCCTCGTGCCGGCGGCCGTGGCGATCGTGATCCGGCTCAAGGTCAAAGAGCCGGAGACGTGGAAGCCCGCGGAGGAGCCGCGCGTCGCCGAGCTGTTCGTGCCGCCGCTTCGTCGCAGGACGCTCGGTGGCTTCGCGATGGCGCTCGTGGCGCTCATCACGTGGTGGAGCTGCGGCGCGTTCATTCCCGTCGTCGCCTCGCAGCTGGCGCAGGAGCTCAAGCCGCTGCCGCCTCCCCTCGAGCTTGCCGCGATCAAGACGCAGTTCATCACGCGGGGCAGCAATGCCTTCAACCTGGGCGGACTGATCGGCACGCTGCTCTGCATTCCCGCCGCGTCGCTCGGACGCAAGAATCTCTTTCGCATCTACTTCACGGTGAGCGTCGCCGCCCTGCTCCTCACCTTCATCCCGAGCTGGCCGGCGATCACGCGGCTGAACCTCCTGTTCACGATCGGGCTCAGCGTGTTCGGCGTGTTCGGCGCCTTCCCCTTCTACCTGCCCGAGCTCTTTCCGATGCGGCTCCGCGGCACCGGCGGCGGCTTCACCTACAACTTCGGTCGCATCATCACCGCGCCGTTCCCGTGGGCGGTCGGCTTTCTCGTGAAAGGGGGCGCCGATCCGCTGCACGTCATGAGCTACATCGCGATCATTCCGGCCGTGGGGGCCATCCTCGCTTTCCTCGGGGCACCGGTCGAAACGCGCGACGAAGTCGCCGAGCAGACGTGACCTCGCGGGCGCTCGTTGCCGCGCTGCTCGGCCTTCTCGGCGCAGGCTGCTCGCGCACCGCGCCTTGACGCGCGTACCGCTCAGAACCGGAGCTTCCACGCACGGGCCGTGGCGGGGCTGCACGCTTCGTCGCGGTTCCGGTGGAGCTCCCACGTGACGTAGAAGCGCCCATCGCTCGAGAGCAACGCGGGCGGCGGCGGCTCGAGCGGGAAGGCGCGCCCGAACGCGGCGAGCGCTGCGGCGTCCAGCGCGGCGACGCCGCTCGACGAAACGACTCCGGACTCGACGAGCGCACCCGATTCGCCGTCGACCACGAGCTCCACGGTCGTTGCGAGCTCGGGATCGGCGAGAGGATGGTCTTTCGGTAGGTCCGAAAGAGACTTCAGGAACGAATCTGCAAACGCCTCGTGAACGCAGGCGTGCACTCCTTCGAGGTACGCCTTCACGTCGCGCTCGGCGCCCTCCCACGCGACGGGTCGGCCGCCGTTCGCTTGCGGCTTGTAGCCGGCGATCGCGTTCGCCCAGTCGTCGATGTTCACCGCGCTGACCGGCAGCGCGATGATCGGATGTTTGGCGCCGCATGCGACGTTCGGCCGCTCGCCGCGCTCGATCGGTGCGGCCGCATTCGCGGTGCTGGCGCTCGCGCCGGGAGGCGCTGCCTCCTCGGCGTGGGGCGCGGCCGGCGGAAGTGCGGCGCCGCCGGGCGTTGGACCACAGGCGGCGAGCAGCGCAGCGAGGAAAAGGGCTCTCGGGTTCGGGAGATGGCTCAACGCGCCGAGCCTATCAGCGCGGGGCGCGCGCTGTCGCGAGGCGTTGCTCCGCGCTCGGGGTTGCGGGCGTTGCCCGTGCGAGGTCAGGATTCGCGCCGATGGTGCCGCCGCGCGTCGTCTCGCTGCTTCCTTCCGCCACCGAGCTCGTCTGCGCGCTCGGTGCCGAGCCGTTGCTCGTCGGGATCTCGCACGAGTGCGATTTTCCGGCGAGCGTTCGGGACCGCCCGGTGCTCACTCGCTCGCGCCTCGGGCCGGGCGGCACGAGCGCGGAGATCGACGGCGCCGTTCGAGCGCTCGTCGCGGATGCGCTCAGCATCTACGCGGTCGACGAGGTACGCCTCGGCGAGCTCGCTCCGGACGTGATCATCACGCAGGATCTCTGCGCGGTGTGCGCGGTCTCGCTCGACGACGTGCGAAGCGCCGTGGCACGTATTGCACGGCGCGAGCGCGTGGACATCGTGAGCCTGAGCCCGACCCGCCTGGGCGACGTGCTCGACGACGTGGAGCGCGTGGGAGAGGCGCTCGGTCGAACCGCCGAGGCTCGAGACACTCGACGGCGGCTCGAAGCGCGCATCGAAGCGCTTGCGGCGAGCGTTCGCGGGGCCGCGATGCGCCCGCGTGTGCTCAGCGTCGAATGGCTCGAGCCGCTCATGCTCGGCGGTACCTGGATGCCGGAGCTCATCGAGCTCGCGGGTGGTGTTCCGCTCGGCGTCAAGGCGGGGGAGCATGCGCCGACGGTGACGCCGGAGCAGGTTCGGGCGCTCGCGCCGGATGTCGTGCTCGTCAAACCCTGCGGGTTTGGTTTGGAAAGGACGCTTCGAGAGCGGAGCGTCATCGAGCGGGCCATCGTGCCCGTGCTGCCGCGCGGGGCTCGCGTGTACGTCGCCGACGGCAGCGCGTTCTTCAATCGTCCCGGGCCGCGGCTCGTCGAATCCCTCGAGATTCTGGCGGCGTGCACCCATCCCGAGCGCTTCGTGTCATTCTGGGACGAGAGTCACAGCGATTCCGAGCGCTTGGCGCTTCGGATATACTGAGAAAACGCCATCCGCGATGTCCTTCCGCGCGAGCCACCTGTTCGTTCCTCTGGCGCTCGCGAGTGCCGCGGTCGCGTGCAGCGGCTCGGACGCCACGCCTCAGAATGCGGCGGGTACCGGCAACGGTGCCGGCGTGCCTGGCAGCGGCGGCGCGGTGCCGAGCGGCTCAGGCGGCTCCGGCGGCAGCGCGCAGGCGGGCAGCGGCACGTCTGGTGCGGGCAACGGAACCGGTGGCAGCGCGGGGAATGGCGGCACGGGACGCTCGGGCGGCACGGGCATGTCGAGCGGTGGCATGCCGCCGGCAGACGGTGGAACCTCGGGGGCGAGCAGCGGACGTGCCGGCTCCGCAGCTGGCGACTCGGGTAGGGCCGGCGGCCCCGCCGAGGGCGGCAAAGGGGGAACGGCGGGTAGCCCGATGGGTGGTGCCGGCGCCGCGCCGCAAGCCGGCGCGAGCGGCAACGACACGATCGTCACGTTCACGAACGGCGACTACTGGCAGGACACCGACGGCAATCGCATCGAAGCGCACGGCGCGGGCCTGATTCGCTACGAGAACAAGTGGTACTGGATCGGTGAGGACAAGTCGGCGAACTCCGGCAACTTCAAGGCCGTGAACTGCTACGCGTCCGACGATCTGGTCACCTGGGAGTTCCGGCACGCGATCATCACCAAGCAGAGCTCGCAGGATCTCGCAGCCGCTGATCGCATCATCGAGCGGCCCAAGGTCGTTTACAACGACACCACGAAGAAATTCGTGATGTGGCTCCACTGGGAGGGCGAGAACTACGCGACGGCCGAGGCCGGTGTGTTCACGAGTGACACCGTGGACGGCGACTACACGCAGGTCCGACACTTCCGCCCCAACGACCGCATGTCGCGCGACGACACGCTCTTCAAGGACGACGACGGGAAAGCGTACTTCCTGTCCGCCTCGAACGAGAACGCCGATCTCTCGCTCTACGAGCTCACCGACGACTACACGAACTACAAGCGTCAGATCTCGACGCTGTGGGCGGGCAGCTACCGCGAGGCGCCGGCGATCATGAAGGTGAACGGTCGCTACTTCATCGTGAATTCCGGCGCGACCGGCTGGGACTCGAACCAGCAGAAGTACGCGTCGGCGACGTCGATGGACGGTCCGTGGAGCTCGCTCTCGAACCTCGGTGACGGCACCGGCTTCGACACCCAGACGGCGTACATCCTCCCCGTGCAGGGCTCGAAGGCGACGACCTACATCTACGCCGGCGATCGCTGGCAAGATCCGGATCTCAAGAGCTCGAAGTACATCTGGCTGCCCCTCAAGGTCTCGGGCGAGAGCAAGCTCGTGCTCGATTGGTACGCGACCTGGCAGCTCAACCTGACGACCGGAGAGGTCCTGACGGGCGGAAACAAGGACTTCGTGTCGCATTCCGCCTGGAAGCTCGTCAAGGTGGACAGCGAGGAGACCAAGGGTGAGGACGACCCCGGTACCAACGCGTTCGACGACTCGACCTCGACCTTCTGGCACACGGAGTTCCAGGACGCGCAGCCCCCGCCGCCGCACGAGATCCAGATCGACATGGGCGCGACGTACTCGGTCACGGCGATGCAGTACACGCCGCGCTCGGACGGCAATCAGAACGGCATGGTGAAGGACTACGAGTTTTACGTGAGCGATGGGACGACCGATTGGGGCACTGCCGTGAAGACGGGCGCCTTCGGCACCAGCACGACGCCCACGCTCGTAACCTTCACCGCCAAGACGGGACGCTACATCCGCTTCGTCGGGCTCAGCGAAGTGAACGACAAGAAGTACACGGCGGTTGCGGAGTTGAACGTCAAGGGGACGGCGCAGTAGAGACCCGCTGCGCGGCGCTTCGCACACGCACGGTCGAAAGCCGACCTTCGCGACTACGAAGCTCGTAGCAGATCGAGCAGCGGCATGTCGGGCGAAGCCGGGTTCACCCGGGCTTCACGCGACTTCGGGTCGACCACGAGATCGAGGAGCTCGAGCGGTACTTGTCCGAGAAGCGGGGTCGCACCGGCGGGGAGAACGAAGACTTCGCAGGAACAGGTGCGACCCAGAATCTCGATGAAGAGGTCGGCCACCACCGGGAGCTCCTCGACCGCGCCATTCGCCATGCGGACGCGTCTGCGGTCGAATTCGCTCAATCCGAGGGCCGCGACGACGTCGGCCGGGAGCGCCATGGTCGTGGCTCCAGTATCGACGAGCGCTTCCACGGTCGCGGTGCGCACCCGCTCCGGGGCCAATAGTCCGTTGGCAGCATTCGCTCGGTCGACGAGATTGGTGAGTGTGACTTTTGTCATGACCTTGCCCATGCCTCCGTATCGGTCGCGCGGCGCGAGGGTTGCGCCAGTCTACGGCCGTTGTCCGGTACCCGCCACGGTCCGCCGTTCTCGTCAGAACCAGCCGCCGACCACCGACGTCAGCGCGATGTTGAAGCGCTGATCGACGTTGGTGTCGCCGCCGCTCACGAGATCGATGAACCCGTCGGGGCCGAGCCCGATGAAGAAGTGCGGGGCGGGGTGAATCAAGAAGGGGAGATAGGCGCGCGCCACGACGACGTGGTCGTCCGACGACGATGCGACCGGGACCGCAACGCCGTTCAGGAGCTCGCGCAGATCGGAGCTCGTGTGGGTAAAACCGAAGCCGATATGCGCGCTCGGCCACCACGAAAAGAGCGGGCTGAACGGCACGTTGTAGCCGATGCCGACCTCGGCGCCGAACGTCGTCGAGGTAACGCTCATCGACGACGGAAAGGTGAGATTTTGGTACTCGAAAATCAACGCACCGCCGATCGAGAGATTCTTGGCGACGAAGTAGTCGAGGCTCGGGACCAAGCGGACGTCGAATTGCGAGGCCTTGGAGTTCTCGATCGAGCCCGTGTAGCTCGTGCCGAGTGTGAAGGCGCCGGTCACTGCGAACGTGCCCTGGGTTCCGAACGGATCGGGCGGTGCCGGGAGCGACGGCGGGTAATCCGAAACCGGTGGGGCCGCGGGATCGGGCGGCGGCGCGACGTCCGCGTGCGTTCCGGTCGGCACGAGCGGCTTGAGCGTCGGCTCGAGCTCCGCAGGATGCGCGCCGGGTGTCGGTGACGCGGGCGCTGCGGCGGCCGGGGGCGCAGTCGGCGATGCGGGTGCGGTCGACGGTGACGCGGGCGCGGGAGACGCCGCTGCAGGCGCCGCCGTGGCGGGCGCAGGGGAGCCGGGCGGGGTCGTGCTCGGCGGGGCGCCCTGCGCGTGAGCGAGGGACGTGGCGCCGAGGAGCGCGGAGAGCGCGGCGGCGCCGGGTCGAAGCGAGCAGAGTGTCGTTTTCACGGCGCCACTTTCGCCATCCCGGCCCCGCGCGCAATCGTTTTTCGTTTCAACCGCGCGCGCGAGGCCCTGCGTCGAGCTCTCCGGCGAGCCCGAGCCCCGGCCCTCGGTCTCCTCGAGGGGCGATCTACGCTACTCTTCGAGCCTCTCGATGCGCATCGCGCTCCTCTATCCCCCGCCGTGGAAGATTGCCGAGCGGGGAGAACCGCCGCTTGGACCGCCCGACGGGCCGCCAAGCGACTACCGCGAGGGCGATCTCGACGCGGATTTCTATCAAACCCCGTATGGGCTGCTCGCGCTCGGGGCGCAGTCGATCCGTGCGGGGCATCGCGTCAAGGTCATGAACCTGTCGGGGTTCGCCTGGTCGCGCGTCGAGGAGGTGATCGGCGGGCTCGAGGCCGACGTGTACGGACTGTCGTGCTGGACGGCGAACCGGCGCGGCGTGGCGCTCGTCGCGAAGGAGATCCGGCGCCGGCACCCGAAGGCGTGCATCGTGATCGGCGGGCCCCACGCGACGCCGCTCGCGCGCGAGATGCTCGAGCACCACGCCGACATCGACTGTGTGACGCTCGGCGAGAGCGACGGGACGTTCGCCGAGCTCGTCGAGCGCGTCGAGGCGGGCCGGAGCCTCGAGGGCTTGCCGGGCGCCGTCGTGCGCACGAGCCGCGGCATCGAGGCCGGGCCCGAGCGCGCGAACGTGCGCGACCTCGACACGCTCGAATGCCCGCACCGCTACTTCGGTACGCACATCGTGATGACCTCGCGCGGCTGCCCGTGGCAGTGCACGTTCTGCGGCGCTGAAACGACCTGGGGCCGCGGCTTTCGCGGGCATTCCACGCCGTACGTCCTCGATATGCTGGAGGCGGCCCTCGCGCGCGTCAGCGTGCGCATGATTCAGATCAAGGACGACACGTTCACGACCAACAAGAAGCGCGTGCTCGAGCTGTGTCGCGGAATTCGCGAGCGAAAGCTCAACTTCTTGTGGAGCTGTGACACGCGCGTCGACGTGCTGAACGAGGAGCTTTTGTACGAGATGCGGCTC
>DATMCL010000356.1:0-9507 GCA_035558375.1 Polyangiaceae bacterium
GCTACCTCTGCGGCAGCTCGGTCTACTGCAGCGACGACACCTGCTCCGCCACCCCCGGTAAGGAGCCGAATCGTCACTACGACCCCACCGGCATGTGCCAGCCCCAGGGCGACTACTGCCCCGAGTACACGTCGCCCTTCCACAACGATTGCGGCTGCGGCTGCGAGCAAGACGTGACCTGTCCGCCGACGATCGATTGCTCTCCCGGGCCGGAGCCGAACCCGAATTGCACGGAGGAGGCGCTAGCCCAATGTCCGTATTCCACGAGGGCGCTATGAGCACTCACGTCGTTCAAGCCAGCCTGCCGATGCGTGTGCTGCGGTTCGCGCTACCACTCGCCTTGTTCGTCGCGTGCGGCGGAAAGTCGGACAGCGACGACGACGACGACAGCGGCGGAACCGCCGGCACGTCGGGTGGCGACGCGGGCACGGGCGGCACGAAGGGCGGCAGCGGTGGCAGCTCGGCGAGCGGCGGCACGGCGGGCACTTCGGGCGGGAGCGGTGGCAGCGGCGCGCTCGGCGGCAACGACGGTGGCACGAATACCGGCGGCCGTCCGATGGGCGGCACCGGAGCGCTCGGCGGAGAAGGCAACAACGGCGGAAGCGCCGGCAGCATGACGTGCTGCACGGCGGCTCCGGGCTGCCCGTCCGGATCCGTGGAAGTTCCGGACGGCAGCAAATGCCCGTCCGATTCGGTTTGCGAGGACGTTACTATCTGCTGCAGCACGATCCGTTGCGCGTCGCAGCTCGCGCAGTGCAACGCATTTCCGGCGTGCGATACCGGCGACACATGGGAAATGAGTGGCGTGTGTCCAGCCGACGCCCCGTGTTACACGCGCACGCTGTGCGGCACGACCATCCTCTGCATCGACGTCGCGTGCGAAGCTGCAACCGAGTACAACCGGAGCTACCTGGGGATGGGCAGCTGGTGCAACCTGGTCGACTACACGTGCCCGGAACGGACCACGCCGTTCCAGAACTCCTGCGGCTGCGGTTGCGAGCAAGATCCGAGCTGCCCGCCGAGCATCGACTGCGAGCCCGGCCCCGAGCCGAACCCGAATTGCAGCGACGAAATCCTCGCGCAGTGCCCGTATTCGCCGCGCGGGCTCTGAGCTCCATCGCGGGAAATCGCGCATGAAAGCGCGACGTTCAGTCCGGTCATCGAGGGTTGCCTCAGCGGCCACGCTTGACGAGAGCGTGACACGCCGAGGAGAGTCCGGGCCATGGCTCGTGCTTCCACCCTCCTCGTGATCCCGCTCTTGGTGCTTGCCGGTGCGTGCACCCAACAGCAGCCGGCGCTCTACGCGTCGGCGTCCGAGCAACCGGCGTATGCCGAGCGTTACCCCTCGACCATCGCCGAGATCCGCAAGGGCTACGCCGCAAACGAGGAGCAGGCCGCGAAAGGCAGCGCGGCGTTCGCCAAGTACCCCGACGCGCTCGACAAGCCCTCGTGGCCCGTCGTGCTCGACGTGGTGAACACGGCCGACGAGGCCGGGGGCACCGGCGATCTCGCCCACTCGATGGCGCAGGGCGACTCCGTGCGCAGCTTCTACGCCACGGAAAAGGAGCCGATTCATCAAAAGGTCGCCGGCTCCGTCGACTACGCTGCCAAGCAAAAGCCCTGCGAGGCCGAGAACCTCGGCGGCACGGCGGCGGGCTCCGTCGATCGAGCGATCGACCAATCGCTCGAGGACCAGATGCACGACCACAACCCCGCCGTGCGCGTCATCGAGGACAACCAGGACGCCATCGGCAAGCAGAACGTCGACAAGCTCACCAAGCAAGCCGATCAGATCACGCTCACGAGCTACGCCGTCCGCGTCCGCATGCCTCAGGCGAAGCGCGACCTCGACCAGCTCCTCGGCGAAGCCTCCACGGTGAAGAAGACGCTCACCGCCGATCAGGAGCGCGCCGAAGCGGTGCTCGCCGACCCAAAGGCCTCGAAGCCCGCGAAAGTGACGGCCGAGAAGCGAAAGACGCAGGCGTTCAACGCCCTCGCCACCCTCGATTCCGAAGTGAGCGAGGGCAAGAAGCTCAGCGACGCGATGGAAAACCGCACCAAAGCGGCTCAAAAGGCGTACGACGACGCGCTCACTGGTCTGAAGAAGACGATCGAGGAGCGCGCGAAGGCGCAGGCCGAAAAGAAGTAAGCGCGCCGGAACGCAGCGCGCCGATCGCCTCGAGGGCGCGGGCACGATGCGTTCGGCGCGCTCTATCGCCGCGAGACGCTACGCGGACTCAGCGCCGAGCGAACGGCGTGCGGCCCGAGTAGACCTGGCTCTCCTCGAGCTCTTCGGCGATGCGGAGGAGCTGGTTGTACTTGGCGATACGGTCGCTGCGGCTCAGGCTGCCGGTCTTGATTTGGCCGGCGTTCGTCGCGACGGCGAGGTCGGCGATGAACGCGTCCTCGGTCTCGCCCGAGCGGTGCGAGATGATCGAGGTGTAGCCGGCACTCGACGCGAGGCGAATCGTCTCGAGCGTCTCCGTCAGGGTGCCAATCTGGTTCACCTTGATGAGGATGCTGTTGGCGATCTTGCCCTCGATGCCGCGGGCGAGGCGCTCCTTGTTCGTGACGAAGAGATCGTCGCCGACGAGCTGCACGCTCGAGCCGAGCTTCTCGGTGATGAGCTTCCAGCCGTCCCAGTCGTCCTCGGCGAAGCCGTCCTCGATGCTGACGATCGGGTACTTGGCCGACAGCGTCGCGTAGATGTCCGCGAGCTCGGCGGGGGTGCGCTCCTTCTTGTCGAAGGTGTACTTGCCGTCCTTGAAGAACTCGCTCGCGGCACAGTCGAGCGCGACCGAGATCTGCTTCTTCGGCTCGTAGCCCGCGTCCGCGATCGCCTTCATGACGCGCTGGATGGCTTCTTCGTTCGAGGCGAGACGCGGAGCAAAGCCACCTTCGTCGCCGACGGAGGTCGTGAGGCCGTCCTTCGCGAGCTGCTTCTTCAAGGAGTGGAACACCTCCGTGCCGGCGCGAAGCGCCTCGGCGAAGGTCGCGAAGCCGTGCGGGACGACCATGAACTCCTGAACTTCGAGCCCGCTGTCGGCGTGAGCGCCGCCGTTCACGATGTTCATGAGGGGCGTCGGCAGCACGCGAGCCTGGGTGCCACCGAGGTAGCGCCAGAGCGGCAGACCGACGACATCCGCACCGGCGCGCGCCGTCGCCATCGAGATGGCGAGGATCGCGTTCGCGCCGAGCTTGCTCTTGTTGGGGCTGCCGTCGACCTCGATGAGGCGGGCGTCGACCGCTGCCTGATCGAGCGCGCTCATCCCGACGATCGCCGGACCGAGCTTGTCGTTGACGTTCGCTACCGCTTGGAGAACGCCCTTGCCGAGGAAGCGAGCCTTGTCGCCGTCCCGAAGCTCGCAAGCCTCGTGCACGCCGGTGGAGGCGCCACTCGGCACCGCGGCGCGGCCGAAGCCGCTCGACGTCTGAACTTCCGCCTCGACCGTGGGATTCCCGCGGGAATCGAGGATTTCGCGGGCGCTGACTTGAAGAATCTCGGGCATGCGGGCCCGATACCATGGACCCGCGACGCTGGCGACCGTCCCGCGCGAACGCGCCCGCGACTACCCGCGGACGAGGCTCACTTTGGGATCGAGCGGAACCAGAAGCGCTTCGTGACCCGCAAGCGGCGCGCCTTCGTTACCCGAAAGCAACTTGACCCGAAACACGCCGGCCTCACTCGTCTGCTCCACGCTCACACGCAGGGCTTGGTGCACGGGCGGAGCCGGCACTGCGACAGCCGCGACGGGAGCCGGCGCCGCGGCCACCACGGCAACGGGCGGAGCGGCCTGCGCGACGGGTTGCGCGGGGGGAAGCGGAGGAGCCGCGGGCGCTGCCATGAACGGTAGCGTTTGGGTCGGCACCGTCTGCGGCAACGGCGGAGGCGCGGGTGCCGCAGCAGGAGCCGAGATGGCAACGACGGGCTGCGGAATGACCGACGGCGTGCGGATCGGCGTCGGCGGCGTCGGCTCGATGGGCGCCTCGGGAGCAGGCGCGGCCATGGCCGGTGTGGGCTCGGGCGGGGGTCCCCAGCCGTCAGTCTCGGCTGCGGCGGGCGCCGCTTGAGGAAGCGGCGGGGGCGCGGGCGCAGCAGCAGCCGGCAGCGGCGGAGGTGCGGGCGCCGGCGCGGCCGCCATGACGGGAGCCCCAACAGGGAACGGCGGAGGTGCGGGCGCTGCGCTCGCGGGCGGCGCCGCTTCGGGAGCCGGGGGACGCGGCGCGATGCTCGCGATGTTGAGATCCGCGACGGCGCGCGCGAGCGTGAGAGCGCGCATGTCGGCCCCCATGTCGCTCGCGGCCTCTGCCGCGCGACGCACCCAGCGAGCGGCCTCGCGCATGTCACCTTGCTGGTTGAAGACGAGGGCCGTCTCGAGGGCGCTCGTTACGTCTTCGCCGTCATCCGGCAGTGGATCGGGGACGATGAGCTGAGTCGCTTGCATGGTCATGGCGTGCTCGGGAAAGGGGCCGGAGACTACCTCGGGCGACCACCCTTCGGCAATGAGCGCAACGGGTCGAACTTCGGGCCATACTCGCGGGGCCGTGACGCGAAGCGACAGCGCAGCCGTCGAAGACGTAAGGCGCTACTACGAAGAGAACACCGAGCGCTTCGAGCGCTTTGGCCAAGGCCGCGGAACCGGCGCGATTCATCGTTCCGTACGGGCCGCGTCCGGCGACCGAGACCAGAATAATTTTAGGACTCTCGAGCGCATGATCCTGCGCCGGCTCCGGCGCGTGGGCAGCGGAGACGGAAAAGTGCACGTCCTCGATCTCGGCTGCGGCGTCGGCGCGAGCATGATCTACCTCGCCGAGCACGCGCCGATCGTCGCGACCGGTGTCACGCTGAGCGGGCTTCAGGCCAAGCTTGCTCGCGAGCGCATCGCCGAGCGCGGGCTCAGCGAACGCGTGCAGTGCCTCGAAGGGAGCTACCTCGAGCTTCCGGAGAGCGTGCGTGTCGCGCAGCTCGCGTTCTCGATCGAGGCATTCATCCACGGTCCCGACCCGGCGGCGTTTTTCGAGGCGGCGGCGCGCTACGTCGCTCCGGGCGGCCTCCTGCTGATCTTCGACGACTTCTTGAGCGAGCGCGCCGCGGGGAAGCTCGCGCCTCGCGATGCGCGCGTGCTCAGCGAGGTTCGTGAAGGCTGGCTCGCCAATTCGCTCGTGACCGTAAAGCAAGCGTCCGAGCTCGCGTCGCAGGCGGGCTTTGCGCTCGAGACCAACGACGATCTCACGCCGCGCCTCGAGCTTGGCCGTCCGCGTGACCACGCCATCGCGCTCGTCGTGGCGGTGGGGCGCTACTTGCCGCTCCGTGGCTATCGCTTTCGGAGCCTGCTCGGGGGAAGCGCGCTGCAGGCGGGACTCCGGAGGGGACTGCTCGAGTTCCGATGCCTCGGCTGGCGTCGCACGATGCTATAGCTCTCGGCTTCCGGACGACCCCGCCGCGAGCGTCCGCCCTCGCATGAGCAAGCAAGAAGACGACGAGCTTTCGACGGACGAGCGCGACGGGGAGGAACGCGTTCGAGATGCGGCGCGTGACGACGTGCGGAACGAGCGCGACGACGACGAGCACGACGACGACGAGCACGACGACGACGGGCATGACGACGACGAGCACGACGACGACGGGCACGACGACGACGACGGACACCACGCGGAACCCGCGCCATCCGGGCGACGACTAGCGTTCTCGACTCTGCTGTTCGTCGCGGCGGTCCTGTTCGTCGATGCGATGGCGAACGCGCGCTATCCGGTGGATGAGCCCGGGATTTGGTACTTCATCGTATCGGCGGACACAGCCGTCATCCTGCTGAACTTCGCGATCATGGGACTGCTGAAGACTCCGGTACCGCGCTGGATGCAGGTGCTGGTGGTCGTCTGGCTGTGCTTGGTCCGCTTCCTTCGCTTCGGCGACGGCATCAAGGGGCGCTACTTCGCGCAGCGCTTCAACGTCTATGGCGATCTCAAGCTGATTCCGGACGGGTTCAGGTTCCTGAACTCGACGTGGCCGTGGTGGCAGCTCGTCGGCGGCACGATTCTCGGAGTCGCCCTGATCGCCGGGATGGTGTTCCTATCGTACCGCGCGGTCGGCATCATCCACCGCTACCTCCAGGATCGGCGTCAGTCGCTGATCGCAGGCGCGCTCGTCGGGCTCCTCTATCTGATCGTCTCCAGCACCGGGCACAACGCGCGCTACGACACGTATTTCGCGGGCGGATTCGCCGCGAGTGCGCTCCCGCGGTTCGAGGAGGAGATCGTCTTTCTCTGGAACGTGAAGAGCAAAGAAGGCGAATACGCGCGCTTGATCGACGAGACCGAGCAGATGCTCGCCGGGCTCCCGACCGATCTCGCGAAGCTCAAGGGCGCGAACGTGTACCTGATTCTCGTCGAATCCTACGGCCGCGCGATGTTCGAGTGGCCGCCCCTCGCCACGGCCGCGCACTCGACGTTCGAAGCGTTCGAGAAAGACGTGACGGCACACGGCTTCACACTCGCCACCGGAGTCTTGAACTCCTCGACCTACGGCGGCCAATCCTGGCTCGCTCACAACACGATCGACACCGCCATCCCGACCGGCAGCCAGCTCCAATACGAGATCGTGTACGCCAAGAAGCCGCGCGCCCTCGCGAGCTACTTCAACGACGCGGGCTACCGCACGGTCCTCGTGCAGCCGAACACGACGCGCGTCGCCGAGGGCGACTTCTACGGTTTCAAGCAAAAGTACTACTACACGGATTTCGGCTACCAAGGCCCCGACTACGCGTGGGCGACGATGCCCGATCAATACGTGCTCGACTTCGTCCGCCGCCGCGAGCTCGACACGCGCAAAGAGCCGCTCTTCATCCAGTACGTGCTCGTCTCGAGCCACGCCCCCTGGTCACACCTACCGACCCTCGTCGAAGACTGGAGCCGCCTCGGCGACGGCAGCATCTTCAACCGCACGAAGACCATCAAATTCCCGATCGAGTGGCCCCACTTCGAGAACGCAACCGGCGCCTACGGCCAATCGATCATCTACGACTTCGAGCTCCTCCGCCGCTACGTGACGCGCTTCATCGACGACGGCTCACTCGTCATCATTCTCGGCGACCACCAACCCGTGGCGGAGGTGAACGGCGATTCCTGGGAGTACGGCGTTCCGGTCCACGTCCTCAGCAAGAATCCCGAGCTCGTCCGTCCGTTCATCACGCGCGGGTATCAGCCGGGAATTCGGCCGAATTTGGCGGGCTATGTGCAGGGGCTCGAGACGTTGATGCCCAATTTGCTGGTGGATTTTTCGACGGAGCGGGGGGCGGTGCCGACGCAGCATTGAGGGCGCCTCGGCGCTACCATTATCGGGTATGCCGCGCCTCACTTCGCCTCGTCCCATGGCCACCCTGCTCGTCTCGTTCCTGGCCCTCGCGTTCTCCGCATGTGGCGGCACGAGCGTCAACCATGTCCCCGCCGACACCGGCGGCACGGCCGGCACCACCGGCGGCACCGGCCACGGAGGGACCGGCGGCACGACCTCGGGCTCAGGAGGCGCGCACGGCGGAACCGCGGGCACCACGGGCGGCAGTGGCGCGACTCCCGGCGCAGGGGGCACCACGGGCGGCAGTGGCGCGACTCCCGGCGCAGGGGGCACGACAGCCGGCACGGGGGGCTTCGTCGGCGGCGCGGGCGGCACGGGCGCGGTGACCTGCGACTTCGTCCGTCAGCAGGCGCAAGACGAGCTCGCGCACATCCAAGCGTGCAACACCGACGCTGACTGCGGGCAAGTCCTCTCCCGAACGAGCTGCGGATGCACGCGCGATCTCGTTGCGCGGCTCGACGCGGACACAAAGCAGTTTTACGCGTGGAAGGACGTGACGGTCGACGGTGAGCAATGCAACGAATTCGGCAGCACCTGCGACTGTCCGAAGGCGGACGGCTTCGTCTGTGCGAAAGGCCGCTGCGCTTGGAATTACGTCAGCATCGAGCCGCCGCCCCTGTGCAGCTCTGCCGCGCTGGGTTCAATGTGCATCGTCGGAACGCCCATCGATTCAGGCGACGTGCTCGCCGCTGGCGCGCCGCTTGTCCTCATGTTTCGGCCATCCGGCTGCTACTCGAGCAGCTGCACGAAGGTCCTCACCTCGTCCTGCGACGTCAAGCCGGACGGCAATGACTTCTACGTCGCCGCCGACATGTGCCTCGCACAGATCTCCGACCCGAACGTCGGGTGCACCGACGACTGCGGCGGCGGTGGCCAGCTCACGTGCAACAGCGAATACGTGCTCACCGAAGGCACCCACACCGTGCACTACGCGGGCGGTGAGCTCCCACTGGATCTGACGTTCACGGTGCCGAGCATCGTGATCGGCGACACGCAGTGCGCGACGATCGACCCCCTGCGCTGACATGGAGCCCAAGTGCGTAGACTCCTCGCCCTAACGATTGCCGGGCTCGTCCTTGCCTCGCACGCTTGCGCGAGCGAGCCGATCGAACGCGGTAACCCCCAGATCCCGCCCGAACGTCCCGAGGGCCCACGCGGGGGCTCGGCCGGTTCGCCGGAGGGCCCAGGCGGAGGCCCCGCCGACTCGCCGGCAACGTGTGAGCCCGTCCCCACCTGCGAAGCCATGTGCGCTCACATCTACCAGCCGAGGGCCTGCACGACCGCGGACGGACTCTCGCCCTGCATCGCGTACTGCGAGAACGAATACGAAGCGTGGATGCCGGACGCGTGCCTCGAGGTTTGGCACGAGTTTCTCGGGTGCCGCTCGTGCGTGGAGGTCTCCTGCGACGAAGTGCCGTGCAGCGGGCCCGTGTGCGAGGGGGACCCCCCGTACTTCCTCGGTTGCGACGACCTGGACGCCAGAGTGCACGACTGCGCGGGGCCCTGCCTGCGCGGGGGAACCGATGCGGGAAGCTCGAGTGACCTGTCCTACCGAGTCGAGGGCACTCACTGCGAGTGTCCGGACGATCTTGCTGCAGGTGGCCCTGCGGGTGAATCGTGCGTGACCGACTCCGACTGTGCCGAGGAATGCTGTCATTGCGCCGACAACGACGGCGCTTACCGAGCCCGCGCCTGCGATCACGGCACCTGTCTCGGCGGCAACGGGCTCTGCACGATGAAAGCGAGCGCGGTGTTCGTCGACACGTTCTGCAACGGCGACGGCACGTAGCTAGTACGGCGAGGGTCCACACGACCTGCACCGCGCAGGCGTTGCCGCGGCCGCTACGCCGTGCTCGTTCTCAACAACTCCGGGCCCGGCACCAGCAACCGCTCCATTTCCCGCGGTTCGAACTTCGTGAGGCCGCCCGCATACGTCCGCCCCGCGCTCAGTGACGCGTGCGCGTTCAGATGGCGCGCCAGTGCGTCCAGCAGCGTCGCGCTCCACGCCTCGCGTGGATAGAGCCCGTGCGCGATGTTGATGTGACGCGCCCCGCACGGATTCCGAACGAACGCGGGTGGGCGCCGCGCCATGTACGTCGCGAGAATGGGCGCCGGCTCGCGCAACCCAACTGACCACCATGCCTTCCGGTGACGCG
>DATMCL010000357.1:0-2266 GCA_035558375.1 Polyangiaceae bacterium
TCCCAGCGCAGCCGCGGGAACGAGCGCGAGCGGCGGCGCATCGGGTGCCGGCGGCTCGGGTGCAGCCACGGGCGGCATCGGAGCCAAAGGTGGCGCGGCGGCCGGGACGGGCGGCACGACGGCTGGAGCCGGCGGGAGCACGAGCAGCGGTGGTTCGAGCGTGCTCGGCGCGCGCGTGCGGCGCTTGGCGAGCCCCGAGTACGACGCATCGGTGCAGGCACTGCTCGGCACGACGGCGGCTCCGGCGTCCGGCCCGGATTTTCCGCCCGACTTGCGCCAAGACGGCTTCACGGTGAACGACGCGCAGCGCGTCGATGCCGTCATCATCGAGCGGCTGGCTGACGCCGCGGAAGCGCTCGCGAACGAGGCGCAAGCGAACGGCACGCTCGCTCGCTTGGCGCCGTGCGCCACGGGCGACGAGCCGACGACGTGTGCCAAGAAATTCGTGACGACGTTCGGCGCGAAGGTGTACCGGCGCCCGCTCGTCGACGAGGAAGTCACTGCGCTGCTCGCGCTCTACGCTGCCGGGGCCGACGGCGCCGACTACGAGGAGGGCATCGCGCACGTGACGCGCGGGCTCTTGCAGTCGGCGGGGTTCCTCTACCTGACGGAGCTCGGCGACGCGCCGCCCGGCTCGGGCCGCGTGGAGCTCGCGCCGTACGAGCTCGCGTCGGCGCTGTCCTACTTGCTCACGTCCGCGCCTGCGGACGACGAGCTCGTCGCCAAGGCGACGGGGGGGAAACTCGCCGACCCCGCCGAGCGCGAAGCCGAGGCGCGGCGCCTGCTGGCGAACGACCCGCGCGCGCGGGAGACCGTCGTGCGCCTCGTGCGTGAGTGGCTCGGCATCGATCGGGTGGACGACAGCGCGAAGGACACGCTCGTTTACCCGGATTTCGCGGCTCTCAAGCCGAGCATCGTCGCCGAGAGCAAGGACTTCGTGCGCGCGGTCGCCTTCGAGTCGACGGGCAACGTCAGCGAGCTCTTCGGTGCGAACTGGACGGTGAATTCCGGGCCGCTCGCGCTCTATCGGACGGCGGGAAGCGGTCCGATCCAAGGCTCGACGCTGCTCGATGATCGCGTCGGGATCCTGAACCAGGCGGCGTTCCTCGCGACGTACGCGAACGCCCACGAGAGTCACCCGATCTTCCGCGGGGTCGCGATCGCGCGGCGCGTGGTTTGCTTGCCCCTCGATTCGCCCGCGTCGTTCGACCTCACGGTCGTGCCTCCGGCGCCCGATCCGACCAGGACCACCCGGCAGCGCTTCAGCGTCCACCCCGCCGACTCCATCTGTGCGGGATGTCACGACATCATCGATCCGTTCGGCTTTGCCTTCGAGCATTTCGACGGCATGGGCGCATACCGAAACGAGGAGAACGGTCAGGACGTCGACAGCAGCGTCGTGGTCTCGCTCGAGGCCGATTACGACGGACCTTACGCCGACAGCAACGCGATGGCTGCCGCGCTCGCGGCGAGCCCGAGCATCCGCGAGTGCATGGCGCGCTACATCTTCCGCGCCGCCGCCGCCAGCGGCGATTCGGCGGCTACCGCGGGCGAGCCGGAGTTCGTAGACTTCTGGCGCTCGCTCCCGGCGGCGGCGAACGGCAACATCGTGGAGTCGCTGATCGCGTACGTGAAGAGTCCGAACTTCGTGCTGCGGGAGGCGCTGTGAGCTCCCGGCGCGGCCGGCGCACGTTTCTGCGCGGGCTCGGCTCCGGCTTTCTGGCGCTGCCGTTCCTGCGCGTCGTCGAGAGCTCGTACGCGCAGGCGGCGGGCGAGGCGCTCCCGCAGCGTTTCATCGGCATCTACCACCCGCACGGGATCGCGGCCGAGCTCTTCACGCTGCGCGACGGCGAAACGGAGACGAGCTTCGACCTCGGCTACGCGGACAGCCCGCTAAAGCCGTTCGACGACGCGGGCACGTACGGCAAGAGCTTCAAGGACAAGATCGTCACGATCGAAGGGCTCGATCTCTTGTCCGACACCAACGGTCACAACTCGGCCGGCACGATTCTGACCGGGAGTCGCATCATCGACGGCCCCGGCGGCCTGCCCGAGTACATCTCGCTCGATCAGTTCCTCGCCGTGGAAAGCGGGCTCGGCGACGCGACCGTCGTGCCGAGCATCGCACTCGCCGTCGGCAACAAGGACCTTTCGGGACGCGAAACGCTATCCTTCGGCGCCGGCGGCACTCCGCTCTCGAAGATCATCGACCCGGTGCTGGCGTTCGACTTCTTGTTCAAGCAGGCGATCGTCGGCACCGACCCCG
>DATMCL010000358.1:0-4033 GCA_035558375.1 Polyangiaceae bacterium
CGCAGACGGCTATTTTCGCGATGTGCATGGCTTCACGACTCCCTGGACGAGACAGAATCGGGGTCAGCGATGCATCGCTCCCCTGCGAGCTCTCCGGATCCCGTGCCTGCGTTCGTGCGGGACGTCAACCGTGCCCCTCCACGACGCGGCCCGAGGTGCTTCGGGGTTCGGCGTTGGGCCAACACGGTTCGAATCCCTCCCGCGTCACTGTTTTCGGACGCGGACTCTGTGCTGCGAACCGTTTTCGATCTTTGCGGAGAGGGAGGGATTCGAACCCTCGGTACGGTTGCCCGTACACATGATTTCCAATCATGCACCTTCGGCCACTCGGTCACCTCTCCAGGCGGGCCCGGCGGCCTCGCTGGGGCGGGGCCGTCGCTATGTCAGCGGGAAGAGCGGGAGCAGGATACGGAGGTCACGTTGCCGTGGCTCGGTGCTGCGCTCGCCAGCGGAGAGAGTGGGATTCGAACCCACGGTACCCTTACGGGTACGCCTGATTTCGAATCAGGTACCTTCGGCCACTCGGTCATCTCTCCGCCGCGCAATATGAACGGCGAGGGGGGGTCTGTCAACGAACGGAAAGGCTCACAAACCCGCGTGTTTGCAGGGGGTCCGGTTCCGGGCGATAGTGGGCGCCATGAGAAGGCCGCTCGCCGCCTTGGCCCTCCTCTCCGTCGCCGGTCCCGCCGCCACCGCTGTCGCCCAAACGGCCAAGCCGCCCGCCGCGACCGCTCCGGCTCCGACCACCAAGCCGAGCGCACCCGCCGGCACGCCGGCACCCGCACCGGCGCCGAGCGCGACGACGAGCGCACCCGCTCCGAGCCCGCCCCCGCCCGCTTCGACCGTGCCGACCGCGACACCCACCGCCGCACCGGCCGCCGAAGCGGCGACTGAGTCGTCGCCAAACACCGCACCCGCGCCCGATGCAGCTCCCGCGGCGGCACCGCCACCCGCGCCCGCCGAGCAGCCGACGCCGGCGCCGATGCTCTCCGTCAACACGCCGCCCGCTTCGAGCGCCGACACTGGTAAGGCGAAGGATGCCGAGTCGAAGGACCCTTGGCAGGACGGGCACGGGCTCGGTATCGAGGGCCTCGGTCGCTTCCAAAGTCGCTTCGGCTCCGCGAACGATCTCGCCGATTCCGAGCAGCGCGCCGGCCTCGGCTTCGATCTCGGGCTGTGGCTCCGGATCGCGTCCGAATACGCAATCGGCCTGATTTTGAAGCGCAACGACCTCGGGAGCCTCGCGCTCACCGAGGGGGCGACGACCATGAACGCGGGCTACGCGAGCACGCTGCTCGAGCTCGGCGGGCGCGCCTACCCGTACCGCGGCAAGAACGGCGAGGTGTTCCTCGGCTTGCGCGTCGGCATGGCGTGGCAAGACGTGGAGGCAACGGGCCTTCGGCCGTCGATCAATCTTCAACCCGCTCAGCCCTTCACGTGCTCGGACGTTTCGGGGCCGGGCTTCGCGCTCGGCGCTGATCTCGGCGGCGCGGTGCGGCTGACGCGACCGCTCTGGCTCACGGGTGGGCTCGGCTTCGACGGCGCCCACATGACGAGCGAGCGCGTCGGCGATTGCGTCGCCGGCATCGGCTCAATCACGGCACTTTCGTTCGGGGGAGGGCTCCTTTACACGTTTGACATCGGCGGCGAAGCGAAGGTCGCTCGAGGTCCGTCTCCGCGCGCGTTCTGATGCTTCGCACGACGGCTGATGTTCTGCCGGTCCCCGAGCAGGATCCGGGCGCACGCCTGGCTCTCGGTTACGCGCTCACCATCTTCACGAGCGCGTTCCTGCTGTTTCAGATCGAGCCCCTCATCAGCAAGGTGATCTTGCCGTGGTTCGGGGGGAGCCCCGCGGTCTGGACGACGTGCCTGCTTTTCTTCCAGACGCTGCTCTTCCTCGGATACGCGTACGCACACCTGTCCACGCGGCTCTGCACGCGCCGCCAGCAGGTCGTGCTGCACCTGATCCTCATCGCCGCGACCCTCGCGTTGATGCCGATCGCGCCTCACGACCACGAAAAACCCACGGCCGGTCAGAACCCGACGCTCGGGGTGCTCGTGCTCCTCTTGGAAACCGTGGGCCTTCCGTACTTCTTGCTGTCGTCGACCGGGCCGCTCGTGCAGGGCTGGTTCGGGCAAGCGTACCCAGGGCGCGCGCCGTACCGGCTCTATGCGCTCTCGAACGTCGGCTCGCTCTTGGCGCTCGTGAGCTATCCGTTTCTGTTCGAGCCCGCGTTCACGACCCACGCGCAAGCGCGGCTTTGGTCATGGGGGTTCGCCGGCTACGCGCTGCTGCTCGCCGCCGGCACGTGGTCGCGCTGGCGCCTACCGAAGGATGCTGCCTCCACCGAGCGGGCCGCGCGCTCCATCCCGGTCGCGAGCGCGCCGCCGAGCGTGGGTCGGCGCGTGCTGTGGGTGGGCCTGCCCGCGTTCGCGTCGGTCCTCCTGCTCGCGACGACGAACCACGTTTGTGAAAACGTCGCCGTGATCCCGTTCCTGTGGGTTGCGCCCCTCGCGCTCTACCTCCTGTCGTTCATCATCGCGTTCGACGGGCCGCGTTGGTACTCGCGGCGCGCTTTTGCGATCGCGGGTGTCGTCCTCTCGCTCGCGGTCGGCTGCATCGACCCACTGCGCGACGTGCTCGAGCGTGTCGGCATCGAGTTCGGCTTCCGCGAGCTTTTGCTGCTCGACTTCTCGCTGCTGTTCGTGATCTGCATGCTTTGCCACGGCGAGCTCGTGCGTCTGAAGCCGAGCGCCGACCGCCTCACCGAGTTCTACCTGCTCGTCGCGTTCGGGGGCGCGCTCGGTGGCCTCGTCGTCAGTATCGCTTGTCCCGCTATTTTCTCGACGTTCTTCGAGTGGACGCTCGGCCTGCTCGCAGCGTTCGCGCTCTCGGTCGCTGTGCTCGCCGTCGTCGCGGAAAGCCCGCGCTTCGCGACGCCGCTCGGCAAGGCCGTGCTCGGAGTGCCGCTCGTGCTCGGCCTCGGCGCCATCGCCTACGCGCAGGTCGACGACGATCCGCCGCTCGCCGTGGCCCGCAACTTCTACGGCACGGTCGCGGTCTACGACGTGGACGCGAACAGTCCCGCGAAGCACCATCATTCGCTCACTCACGGCGTCGTCGTGCACGGCCGCCAGTACCGCGCGCCGGAAAAGCAGGACCTCCCGCTCGCCTACTACAGCGAGACATCCGGCGTAGGTCGCGCTCTCGCTTTCTTCGCGTCCGAGCCGAGCGTGAGCGTCGGCGCCGTCGGTCTCGGTGTCGGGACGCTCGCGCGCTACGCTCGCCCCGGCGACCACTTCTCGCTCTACGAGATCAACCCCGAGGTGGTGCGGCTCGCCGAGCGCTTCTTCACCTACCTCTCCCGCTGCGGGAAGGCATGCGAGCTCGTGATGGGCGACGCGCGGCTGTCGCTCGAGCGTCAGGAGCCCCAGAAATTCCACGTGCTCGTGCTCGACGCCTTCAGCGGCGACGCCGTGCCCACCCACTTGCTCACGCAGCAAGCCTTCGACCTCTACCTGCGCCATCTGCGCCCGGACGGCGTCATTGCCGTCAACATCACGAACCGCCAGCTCGATCTAGCGCCCGTGCTCGAGGGCCTCGCCGAGCAGGCCGGTCTCAAGACTACCCGCATCGACACCCCTTACGATCGCGAGCGCCTGCTCTTTCACGCCGACTGGATGCTCCTCACGACGAACGCGCGCTTTCTCGCCGCCGTCCTACCCGCGCCGCCGGCAGATCTCCCACCCGCGACGCGCAAGGTGCTCTGGACCGACAGCTACTCGAACCTCTTCGAGCTCCTGAAGTAGCGCGCCGACGACCCGGCAGCGGTCGCCGGCAATGTTCGAATCGAACCAGCTCGGGCTCAACGTTTCCCGTTGGAAGTCGCCTTACAAATGATAATTCGGCGCTTCTTCGGAAATCATCACGTCGTGAACGTGACTCTCGCGGAGTCCTTGGCTGGTGATGCGGATGAACTGCCCGTTCTTGCGCAGCTCCGGGATCGTCTTCGAGCCCGTGTAGCCCATGCCG
>DATMCL010000359.1:0-4152 GCA_035558375.1 Polyangiaceae bacterium
CGGCATGGGCGTCGTCTACAAGGCCCACCACGCTCTCTTGCGCCGCCCCACGGCAGTCAAGCTCCTGCCCGCCGAACGCACGGGAGCCCAGGCGCTCGCCCGCTTCGAGCGCGAGGTGACGCTCACCAGCCGCCTCACGCACCCGAACACCGTCGCCATCTTCGACTACGGCCGCACCCCCGAAGGCGTCTTCTACTACGCGATGGAGTACCTCGACGGCGTCGACCTCGAGCGGCTCGTCGAGCTCGACGGCCCGCAAGCGCCAGGCCGGGTCGCGCACGTGCTCAAGCAGGTGTGCGGCGCGCTCGCGGAAGCCCACGCGCTCGGCCTCGTTCACCGCGACATCAAGCCCGCCAACATCATCTTGTGCGAGCGCGGCGGCGTGCCCGACATCGCGAAGGTCGTGGATTTCGGCCTCGTGAAGGATCTCGTGGTTGCGGGCGACGGCTCGGCCGTAGAGGCCACCACGGCGACGAGCATCATCGGCACGCCGCTCTACCTCTCGCCCGAAGGCATCACCGACCATGCCGCCGTCGGGCCCGCGAGCGACCTCTACGCGCTCGGCGCGGTCGGCTACTTCCTGCTCACCGGGGCGCCGCCGTTCCAGGGCCGCACCGTCGTCGAAGTGTGCGGCATGCACCTCCATACCGAGCCCGAGCCCCCGTCGGCTCGACTCGGCCGCCCCATCCCGACCGCGCTCGAGCAAGCCTTGCTGCTCTGCTTGAAGAAGAAGCCGAGCGAGCGCCCAGCGAACGTCCGCGCGCTGAAGGAGCTGCTCGAGGCAGCCGCGTTGCCCTGGACCGAAGCCGAAGCCGGCCTCGCCTGGCAGCGAACCCGCTCCGAGCTCGCGCGCCCCTCCGGCGAACGCCCGCGCACGACCCACGCCTCGACCGTGCTCGCGGTCGACCTCGCCGAGCGCGCCGACGGCGAGCCGGTCGCGTCGTAACGCCATTTTTGGGGGACCACCGCCGCGCGGGGTCCGTCACAGGCTGAAAAGCATTACCGAGCGCCCGCGCTCCGTGCCACGAGCTTTTCGAGGTCGTTCACGCCGTACGGCGTGCTCACCCGCGCACCGTTGGCGAACACGACCGGCACCTCGCGAATCCTCAGCCGATCACCGAACTCGCGATCCGCCATCACGTCGGACGCGAGCTCGCGCCGCTCGAGCGAGCGCTCGAAGGCCCCGACGTCGAGCCCGAGCTCGCGCGCGTAACGAACGAGAGCCTCCCGGCTGTGGTCGTGAGGGTTGGCGAACAGCATCTCGCGGTACGCCCAGAATTGACCTTGTGCATGCGCTGCCAGGCTCGCCTCGGCGGCGAGCTCGCTCCGCTCGTGACCCCGGGACGGTCGCTGCCGCACCACGAGGTGAACGCGCCCGGCGTACAGGTTCTCGAGCACGTGCGGCAACGGCGCGAGGCGCCCGCACTCCGGCGACGCGTAGTCCTCGAACACGACGAGCGTGAGGGGCGCGCCGGCCGGCCCGAACGACGGCGCGCTCCCGTGCTCGCTTCGCTCGCCGCGCTCGCGCAACAGTGCGGCGGTATCGAGCGGCGCCGCCCGCTGGGCGCTCGGTGCGGGAGCTGCAAGGCTCGCGACGGCATGCTCGGGCGTCGGGTCGTCACAGCCGCCGAGCGGGCCGCACAGCGCAAAGAGCCCGACCGCAGACCAGCCAAGCCCGCGTTTTTGCAAGACTTTACGAGCGTTCTCTACCACGGTCGCGTCGACGTCTTCGCAATCGTTCCGCCGCTCACGATGCGCGCGCTGTAGCCGAACGTCTCCTGCCCGTCGAAGCCTTTGTTCGAGCCGTCGTCACCACCCGAGTCGGCGTTCGCGTTCGTGACGGCGACGACGAGATTCACGATGCCGTTGCGCGCGCCGCTCGGAACCTCGATCGTGCTCTGCCCGCTCGCGAACTCCTTACCGTAGACGGGCTGGTCGCTGGTGGTGCGGTACGTGAGCTGCCCGAGCATGTGCTCCGCCGTGCCTGCCGAGCCCATCGCGTCCGGCGTGAGCTCGACAGTGACGGACGTCGCGCCCTCGGCAAGCGCGATCGGGATGATGTTCCTGCCCTGGTGGTGCGGCGTCTGCGCCTCGGGCGGACGGAAGGTCGCCGTACCGTCGCCGCTCGGGAACGTGTAAAACCACCAATTCGCGTTCCAGTTCCCTTTCACGGTGTCGCGCACGACGGCCGTCCAGCCCTCGAAATCGAGCAGCGACGAGCGCGCGCCGAACGACAGCACCGCGTGCGCTGCGCCTTCCTCGCCCGCGTACGTCTGGAGCGTCTGAAACACGGAGAGCGGGCTCGAGCGCCGCTGCGCGGGGTTGCCCTTCTTCGAGCCGTCGATCCACATGCAGTTGATGAACCCGCGGCCCATCTCGAGCATCAGGCTCAAAAAGAAGATTTCGTGCCCGTAGCGCACGATGCTGTTCACGTACGTCTTGCCGTTCGCGAGCTGATCGGCAGGCCCCGCGACGGTGCCATCCGTGAGGAGGCCCATCGACTCGATGGGTACGTGCGGCATCTGGAGCGAGGCGGCCGCGCCGTACCCCATCGTGTACTCGTCGTAGACGACCTGTGTACGCTGCGTGCCGAGGTAGCAGTTGTGCGCTTCGTGGATCCAGCCCGAGGCTTGGTTGTTGAAGGCCCAGAGCTCGGCCTGCAGCGCGTGGATGCTCTCGTGCAGGGCCGAGCCACGATTCGAGTCGTTGCCCTCCCCCCAGTTGCAGGGGCATTCCTCGGTCGATTCGAAGTTCATGTGCCCGTAGCGATCGCCCTGATGACCACCCTGTCCGGAGAGCGTGGCCCCGGGGATCCCGCTATTTAGGATGACCCAGTTCAAATAGTAGCCGTTCGACCAGTCGCCGAACGCGGGGAACCCGAGTCCCTCGACCACGTCTTTGATCTCGCCGTGGAGATCCTTCACGTCGAAATTCGCGACCTGGTCGTTGATGCAGCTCTGGCGGTTCGGCCCGATGATCATCGCGACGCCGCCGAACGCGACCTGCGTCTCGTAGTCACCGCTCGGGGCACGCTGCATGAGCGGCGCGTCGTCCGCGGGGACGGTGTCCATCGCGTAGCACTGCGGCCAATCCGAGGTGCCTCCGGCCGCACCCGCCGCACCGCTCGCTCCGGAGCCGCCCGCTTTGCCCGCGCCGCCGCTCGCACCAAAGCCGGCGCCTCCGCCCGCACTGGTGCCGCCGCCACCGGAGCCGCCGCTCGCTGGCGCGGCCCCGCCGCTGGCTCCATTCCCCGCCCCCGCCGTGATCGCAGTGCCTCCGCCGCCCGTCGCCGGCACGCCCGAACCGCCCCCGGAGCTGCCGCCCGCGCCACCGTTCGCACCGCTACCGCCCTGCGACGCACCCGCCGCCGAGCTCCCGCCGTGCCCAGCCGAGCTCGTATTTCCCGCTCCCGCGCTCGCACCGCTCCCGCCCGGCGTCACGGCCGCGGCGCCCTCGTCGCCGGAGCACGCGACGCAGCAGAGCAAGAGGCCGAGCGCTCCTAGGGCTCGAACGCCGGACAAACCGCGAACCAATCGAATCATGCGCTCCTCGAGGCGGCACGCGCGGGTGTCGCGTCTGTGTGGTGACGGCGGCTACCCGGGGCGCATCACAAAACGACGCAGCGATTTTCTTGATCGATCGAGCGGGGGATCGGCAACGCGTCAGCCGTGCGAGGGGAAGACTCCGCTCCTTCTAGCGGTCGATGGTCGACATGTCTCCGTACCGTTCACCCGCGACGGCTTCGTGGAGGCGGAGGGCATCGATCGACGCGAGCTCGGCCGGTGTGAGCGTGACATCGGCCGCTGCCGCGTTCTGCTCGAGGTAGGTGCGGCGCTTGGTGCCGGGGATGGGCACGAGATCCTCCCCCTGGGCGAGCACCCACGCGAGGGAAAGCGTGGCCGGCGCGATGCCGCGAGCCTGCGCCAGGTCGGCGACGCGCGCGGCGAGCGTGACGTTGCGCTCGAAGTTTTCGCCCTTGAAGCGCGGGAAGATTTGCCGTCGATCGGTGGGCGCGAGGTCTTTGGGCTGCCGGATCGCGCCGGTCAAGAGGCCGCGGCCGAGCGGGCTGTACGGCACGAAGCCGATCCCGAGCTCGCGCAGCGTCGGAAAGGTCTCGTGCTCGGGCCCGCGCGTGTAGAGCGAGTACTCGCT
>DATMCL010000360.1:0-9020 GCA_035558375.1 Polyangiaceae bacterium
TGAAAGCTCTTCCACTCCTCGCGCACCGCTGCCGCGCGGGAAGCGTCACCGGCCACGATGCGTCGGAGCGCCTGCTGGAAGCACGCGAGATCGCGCCGGATTCCGTGGTGAGACAGCATGATGGCCGTGCCCATCGAGGCCGTTCCGTCGTCGTTCAACAGGTTCGGTGCGGTCGTCATCGGGGTCTCGCTTTCGTCAAAATTGGGCGCTTTGCCCGGTTCTGTCGGGACGACGCTTGGGCCCGCCGTGGATCGACAAGGGTCGAAAAAAATCGTCTCCTGCCCTTCCAGCGGCGCTGAACCCGTTCCGGACGGGCTCGCGAGCCCGAGCATGACCTACGACGAAGCGATCCGCGCGCTCTATCAGGCGCCGCACGGCGAGTTCGTCGCCGAGCGCAAGCGCCTGAGCGCCGAGCTCACCAAGGCGGGCGACAAGACGAGCGCCGGCGTGCTCGCCAAGCACAACCGTCCGAGCGTGTCCGCGTGGGCCGTCAATCAGCTCTGGTGGCGGGACCAGGCGGCCATGAAATCGCTGTTCGCGAGCGGAGCGCGCGTCCGCGACGGTGACCTCAGCGCGGCTCTTGGCCACCGGCAGGCGACCGCGAGCCTCGTGACGAAAGCGGCCGCAATCCTGGAGGAAGCCGGGCACTCCGCGAGCGAGGCGACGCTACGCAAGGTCAGCGCGAGCCTCGCCGCGCTCGCGGCAACGGGAGGCTTCGCGCCGGATCCGCCCGGAGCGCTCCGGAGCGATCGCGATCCGCCGGGGTTCGAAGTGATGGCAGCGGCCACGGCCGCGGGGCACCTGACGAGCGGCGCCGCGCCACCGAAAGAAGACGACGCGAAGGACAGGGCGCGTGCCGCGGCAGCCGAGACCGCGCGACGAGCCGCGGAAGCGCGGGACCGCGCGCGTGCCGAGCGCGCACGGCTGATCGCGACCCTGGCCGAGGCCAAAACCAACCTCGAAGCGCTCACACGCAAGCGCGACGAGCAGAAGAGCGCGCTGACCGCGACCGAAGCCGAGCTCGAGCGCCTCAAGGCCCGAGCCATCAACCTTCAAGCAGAGGTCAGCGCGCTCACCGAGGAGGAATGATTCGCGGTCAGTGCGGCAGACCGTCGATCCACGCGGCGATCGACGCGATCTCTTCCTCCGGCAGCGCCGGCCGATTGCGCGGCATGGGGCTGCCGCAGATGTCCGGCTCCGCTCGGAGCTTGGCGATGATGTAGCTCGCCGCCGAGTCGCCGGGGATCACGCGGACACGGCTCGAGCACGTGGCATTGCTCGAGCCCACGCCCACGAGGTTCGCGTACGCCGCCGTCGGCGACCCGAGGCTGAGCCCACCGGAGGTGCCCGTCGTGTGGCACGGCGAGCAGCCCCCGGCGAAGATGGCGTACACGTCCTCGGGCACCTCGCAGGTGGCGTCGGAGACGTGAACCGGGAACGAGAGCGATGCCGCGCCGCCGTGTCCGTCCTCGACCGAGAGCGCGAGCTCGTAGTCGCCCGCCGGACCCGAGAACGTCGCCTCGCCGCCGTCAGTGCGCAGGCGGCTGCCGTCCGGACCGGAAGCGACCGACCAGCCGTAGCTGAGCTCGTCGCCGTCGGGATCGGTCGCCGTGACGGCGACGGTCGCCGACTCGCACACGGTGATGAACTTCGAGGGACTGAGCGAAATATCCGTAATTTGTGGCTGATCGTTCAAGGCCACGACGGTATCGAGACCACCGTTCGCGTCGCCCGCGCACTGCGAGTAGAGGACAATCTCCGTCGTCGTGTCCGCCGAGACATCGGCTATGTCCTCCACCATTCCGCATTCGGCCGATGGGCCCTCGCCCGCGAGCGGCGCGGCGCAAACCCGGTACGCACCGGGCGGGAGCACGAAGAGCCCGTCCGCGAATGCGTGCTCTCCCGGGCCCACGAGCGATGCCGGCGCTGCCTCGTTCTCGAGCTGCACGGTTTCCGAGGCGACCGGCGTGGCTTCGCAGGTGTCGCTCGCTGCAACGATGTCGATGCGCATCGCCGTCACGTCGTGCCGGTTGCCCGAGATCTGCACGGCTGCTCTCAGCGAGCCGGTCGTGCCCGGATCGGGCCCGGTGTTGCCGCCACCGCAACCTGCCAAGGCCAATAGCGTGCCCGCCGCCACAAAATGCTCCATACGCATGCTGATACCTCGCCCTTTCGTCGAGCCGCGGACCGCCCCGACGCGGCCAGTCGACTCGAGCGATGAGAGTACCAGGCATTGGGGCGTCACCCCGGGATATTGTTCACTCGTACCTTTCCCTTCACGCTAAGCTCGCTGAGTTACGCTATGTGGAATCGCGAGCAACCCCACGACGTGCGTGAGGCTCTCTTCGGAGGGCGCGAGCGGGTGCGCGTTTGGGATCTCGCGCCCGGTCCGGCGTCGCCGTTTGCCGCCGTTCTCGCCTGCGAGCTCGAGCCCGGCGGCGCCGTCGGGACGCACCTTCAAGAGCATTTTCCGGAGATCGTGATCGGAGTCGAGGGGCACGGCAGCGTGCTCGTGAACGGCGTGCGGTCGGCGCTAGAGAGCGGCAGCGTCGCGGAGCTGCCGCTCGGCCACACGCTGTCCATCACGAACGAGTCTCGCGACGCGCCCTTGCGCTACCTCATCGTGAAGGCAAAAAGCGCAGGCTGAGCGCCAAGCGCCCCGGTGCTGGCAGCACACGACGCTCGTCTCGCGCTAAGGTACCCCAAACTCCTCGAAAGCCTCGAGGTTCCCCGCCCCCATGCGACGCCGCGACACCGATTCAGCTCAGGAAAGCGCCGAGGATCTCACCTCCCGCTCGGACGTGAAACGCGCGAACCGCGTGGTGGAGGAGACGCTCGCGCGGCTGAGCCTCGCGCTGTTCGAGCTGTCGCCGCGCAGGCTCGCGGCCCTCGAGCTGCCGGAGGCGGTGTACGAGACCGTGATGGACGCGCGCGCCATGAAGAATGCGCGGGCACGGGCGCGACAGCTCGGGCTCGTGCGGGTCGCGCTGCGCGGCGCCGATTGGGCGGCGATTCAGGAGAAGGTGCGCTACGTGGCCGAAGGGCGCGAGCCGCCCGCCCCGGCCGCGAACGGCGAAGGCCCCGGTGCGGGCGCCGGGGCCTTGTGGGTTGCGCGACTGCTCGGCGAAGGGTTCGCGGGCATGGACGCGTTCCTCGTCGACTATCCGCGTACGGATCGCGCGCGTTTGGTCGATCTCGTCAAGCGGATCGATCGCAGCACGGGCGACCAGCGGGCGAAGGCCGAACGCAAGCTCGCCGACGTCGTGCAGAACATTCTCGCGAGCGGGCGGCGCTAGACTAAGAGCACATCTGGATGTGCTCTTGACGCCCGCCGGTTTGACGGCGCTATTTCAGCGTCGTTTGCGCGGACAAGAGCGTCTGGTCGCCCTGCAGGAAATCGGCTTGAAAGACGGCGCCGGCCGCGGCCTGGCTGCTCGGCACGGTCGCGGTCACGGTGGTCGCCGCGTCGGCCGCAACGACGACGTCCTTTTCGGCGACGACGGTGCCGCCGAGCTTCAGGACCGCCTTCACGGTCTGGTTCGGCAACGTCAGGGTCGCGGCGGCGCTCAGCACCGTGTCGCTACCGCTCGCCGAGCTCGATAGGTACGCGGCGCCGTTCTCGCTCGCGGCCGTGATGTCCTGAAGGCCGAGCGTCGCGAAGTAGCGATCGCTCCAGGTTCGGACCTCGTTCGCGGCGAGCGTGCCGCGTGACCAGAACTCGGGCGTCACGCCGTGCCACATCTCGATGGTGGGGCGGAGCCACGTGTCGGCGTCGTTGATGTCGATGCTGAGGCTCTGCTTGCCGAACGTCCAGAGCTTGAGGCCGGGCGTGACCTCGTTCTTGGACACGCGGAGGTAGTTCATGTGGCTCGTGTCGTTGGCGAGACCCGACCAATTGGCGCTGTATTTGGGGTTCGCGAAGCAGGTGCCCTGGTCCGCCCAGTTCTTGAACTGGACGAGGTTTTTCCACTTGAAGACCTCGCCGCTCACGCGCTCCTCGGCGTCGCCGAACCACGCCCAGGAGCTCTCGAGGCAATGAACCTGGTCCATCTGCGCGAGAATGCGCGTGTCGAGTGGGATCGCGGTCTGTCCCGGCATGGAACCTGGCGCGAGCGTCGTGACCGTCCAGTACTCGAAGCTCGGAACGGCCGTGCTGCGCGTGTTCGTGAGCTTCGTGGAAAGGTCGAGGGCACTGCTGCCCGCGCGGAGCGTCACCTCGAGCTGTACGAGCACGTCCGTGCGACCGACGTCGTATTTCTCGGGGACGCCGGCCGCGAGGTCCTTGTCGTCCTTGCGCGACATGCGCACGGTGACGGCCTCAGGGCTCTCGCTCACGACCTCGAAGTCGTACGGTTGGTTCCAGTACTTGCCATGCTCGGGCTCGGGGAAGCTCGGGAAGATGCCTCCCATGATGACGAGGTAGTCGTAATAGAAGATGCCCTCTTGCATCAGGTACGGCGTGCCGATCGGGTTTTGATACAGAAGCTCGCGGTTGGTCGGCTTGTGCAGGATGCTCAAGATGCGACCGCCGTAGCTCGGCAGGATCGTCACCTTGAGGTAGCCGTTTTCGAGCACCCACGTGTCGTAGGCGGTTGTCATCGGCGTGGCGGCCGGGCTCGTCGGGCCGTTCCACACGCCGTCCGCGTTCACCTCGATCGGGAAGTGCTTGAACATGTAGGTCGACGCGCTCTTCGTCACCTTGTCCGTGACGCTCGCGGCGCCGCCCGCACCGGCCCCGCCCGTTGCCGCGCCGCCCGTTGCGCCGCCCGTTCCGCCGGCTCCGCTGGCTCCGCCACCGCCACCGGCACCGCTCGTTGCTCCGGCGCCCGCCGCTCCAGACGTTCCGGCCGTGGGGTCGTTGCTCTTACCCGCCGCGTTACCGCCACCGCCACTCCCTGCGCCCGAGCTCGCGCCCGCGCCCATGCCGCCACTGCTGGGCATGCCCGCTCCGCCACCCATGGCGCCGGCGCCAGCGCCCGCACCCGACCCGCCCGTGCCGCCCGAACCGCCGGCGCCACCGCGGCCATCGTTCGTCGAGCACCCAGGCGTCGTCGCCAAACAGAGTGCCAGAAGCCAGCAGCCGCCGAGTGGCCACGCTGCGGACGCCCGCGCAAGATTCGGAGCAGTCATCGGGGTCATCGTCACCTGAACCATTTAGCCACCACGCTGGCGCCCTCGATGCCACCCTCGCCACCCAGGGACAGCAGAGTTTCTAGCAGAAAATTGCGCCGTTGGAACGGAGCGCGCGTTTTCTTCAGGAAGGCTTCTGCCGTGCCGTTTTGGTGACCTCCCGGATGAGCTCGCGCAGGAAGGCGCAGGCCGGATCGTCCTCGAGCGTCGCGCTCCAGAGCATCTCCATCGGCGCGCCGCGCAGCCCGAACGGCTTCGGCAGCATGCGGAGATGCCGGTGGCGCCGGATCGCCTGGCGCGCGACCGTGTCGGGAACGGTCGCGAGCAAATCCGTGCCCGTCACGATCTCACCGAGCGACGCGAACGATGCCACCGAGCAGCGCACGCGGCGCTGCACGCCGAGGACATCCTCGACGATGCCGCGCGTGTCGCCGTTGTACGAGACGACGACGTGAGAATGCTCGAGGTAGCGCTCGAGCGTCAGCTTGCCGCGCTTCACGTACCGTGAATCCGCGAGCACGACGAAGCGCGCCTGAAACAGGCTCTCGCGCCGCGTCCCCGCCGGCACGTCGTCCGCCACGGTGACGGCGACATCGAGGCGCTGCGACTCGAACGCGGTGCGCAACGTGCGAAACTGGACCGGCAGCACGACCAGCTGCATGCCGGGCGCGCGTGTCCCGAGCTCGTGCAGGAGCGGAGGAAGCATCCACGCCTCCGCCGAATCCGAGAGTCCGAGCCGGAGCGAGCGCGTGCTCGTCGCAGCGTCGAAGGCCGGCTGTGACAAAGCCGCCGTGACGAGACCGTCGAGGTGCGGTCGCGCGGACTGGAGTAGGCGCTGGCCGCGCTCGGTGAGCTCGAGCCCGCGACCACGTCGCGCGAGCAGCGGTGCACCCACCGCGCGCTGCAGGCGCTTGAGCGCCGCGCTGACGGCCGGCTGCGTGAGGTAGAGGCGCGACGCGGCGCCAGTCACCGAACCGGCGTCCGCAACGACCACGAACACGCGGAGGAGATTCAAGTCGAGGTCGCGTCCATAATTTTCGTGCATGTGTCCCATACATCTTATTCGTTGGATGCATGGGATGCACGGGCCCATGCTGCCCTTCGTCAGCACAAGGAGCGACACATGACCGAAACGACACGCATCGGGCTCGGCTGCATGGGGCTTTCCGGGATGTACGGCGACGTCGACGCGGACGCCGGCGTCTCGGTCATTCAGGGCGCCATCGAGAAGGGCGTCACCTTCATCGATACGGGCGACTTCTACGGCATGGGCGACAACGAGATGCTCATCGGTCGGGCCATTCGCGGCCGGCGCGACAAGGTCACGCTGTCGGTGAAGTTCGGGCTCCTGCGCGGACCCGACCAGGTGATTCTCGGCTACGACTCGCGGCCGGCGGCGGTGAAGACGTTCTGCGCGTACAGCTTGAAACGCCTCGGCGTGGACGTGATCGACGTGTACCGCCCGTCGCGGCTCGATCCTTCGGTGCCGATCGAGGACACGATTGGCGCGCTCGGGGAGCTCGTCACGGCGGGCTACGTCAAGCGCATCGGGCTGTCCGAGGTCGGCGTGGAGACGATCCGGCGCGCGGCCAAGGTGCACGCCATCGCCGATCTCCAGATCGAGCACTCGCTCGTGAGCCGCAAGCCGGAGAGCCAGATCTTTCCGACGCTGCGCGAGCTCGGCATCGGGGCGACGCTGTACGGCGTGTACTCGCGCGGGCTCTTGACGGGACGAAAGCCGGCCGGCGCGCGCGACTTTCGCGCTCACTTGCCGCGCTTCAAGGCGGCGGAGAACGAAGCCGTGGTGTCGGAGATTGCCCGCTTCGCGCGCGAGCTCGGACGCTCGCCCGCCGCGGTGCTGCTCGGCTGGACTCTCGCGACACAGCCCGACTTTCTACCGGTGATCGGCGTGAAGAATCACGCCCAGCTCGACGAGGCGCTCGGGGCGCGGCCGCTCTCGCCAGACGAGGTCGCGGCGCTCGAGCGGCTCGTTCCGCAGGGCCGTATCGTCGGGAGCCGCTACGGGGAAGCCCAGATGCGGCAGCTCGATAGCGAGCGCTGAGGCCGATGGCGCGTCAGGAGGCGGCGGCCGGACCGCGGCGGCGGACATTCCTGACAGACTCCTGTCAGCGGGGGGCGGTACGTTCTGGGCATCCAGAAATGCGGGGGAGCACCCGCCCCAGCTCGAGCAGTCGCTCGAAAGGAGAGCACCATGTCCAATCTTCGTCCCGTTGGTCACCACACCGTCACGCCGTCCTTCGTCGTCAAAGGCGCCGCCAAGGTCGTCACATTTCTCGAGAAAGTGTTCGGGGCCAAGGTCGTCGATCGGTACGACGGGCCCGAGGGAGCGCTGATGCACGCCGAGCTCATGATCGGAGACACCGTCGTCATGTGTGGCGAACCGATGCACGGCTGGGAGCCGATGCCGGGAGCGTTCAGCTACTACGTCGACGATGCCAACGCGGTGGACGCTACGTTCAAGCGTGCGCTCGATGCCGGCGCGACCGCGATCAACGAGCCCAAGAACATGCCCTGGGGTTATCGCGCCGGAAGCGTGAAGGATCCGGGGGGCAGCCGCTGGACGATCTGCTCGATCGTCGAGATCGTCTCGCGCGAAGAGATCGTGCGGCGGATGGCCGACATGAAAATGTAGTGCGTCGCGCGAATTTGCACGCTCGCGAACGGGGCGCTTGAGCGGCGCCTCGTTCCGGCGGACTATTCGGCGTGCGCTCGACGCTCGTGTGGGGTCCGCTCGTGCTTTTGCTCGCCTGTGGTGCGAGCCATCACGGCTCCGGCGCGGGTGACGGAAAGCACGCGACCTCGGGCGGCGACGCGGGGAGTGGCGGCGACGGCCCGAGCACGACGCCGGGGCTCGCCGGGAGCGCTAACCGCGCCGGATCGGGCGGAAACGGCGGGGCGAGCGGCAAGGGCGGCTCCACCGCGGCTGGACATGCGGGCGGCGGTGGCACGGCGAACGGGGGTGCCGGCGGCGCGCTGGGAATGCCGTCGGCGGGCAGCGGCGGAAGCGTTCGAGCGGGAGCTGGGGGCGACGCGGCGCGCGGCGGGTCGTCCGGTGAAATGACCGCGGGCATGACGGGGGCCGCAGGGACCGTCGACGGGAACACGCGACTCACTGAGCTTCACGGCGTCGACCTGTTCCCTTCGGCGACGGTTTACGCGATCAGCGCGGACGGCACGTACGTGAGCGGGTCCGTGACGAACGGCAACAATCTCCGGGCCATCCGCTGGGAAGACGACGTGGGGACGATGCTCGAGACGCCGTCGGAGTGGTTTTACGTGTACGGCGCCGCGATCAGCGACGATGGCTCCGTGATCGCCGGGTTCGGCGAGGGCTACGACACGATCCCGTTCACCTGGGACGGCACGAGCGTGCATCCGCTGCCGGGGCTCGACCCTGCGCCGGGCGCGCAAACGTTGGCGAGCGCCACGGCCATCAGCGGAGACGGTCGCGTGCTCGTCGGCTCGGCGACGCCGTCGAGCGGCGGCCAGAAAGCCGTGCGCTGGGTTGACGGCGGTATCGAGGAATTGCCGCTGCCCGAAGGGTCCCTGGGCGCAGGGGCGACGAGTATCAATCACGACGGCAGTGTCATCGTCGGTGTCGGCGGCTCGTCCGTCGCGACGGGCGTGCGTTGGACGAAGGACGGCACGGATTCCTACGGCATGGGCAGCGTCGCGGTGTGGGACGTGAGCGACGACGGGCGCTTCATCGTCGGTTCCGAGAAGACCACCGACCTGCAAACGTTCGCGACCTTCACGCGAGCCGTCCGCTACGGTCCGAACGGCGCCGAATACATGCCCGCTCCCGACGGTGAGTCGTCGGACTGCGAGGCGCTCGGCGTGAGCGGCGACGGGGCCATCGTGTTCGGCCG
>DATMCL010000361.1:0-2737 GCA_035558375.1 Polyangiaceae bacterium
GTCATCTCGCGACCGAGGAACACGCTCTCCTCGTTCTCGCCGTAGGCGATGAGGCCGAGCTTCTTGCTCATGCCGAGCTCACACACCATGGCGCGCGCCAGACGCGTGGCGCGCTTGATGTCGTCCTGCGCGCCGGTCGTGACCTCGTTGAAGATGACTTCTTCGGCGACGCGACCGCCGAGGGCCATCGCGATGCGGGCGAGCGTTTGGCCGCGCGTCATGAGGTGGCGATCCTCGGTCGGCAGGAACATGGTGACGCCGAGCGCGGCACCGCGCGGGATGATCGACACCTTGTGCACGGAATCGTTGCCGGGCACGAGCTTGCCGATGATGGTGTGGCCGGCTTCGTGCCAGGCCGCCGTACGACGCTCCGCCTCACTCATGACCATGGAGCGGCGTTCGCTGCCCATGAGGACCTTGTCCTTGGCGAGCTCGAAGTCCTCCATCGTGACCGCGTCCTTGTCCTGGCGCGCGGCGAGCAGGGCCGCCTCGTTCACGAGGTTCTCGAGGTCGGCGCCCACGAAGCCGGGGGTGCCGGCGGCGAGGATGCCGAGGTCCACGTCGCCGACGAGCGGCACCTTCTTCGTGTGGACGGCGAGGATGCCCTCGCGGCCGCGGATGTCGGGACGCGGCACGGTGATGCGGCGGTCGAAGCGGCCGGGGCGGAGAATGGCCGGGTCGAGCACGTCAGGGCGGTTCGTGGCCGCGATGATGATGACGCCCTCGTTCGATTCGAAGCCGTCCATCTCGACGAGCAGCTGGTTCAGCGTCTGCTCGCGCTCGTCGTGGCCACCGCCGAGGCCCGCGCCACGGTGACGACCGACGGCATCGATCTCGTCGATGAAGATGATGCAGGGCGCGTGCTTCTTCCCTTGCTCGAAGAGGTCGCGGACGCGGCTTGCGCCGACGCCGACGAACATCTCGACGAAATCCGAGCCCGAGATGCTGAAGAACGGCACGCCTGCCTCACCCGCGATGGCGCGAGCGAGCAGCGTCTTGCCGGTGCCGGGCGGGCCCATCATGAGGACGCCCTTCGGGATGCGGCCACCGAGCCGCTGGAACTTCTTCGGGTCCTTGAGGAAGGCGATGATCTCCTCGACCTCGTCCTTCGCTTCGTCGATGCCGGCCACGTCGGCGAACGTCACCTTGTTCTGGGACTCGCTGAGCAAACGAGCGCGGCTCTTCCCGAAGCTCATGGCCTTGCCCCCACCCGCCTGGAGCTGGCGCATGAAGAGGTAGAACATGACGATGACGAAGAGCATCGGCAGGAGGATCTGGAGGAGCGGCGTGAGGAAGGAGCCGCCCTCGTCCTTCTGGAAGGTGACCTTGACGCCGTGGGTCAGGAGGTCTTGCGCGCTGTCTTCCGTCGGACCGACGGTGCGACCCTTCTCTTGAGCGCCCTTGCCGGTCGGGTTCTTGACCGTGAAGTTGTAGTCACGATCGCGAATCTCGACTTCGTCGATGTGGCGTTGGTCGCGCGGCGCCTTCACGAGCGCCATGAAGTCGCTGTACGCGTACTCGGAGCGCTGTGGCCCGTCCTGGTCGTTCAAGAACTGCCAGATCGCCAAGAAGGCGACGATCAGCACCACCCAGAGCAATAGCGTCTTGTGCGGTTGTCTCACGCGAACCTCGAGCTAACAGCATGGCACCCGAACGCGTTTTCGTCACCCCCTGAATTCAGCGGCTCGCGTTGTTTTTGGGGCGTCGCTCGTTTGATTTTTTGGGGCCCCAGCCCCAAAAAAGGTTTCCGAAACTCGGTGCGACTCGCAGGCGTACGGGCGCCGGAGGGGCAAGAAAGGCTCATGGGGATCACTACGGGCGGTGCCCGGCGAAGCTAAGGTTTTCTGGGGCGCTCTTGAGCCAAAAGGTGTGGTTTGAGCGTCACACGATCGAGGGCCAGCGTGCGCCCGCCGGGAAGCCAGATTCGCGCCTCACGCGAGCGGTGCGAAACGGCTCGCGCCAGCTGCTTTCGCTGCGCTCGCCCCAGGGGCAAGGGCCCCACCTCGAGCGCGAGGCCATCTGGAGCTGCGCCGAGCGCGTCCGCGAGGGCACACAGGTGCTCGACGATGCCGGGTGAGAGCTCGGTGAGCAGGGGTACAAGCTCCTCGCGCACACGAACGCGCTGGTAGCGCCGATCGCGATTCGACGGATCTTCGGCGAACGGCACGCGATGCCGGCTGAGGTGCAGGAGCACGTCCGCGCGCCGGGCGCGAAGCAGCGGACGCACGCGCTCGCCGGCACGAGGGGGCAGCACGGCGAGACCGCGCGGCCCGGAGCCGCGAAGGAGGCGCAGGAGCACCGTTTCGGCGCGGTCGTCCGCGTGGTGCGCCGTCGCGAGGAGATCCGCCCCGGTTGCGCGTCGAGCGGCTTCGAGCGCGGCGTAGCGGGCACTCCGAGCGCGCGCCTGCAAGTTGCCGCCCGGCGCGACCGACACGACCGTGCGCGAGAAGGGCACGCCGAGGCCCGCGGCATGGCGCTCGGCGAGGTCGAGCTCCCGGGCGGCCTCGGGGCGCAGGCCGTGGTCGACGCCATGGGCGGTGAGCGTGAAGCCGAGCTTCGGCCCGAGGCCGGCCAGCACGTCGAGGAGCGCCATGGAATCCGGTCCGCCCGAAATCGCACACAGAAGCCCCATTCCGCGCTCGAGCCCGCATTCCTCGCGGAGCGCGCGCGAGGCCAGGGTGATGAGAGTCGGGGGGTGGGAGCGCCGCACGAGCCGCGATAGTACTCTCGAGATCGG
>DATMCL010000362.1:0-10418 GCA_035558375.1 Polyangiaceae bacterium
GATCAATGCCCTCACGGGGCAGGAAGCGTGGGCGCGCAACACGGGTTACGTCCTGCTTGGGGTGAGCGGAGCGAGCTTCGTTGCCGCGGGCCTCTTCAGGCTCTTGAGCCCGCACTCGACGTACACGATCGAACGGATGCCGTGATGTGGCGGTCGGCCCGGGTTGCCGCGCTCTCGCTCTGTTTGTCCGGCTGCATCAAGGTCCCCGATCAGGTGAAGCTCGCGTTCTGCGCGCAGCCGCCGAAAGTGAACCATTTCGGTAGCGGCGCGGCGGCTCGCTCCTGCTGTCCGGGGCCGCCGCGGGTCGCGCGTTTCGGGAAGTACTCGGAGCCCTGCGGCCGATGACACGGTTCGATCGCCGCCTCCTCCTTGGGGGGCTTTCGGGCGCGGCACTCGTCGGCTGCGGGCAGAGCTCGATCGAGTACTCGATCCACTCGGTGTACGACGATCCCGCCGCGGGGCCCGGTAAGGCCTCGCCGTTCCGCACCGGACAAATCGTGCTGTCCGAGGCGCCTGGTCCGTACGGCATCCTGTTCAGCTTCGCGCCGGATCGCTTCTTCCGCTTCACGCACTCGGCGCTCGTCGTGACGGATCCCGACGGTGCGCCGTTCGTCTACGACATGTCGGCGGAATTCAAGCCGACGCTCGCAAGCGAGCCTGCTGGCTCTCTCGTCGGAGGGATCCGCCGCACGGCGCTCGCCGACTACGTGGGCATGCACCTCTACGTGGAGGTGTTCGAGCCCCCTCAGAACGTCGACCGTGCGCGCGTGGAAGCCCGGGTGAAGGAGCTCCGCGGGCAGCAGATCGAGTTCGACGCGGGCTGGGATTATCACGACCATCACCGCATGTTTTGCTCGGAGTTCGTGGTCGAGGCGCTCGCCGCCGGTGGGGCACCGCGCCCGCCGCTCGTCCCGCTCACGAAAAATCCCTCGCTCCGTGCCGTGCTCACCTGGTTCGGCGTGACGACCGTCGAATCGTTGCCCGCCGCAGCCCTGCCGCGCGAGCGGCGCGTGGCAGCATTCTCGGTATGGCCGAACCGCGCCTGCGCCGAAGCCTACCTCGAGGCCAAGCGCGAGCTCTACCGGCGCTTCACGCCAGAGCAGCACATCGGGAACCTGCTCGAGCTCGACCGCTACGACGTGACGCTCCGGCCCACCGTGGCGGAGTTTCTGCAGCGAGCGCCCGAGCTCTACCTCGACGCGCGCGCGGATCCGCCCGAAGGGGACATCCGCGCGCGGGTGAGCGCGCTCGCCGTGGAGGTGCTCGGCCCCGAGGGCGGCTTCTCGGGCGGCGCGCGCATCGAGTAGCATCGACCCTCGTGAAGGGCCTCGCGGCGCCGCTCCTCGCCGTGGTGGCGCTGACCGCGGCGCTCTACGCGCGCACGCTCGGTTACCCGTGGAGCTACCTCGACGACCAAGAGCTCGTCGTCGCCGATCTCGCGTTCCTTTCCGAGCAGGGCGCCGCGGCCCAGGCTTTCTCGCGGCCGTACTTTCAGGGGCGGGAGCGCGACCATGCGTACTATCGGCCTGTCGTCACGGCCTCGTTCGCGCTCGATGCCGCGGGGAGCGGAAACGTGGCGGCCGGCTACCGTGCCACGAACGTGCTCCTGCATGCGCTCGCTGGCTGCCTGCTGCTCCTCGTGCTCGTCGCGGAGGGCTTCTCGCGCGGCCTGTCCGTGCTCGTGACGCTCGCGTTCGTCGCGCATCCCGCGCTCGGCGCGGCGGTGGCGTGGATCCCGGGTCGCGACGACGTGTTGCTCGGCCTGTTCTCGCTGGCTGCCTGGCTCGCGCTGAAACGACTCGAGCAAGGCGTGCGTCTGCTGCCGGCAGTCGTCCACGGCGCCTGCTTCTTTCTCGCGCTCGGGAGCAAGGAGACCGCGCTCGCGCTGCCCGTCGTGTTTGCGCTCGGGAGGGTCATCGTCGAGCGGCGGCCGCTCGGCGCGGCGGTTCCGCGCTGGCTCGCACTCACCTGGGCGGGGGTCATCGCCGCGGCGCTGCTGCTTCGGCGCACCGTGCTCGGACCCGAGCTCGGCCTTCCGGCGTTCGGCGGCGAGCTCCTCGTCGGGCTGAAGGTGCTCGTCACGGGGCTCGGCTCGCTGCTTCTGCCGTTTCGCCCGCAATTTCTTGCCGTTCCGGGCGACGTCCCGCTCTTACCGGGGTGTCTCGCGCTCGGGCTCTTGCTCGCTCTGCTCGCGCTTCCGGGCATCTCGCGCCGTCGCGTCCTCGTGGCGCTCGGCGCGTACGTGGCCCTGGCACTACCGAGTGTCCCGGCGTCGAGCGTGCTCGTGCTCGAGAGCCGACTCTACCTGCCTGCCATCGCACTCTCGCTCGGCATCGCCGAGATCGCTCGCTGCCTGCCATTGCCGAACGGCGCACGACCAGCCCTCGGAGCCGGCGTCGTCGTTGCGGCGGCCTCACTTGCTTGGCGCACGCTCGGCGACTACGCGGATCGCACGACCTTCGCGCGCTCCCTCGCGCGCGGCTCGCCGCACTCGGCGCTGGCGCAACGAAACCTAGGCGTCGCCGAGCAGCTTGCCGGCGATCCCGCCGCCGCGCGCCGCGCGTACCAGCGCGCGCTCGCCGCCGATCCCCGCGAGCCGCTCGTGCACAATAACCTTGCCGTGCTCCTCATGGCGGAAGCGAACCTCCCTGCCGCCGAGCAAGAGCTCGAAGCCGAGCTCACGCTCCACCCGGGCTGCCCCGAGGCCCAGGAAAACCTAGCCCGCGTGCGCCAAGCCCTCGGCAAGCCGCCTTAAACGGTCCTCAGGATCTCTGCCACGAGCTTCACGAGGCTCGCCGGCGTGAACGGCTTCTCGATGTAGCGGATCCCCTTCGTGAGCGTCACGTCCTCGATCCCGCTCGCTCCCGTGTAACCCGACATCAGGAGCACTCTGAGCCCTGGAAGTGCAAGGGTGAGCTCCTCTGCGACCTTTGGTCCGCTCACGCCGGGCATCACGACGTCTGCGAGCAGTAGATCGATTCCCTTCGGGTGAGAGCGGGCGACCGCCAGTGCCTCGGCAGGCTTGCCGGTTTCGAGCACCGTGTAGCCGTGATCCCGCAGGATGCGAACCGCGACTTGGCGAACCTCGTCGTCGTCTTCGACCACGAGGACGGTGCCCGCACCGACGGGGAGGCGCGACGGGGTCTTTCGGGTCGGAACGTCTTCGGCCGACGCCTCCGCTGTCTCCGGAAGGTAGATGCTGAAGGTCGTGCCACGGCCGAGCTCGCTCTCGAGCACGATGTGACCGCCGCACTGCTGAACGATGCCGTACACCGTCGAGAGCCCGAGCCCGGTTCCGCGCCCGACGTCCTTGGTCGTGAAGAACGGCTCGAAAATTCGCTTCTGCGTTGCCGCATCCATCCCGGTGCCGGTGTCGCGTACGCGCAGCCGAATGAAGCGGCCCGTCGCGAGCCCCGGGTGCTCGGCGGCGTAGCGCTCGTCGATGTCGACGTTCGCCGTGTCGAGCTCGATGGTACCGCCCTTCGGCATCGCGTCGCGCGCGTTGACCGTCAGGTTCATGATGACTTGCTCGAGCTGGCTCGTGTCGGCGCGGACGGTGAGCGGTCGCGCTGCGAGCGTCGTGCGGAGGTCGATGTTCTCGCCGATGATTCGGCGCAGCATCGTGTCGATGCCGCGAACCGCGGTGTTGAGATCGACGACATGAGCTTCGATCACGTGCTTGCGGCTGAAGGCGAGCAGCTGGCGGGTGAGGGTCGCGGCCCGCTGCGCGGCGCCGACGATCACGGCCATGTCGGCGTGTTTTGGATCGTCCTTCGGCGTCTCGTCGAGCAGCATCTCGCCGTAGCTCAGGATGACGGACAGGACGTTGTTGAAGTCATGCGCGACTCCGCCGGCCAGCTGTCCGATCGCCTCCATCTTCTGCGAATGAAGCAGCTGTTCCTCGGCGCGGCGGAGCGCCGCCTCGGTTTGGACGCGGGCCGTGATGTCGCGCGAGATGCCCACGAGGCCGATCGTTTCGCCGTTCGGCGCGCGAATCGGCGCCTTCGTCTCCGACAGGTGCTGGGTGCCGCCGCTCTGCCGGAACTCGTGCACGACGTCCTCAAGCGCAAGGCCCTCGGCGAGGACGCGGCGCTCCTCCGCCTCGACGTTCAGCGCTTCGGCCGAGTAGGGGCCGAGGATTTCGTTCAGCCGGCGTCCGACGAGCGCGTCCGAGCTCGCGCTGCCGAGCCCGCGCGCATAGGCCCGATTCGTGCGGAGAAACCGGAGCTGCCGATCCTTGAAGTAGATGCCGTCCGGCGTGTTGTCCATCAAATCACGGAGCAACGTGCGCTCGTGCGCGAGCTCCTGCGCGAGACGAAAATGCTCGGCCGCCTTGCGCACCAAGAGTTGCAGCTCTTCGGGACGCCACGGCTTGGTCACGTAGGCGAAGATCCTCCCTTCGTTGACGGCGCGAACGACGGCCGACAGATCGGCAAAGCCGGTCACGAGAATGCGCGTCGCGTCGCAGGACTGATGCATGCGCGTGAGGAGCTCGTCCCCGTTCATGCCCGGCATGCGCTGATCGCTGACGACCACGGCGATGTCCTTTTCGTGCTCCGCAAGCTCGAGGGCCGCCTCGGGCGAGACGGTCTTCAGCACGGTGAATTCCTCGCTCAGGAGGTCTTCCAGTGCGACCAGCACTTGCGGTTCGTCGTCTACGAGAAGTACGGATTTTCTTGCGGTCTGCACTGCCTTCCCTGCCCCGGGCGCACGAGCTCCGTCCGAGCGAACGTCGCGACTCATGATCTTAACGGATCGGCCTTCGGTACTGTCAAGGTACGGGCCAGTCGAATCACGCGCCAGTCGTTCTGGGGGGTGTCAAAAGCTTGACGCTGCCGAGCCCCGCCCTAGGTAATCGTCCCGCTATGGGCCTAGGGCATGTTGCCACACTCGCCTCGCCCAGCGCCATGGCCCTCCACCGCGCGCGCCTCAGAACGCGGCGTCGAACGCGACCTCGCCCGTTACGCCCACCTGGTACGCCGAAACGCGCCGCTCGAAAAAGTTCGCGAGCTCCTGCACGTCCTGCAGGTCCATGAAGGAAAAGGGGTTTTTCGCTCCGAACTGCTTCGCAAGCCCGAGCGTCGCCAGGCGCTGATCCGCCGTGAACTCGAGGTACTGCCGTACGTCCCGCGTCGAAAGCCCGGCAATGCCGCCGCCCAGGAGATCCTCGGCGAACAGCGTCTCGCACGCGATCGCGTCGCTCATCATGGCGCGCACTTCGGCTTCGAGCTCGGCGTCGAAGAGCTCGGGCTCCTCCTTTCGCACGACCCGCACCACCTCGAACGCGAACGCCATGTGCGCGCTCTCGTCGCGGAAAACCCAGTTCGTGCCGCCCGCCAGCCCGTGCAAGAGCCCGCGCGAGCGCAAGAAGTAGACGTAGGCGAACGCCGCGAAGAAGAAGAGCCCCTCGATGCAAGCGGCAAAGCAGATGAGATTGAGGAGCAGCTGCTTGCGCTGCGCGCGCGAGTCGAGGGCGCTGAGCCCCTCGATCGAGCTCATCCAACGGAAGCAGAACTCGGCTTTGGTGCGGATGGAGGGAATGTTCTCGACCGCGGCGAACGCCCGTGCCCTCTCCGCGGGATCCGGCAAATACGTGTCGAGCAGCGTCAGGTAGAACTGAACGTGTAGCGCCTCCTCGTAGAGCTGGCGCGACAGGTACATGCGCGCTTCGGGCGCGTTCAGGTGCTTGTACAGGTTCAGGACGAGATTGTTCGCGACGATCGAGTCGCCCGTCGCGAAGAACGCGACGAGTCGTTCGACCAGGTGACGTTCGGGAGCGCTCATCTTCGAGCGCAAGTCGCCCACGTCGGTGGAGAAGTCGACCTCCTCCACCGTCCAGGTGTTCTTGATCGCCGCGCGGTACATCTCGTAGAAGGCCGGATAGACCATCGGGCGCAGCGTGAGGCACATGCCCGGATCGAGGAGCCGCGCGGGCCGTTCGACGTGGCTCATTGGCACGCCTCGCAGCTCTCGGGGTTCTCGAGCGAGCAGGCGACGGCCGCGGCGTCCTTCTCGGCGACGCTCGGAGGCGCCGGCGTCCATCCGCGCTCGGCTTGCGGCCCTGCGTCGTCTCCCGGCGTCGGGGGCGGCGGCTCGATCGTCGCCTTCGCGATGCGCGTCGCAGGCCGCGAGCGCAGGTAATACGTCGTCTTCAGGCCCTTTTTCCAGGCGTAGAAGTACATGGAGGAGAGCTGCCCGATGTTCGGGTTCTCGATGAACAGGTTCAGGGACTGACTCTGGTCGATGAACGCGCCCCGATCCGCCGCCATGTCGATGAGCGAGCGCATCGGCAGCTCCCAGGCGGTCCGATACACGGCGCGCAGCTCGGGCGGCAGCTCGTCGAGCGCTTGCACCGAGCCTTCGGCGAGCTTCAGGCCCGTGCGAACCGCGTCCGTCCACAGCCCGAGCGCCTTGAGCTCCGCCACGAGGTAGCGGTTCACCTGGATGAAGTCTCCGGAGAGCGTCTCGCGCTTGAAGAGATTCGACACCTGCGGCTCGATGCATTCGTAGCAGCCCGCGATCGAGGCGATCGTCGCCGTGGGCGCGATCGCGACGAGCAGCGAGTTGCGGAGACCGTGCTCGCGGATGTCTTGGGCGAGGGCATCAAAGCGCCCGGCATCGTCGGGCTGGACGTTCCACGCTCGGAATTGAAGCTCGCCCGCGGCGGCGCGCGTTTCCTCGAACGCGGGGTGCTTACCCTTGGTGCGCGCGAGCTCGACGGAAGCCGAAAGGGCGTGAAAATAGACCTCCTCGGCGATGCGGCGCGAGAGGGCGCGCGCCTCGGGTGCGTCGAACGGCAGGCGCAGCGTGAAGAACACGTCCTGCAGGCCCATCACGCCGAGTCCCACGGGACGCCAGCGCAGGTTCGACGCGCGGGTTTGCTGGATCGGGTAATAGTTGAGGTCGATGACGCGATCGAGCTGGCGCACCGCCGTGCGGACGGTGTGCGCGAGCTTGTCGAAATCGAAGGTGACGGCTCCGCGCGCATCCCGCGTCACGTGACGGGCGAGGTTGATCGAGCCAAGGTTGCAAACGGCAGTCTCTTCGCCCGACGTGACCTCGAGGATCTCGGTGCACAGGTTCGAAAGGTGAACGGCGCGCCCGGGGCGGGCCGTCTGGTTGCACGCGCGGTTCGACTTGTCCTTGAACGTCATCCAGCCGTTGCCGGTCTGCGCGAGCGTTCGCATCATCTTCGCGTAGAGGTCGCGCGCCCGGACGGTCTTCGTCGCGAGTCCCCGGTTTTCCGCCTGCACGTACGCCCGGTCGAAGTCCTCGCCCCAGAGATCCGGGAGCTCGGGCACGACCTTCGGATCGAACAGGCTCCAGACTTCGTCTGCCTCCACGCGCCGCATGAAGAGATCCGGCACCCAATTGGCGAGGTTCAGGTTGTGGGTGCGGCTGGCTTCGTCCCCGGTGTTTTCGCGAAGCTCCAGGAACTCCTCCACGTCGCCGTGCCACGACTCGAGGTACACGCAGCAGGCACCTTTGCGCTTGCCGCCCTGGTTCACGGCCGCCACCGACGAATCGAGCGTCTTCAGCCAAGGCACGATGCCGTTCGAGTGCCCGTTCGTGCTCTCGATGAGCGAGCCGCGCGCTCGAACGCGGTGGTACGCAAGCCCGATCCCGCCCGAGAACTTCGACAGCATCGCGACGTCGGCGTAGCGCTGGTAGATGTCCTCGAGGTGATCTTCGGGGGAGTCGAGCAAGAAGCAGCTCGAGAGCTGCTCGTGGCGCGTGCCGGCGTTGAACAGGGTGGGGGAGCTAGGCAGGTACTCGAGCGAGGAGAGCAGGCGGTAGAGCTCGAGAGTTTCTGGGACGGACTCGGACAGGGCGCAGGCGATGCGCAAGAAGAAGTACTGCGGGCTCTCGAGCACGCGCCGCGTCTTCGGATGCTTGATGAGGTAGCGGTCGTAGAGCGTCCGCAGGCCGAAATACTCGAACTCGCGGTCACGCGTGGTATCGATGGCATCGTTCAGCTTGCGGGCGTTCTCCTGCACGAAGCTCGCGAGCCGGTCGTTCGCGATACCGAGGCGCTGAGCGAGCGCGATCGACTGCGAAAAAGCCTGAACTTCCTGCCCCCGCACCTCTTTGTCGATGTACGTGCCGAGCAGGCGCGCGGCGAGCTTTGCGTAGGACGGCTCCTCGGCGATGAGCGCGGCCGCCGTTTGGATCGAGAGCTGGTCGAGCTCACGCGTCGTGGCCCCGTCATAGAGCCCGCTGATCGTCTTCGTGGCCACGCGCAGCGCGTCGACATCCCCGAGCCCGACACACGAACGACTCACGGCGCGCACGATCTTGTTCACGTCGACGGCTTCGGTCGAACCGTTGCGCTTTCTGACCCGCATGGTCGTTTGCGGGTACGCGTCGTCGGGGCTCGCGGAAGGAGCGGGGATCGAGCGCAACGGCGCCTGGCCGTTACCGTGCGGGCTGATGTCGAGCATGGTCGTCTCCTCTTCGGTTCGTTGGGAGCGGTTGCATGACCGCTCGTTCGTGAACCCACGGAAGGGACGCGCGACCCACGGCGCTCTGTGAACGCCATCGGACCGACCGTCGCCACCCGCGGGCGATTGGACGTCGCGCGAGAAGCGGGATCGGCACCGTGTGGGCGCGGACGACGCGCCAACCGGACCTACCTGCCTCCCTCGAGGCTTCCAGGTCGAAACGGCGCCGGGAGGTCTTCCCAGTGCCGTATGCCGGCAGGTCTTCGGGCTCGCGAGCGCTCCGGCTTTCGCCGTCTTCCTACACTCCGCGGCTTCCCGGGCCCCTCGCGGGGTCCAGTGCCTGTCGCGGATATCGTTCTCGCCTACCGCTGCGGGGCAGCCCCGGCTTCCGACCGGGTTCCCTTTTCAGCCCCTGGACATTTGTCCAGAGGCACCAGCACGAACCACAACATATTGGGGACCCCTCCAAGCTGTCAACCGATTACTTGACCCTTTCCCAAGTGCTCATTCTGACAGTGGATTCGGGTGTTCAGCGTCGGGCGAGCAGCGGTCCTCGGCCCTTCGGTCCGTTTCTTCCACGCCGCATGCAACCGCCGATGGCGGTTTCTGTACCGGAGATCGGAGGCCCGATTCTTCATGCAGACCGTCGCACTCACCCCCCCGTCGCTCGTTTCGCCGGCCTTCGTCTGGCCAGCGAGCGGCACCCAGTTCCTACCCGTCACCGGACACGTCACCGATCGGCTGTTCGTCACCTACCGCGCGCCGGCGCGCGCGCTCGCGCCGCTCGTCCCCGATCCGTTCGAGCTCGATACGCGCGAGGGGTGCGGCTTCCTCAGCGTGTGCGCGGTCGAAATCGTCCGCATGGGCATCGCGGGCACGCCGCGCTTCCTCCGCTTCGACAACCGCGAGTTCTTGTACCGCTTGGCGGTGCGCTTCGGCGGTGAGTCGACGTTCGTCACCCTGAGGAGTGACGTGAGCTCACCGAGCCTCGCGTTGCTCGGACGCTACTTTTCCCACTACCGCCCGCGTCGCGCGGCGGTTCGGTTGTTCCGCGAGGCGAGCTCCGTGAGGATGGAGTGCCTGAGCCGCGACGGCTCGGGCGATGCGGTGCTCGACGTCGACACGGCCGCGGAAGCGCCTGCGAATGGTTCGGTCTTCGGCTCGGCGGAGGAGGCCACGCGGTTCCTGCTCGGGATGCGCTTCAGCGCCGACAGCGTGCGCGGGCGCGTGCGCGTGCAGCCGATCGACCATAGCCCTTGGTCGCCGCATTTCGTCCCGGCGCGGGCGTGCCGTTTCGCCTTCGTCGGCGAGCTCGGTCAAAAGCTCGGTACGAGCTTCGAGTACGACGGCACGCTCGCGACTCGCGACGTGGACCAGCACTGGAGGGCCGCGCGATGGCTCTGAACGAGCCCCCCTTGGGTCCCGATAATCGCCCGTTCCGGCCAGCGCGAGCTGACGTCACCGTCGCGGTCGGCGTCCTCGTCGCGGCGCTCCTCTACGTGGTGGCGTGCGTCGCGGGGGGTAGCTACGGGACGGCCTTCTTTTCGATTCCGTTTTTCGTTGGCTTCCTCGTGGGCATGCTCGCGCCGCGGCGGCCGTACGCGACGTCCTTGGCGACTCTCGGCATCTCGGTCTTGCTCGCGATCGTCACGCTGCGCGAGGGCGTGGTTTGCGCGCTCTTCTGTCTGCCGATCTTGACCCCCTGCGTGCTCCTCGGCGCGTTCGCGGGCTCGGTGCTGTATCGGCGCGTGCCGCGTGGCCGCGATCGCCACGGTTTGAGTGGGCTCGTCGTGCTCTTGGGGGTCGGCTGGCAGGTGCATGCAGGAGTCACCGACGAGCCGCTCACGCATCCGCTGCACACGGCGAGCGCGGCGGTGCTCGTCTCTGCGCCGCCGGAGGAGGTGTTCCGGGTGCTGGCCACGGGCGATGTTCGCCTCACGCCGCGCTGGCCGTGGTTCTTGCGCATCGGGCTGCCGA
>DATMCL010000363.1:0-4052 GCA_035558375.1 Polyangiaceae bacterium
TCTTCGTTGCGCGCGAGCTGGCCGTGCGCTGGCTCGAGGAGCGTCCGGCCGTCGGCATCGATCCGGATGTGTGCGTGCTCGAGCCGGCGCCACCGAACCCGGAGCGCCTCTCGAGCCTGTGCCTCTGGAAGCCGGGGCACCGCGCCCCGTCATTCGCAGTCGAGGTCGTCAGCCAAAACCATCCGTACAAGGACTACGCTGCGATCCAGGATCGCTACGCCGCGTGCGGCGCCCAGGAGCTTTGCGTCTTCGATCCGCTGCTCGCGGGCCCCGCATCACTCGGTGGGCCCGTGCCGCTTCAGCTTTGGCGGCGAGACGCACTCGGGCAGCTTGCCCTTGTCCACTTCGGCTCCGATCCAGTATTTTCTGAAGTTCTCGAGGCTTGGCTCGTCCCTTCGGACGCACTGCTCGAAGTGGCCGACGATCGCGCAGGCAAGCTGCGCTGGCTCACGGGTGAGGAGAAGGCAGTCGCGGAGATGGAGCACGAGCGCGCCGAGAAGGAGCGCGAACGCGCCGAGAAGGAGCGCCACCAGGCGGCCCGTCTCGATCTCGAACGCCGCGTCGCTGAGCTCGAAGCGCTGAGCCGAAAATAGTGCCGAGGTAGGTGTCAAACTCCGCTCACCGCCTCCGCGCTTCCGCGTCAAGGCGTTGACGCTTACCCCGCAATAACTAGCGAACAGCCGGGCTTTCGTCCCGCGCGTTCTCGCTGGTTCCTGGCACGTTTCTGGCAGCCGCTCGGGCGTGGCCTCTCCCGCGCTGAAGCCGAAAGCGCCGCGATCAGAGATGATCGTGCCGCTCGCGATCATCTTCATCGTGCTGATGATGGTGCTCCCGATTCCACGGGTGCTCGTCGACGGGTTCTTGGCGATCAGCCTGGCCGTCTCGATCGGCGTGTTCTTGATCGGGCTTTTCATGGAAGGCCCGCTGGAATTCAGCTCGTTTCCGGCCGTCATCCTGATCGCCACGCTGCTCAGGCTGAGCCTCAACGTCGCGACCACACGGCTGATTTTGTTGAAGGGTCACGAGGGACACGGGGCCGCCGGGCACGTCGTCGAGACGTTCGGTCGCTTCGTCGTCGAAGGGAACGTCGTCGTCGGTTTGGTGGTGTTCCTGATCCTCGTGGTCATCAACTTCGTCGTGATCACGAAGGGCGCCGGTCGCGTCGCCGAAGTTGCCGCGCGTTTCGCCCTCGATGGAATGCCCGGCAAGCAGATGGCGATCGACGCCGATCTGAACGCCGGCATCATCGGCGCGGAAATCGCGCGCGAACGCCGCAAGAACGTCGAGCGCGAGGCCGACTTCTTCGGCGCGATGGACGGCGCGAGCAAGTTCGTGAAGGGCGACGCCGTCGCCGGCTTGCTCATCACCGCGATCAACCTGGTCGGCGGCCTGATGATCGGCCTTTCCAGGGGGATGACCCTCGCTAGCGCCGCGGAAACGTTCTCGATTCTGTCGGTCGGCGACGCGCTGGTTTCGCAAATCCCGGCCCTTTTGATCTCGACCGCCGCGGGCGTCGTCGTGACGCGCTCGGCCACGGGCGACCAGATCGCTCGCGCCTTCCAGGCGCAGCTCCTCGGCAGTCGACGGGCTGTCACTGCCACCGCCGGTGTGTTGACGCTTTTCGCGCTTCTGCCCGGCATGCCGGCCATCCCGTTCCTCGCCATCGCAGGCGGGCTCTTCTGGCTCGGACGCCAGCCGCCGCCGAGCGCGACCACGGACGCGGCAGCCAAGCCGGAGGCGGCGGCTCAGGCGGCGGCGGCAGCAGGGCCTCGTCCCGGCTCGCCCGAGGACATCGACGGTGCGCTGCCGCTCGACGTGCTTGCGCTCGAGGTCGGCTACGAGCTCGTCCAGGTCGTCGATCCGGAGCTCGGCGGCACGCTGGTCGACCGCATCGGCGCGCTCAGAAAGCAGATCGCCATCGATCTAGGCACGGTGATTCCGCCCGTGCACATCCGCGACAATCTCGAGCTTTTGCCCGGGGTTTACCGCATCTTGCTGCTCGGGACGGAGGTGGCCCGCGGCACGACGCGCGCCGGGCGGCTGCTCGCGATGGACCCGACGGGCAGCGCAGGACCGCTCGACGGCGAGGCTGTCAAAGACCCGGCGTTCGGAACGCCAGCGCGTTGGATCCATCCGCGCGACCGCGAGCTGGCCGAAGCGCTCGGAGCGACTGTCGTGGACCACACGACCATTGTCGCCACCCACCTTGGCGAGGTGGCACGCACACAAGCTCACAAGATCCTCGGTCGCGCTGAGCTCTCCCACCTGTTCGAGGTGTTCTCCAAGAGCACGCCGAAGCTCGTCGAGGACTTGGTACCGAATTTGCTCTCCACGACCGACGTGCTGAAGGTTCTGCGCAACCTGCTCCGCGAAAACGTCTCGATTCGAGACTTGCGCACGGTTTTGGAAGGGCTCATCGAGCTCGCTCCGGCCACGCGCGACACCGAGCAGCTGACCGAGCTCTGTCGCCAACGCCTGTCGCGCCAGATCAGCGCGCAGTACACCGGGTCCGACGACGTGCTCGCGGGCCTCGTGCTCGACGCGCCGGTGGAAGACATGTTCCGCCGCTCGCTGCGCGAGATTGCTTCGGGCACCGGCGGCGCGCTGAACCCCGAGCACGCCCGCATCCTCGCCGTGTCGCTCGAAGCCGCCGTGGCGCGCATGGTGAAGGCCGGACGCCCGCCGTGCATCATCGCGAGCCCCGACGTGCGCCGCTACGTGCGCGCCTTCGCCGAGCGCCGCGTGCCGCAGCTTGCCGTGATTTCGTTCCGAGAGATCGAGCCGGACATACAGCTCCGGCCCTTCGAAACCATTTCCTTCACCACGAGTGAAGCCGCCTAACCCAAGGAGACTCGAGCCGTGCAGTTCCAGAATTTCCGCGGAGCCGATGTGACCGAAGCCTTGTCGCAAGTGCGCACGGTGCTCGGGCCGGACGCCGTGATTCGGGCGACGCGCCGCGTGCCTGGTGGCAGCCCGCTCGATCGCGGGTACGTGGAGATCGAAGCCGCACGCGGCGAGTCGCCCGTTCGTGCCTTCCGCCCCGAGCCGGCCGAGCCTCGCGTTCGCCCGGCGCGCCTCGGCGAGACGAAGCCGAAGATGGAAGCGCGTACGGCGCGCACGACGCCTTTGCCGAGCGCCCCCAAGGGCGCGACGCTCGGCAAAGGCGCTGCGGTGGGCGACGTGAATCGCGAGATCGCTGAGCTCAAGGCCGCCGTCGAAGCGCTGCAGGCCGCGTGCACCCCGCGCGCTCGCGCGCTCGGCTACCTCCACGCTTCCGGCGTCGAGGGCAACCTCGCGAACGAGCTCGCCGCCGGCGCCCCTCGCTCGACCAAGCACGGTCTCGCCTCGGGCCCGTGGCTCCGCAAAGCCATCGCCGAGAAGCTTCGCGTCACGCCGTCGCTCATCGCGCGACCGGGCCAGCAGCTCATCGCGTGCGTTGGTCCTACGGGTGCCGGCAAGACGACGACGCTCGCCAAGCTCGCCGCGCGTGCCCGGCTCGATCTCGGCCGCAGCGTGGGCGTCATCAGCCTGGATACGTTCCGCGTCGGCGCGGTCGAGCAATGGCAGCGCTACGCGCGCCTGATTGGCCTCCCGTTCTACGCGGCGCGCGACGCCGACGAGTTCGAGCGCGCGCTCGCCTCGATGGACCCCGAGATCCTTCTGGTCGACACCGAAGGTCAGCTGCCGGGCGATCCGCTGCCGATGCAGCGCCTCGCGGGCTCGCTCGAACGTGCCTCGGGCTGGGACAAGAACGTGCTGCTCGCCGTGCCGGCGTGGCTGCGCGGCGCTGACGTGGATCGCCTGGTGCGCTCGTACGAGTCCCCGCGCCCGACCGCGGTCGTCGCCACCAAGCTCGACGAAGCGTCACGCGCCGGTGGTTTGCTCCACGCGTGCCTGCCGACGAGCACGCCGCTCGCCTTCCTGTGCGACGGGCCTCGCGTGCCGGAGGACATCTTCGAACCCGAAGCGCAAGGCGTCGTCGAGCTCATCTTCCCGAGCGAGCTGCCCTCCTAATGGCTCCCGATATGTCCCAGTCGCACCCGTCCGACCCC
>DATMCL010000364.1:0-3683 GCA_035558375.1 Polyangiaceae bacterium
CACGCTGATGCTCGTCGTGTTGCTCGGCTTCGGGAAAGGCCTCGAGAACGGCATCGTGTACGAATTCCGCGACGACGCCGTCAACTCGATCTTCGCCTGGACGGGCCTGAGCTCGATCCCCTACGCGGGACGCGCCCCGAATCGCGACATCCGCTTCATGAACGACGACTACGCCGCGCTCCGTCGCTCCTTCCCGGAGATCGAGCACCTGAGCGGCCGCTTCTGGATGTGGGGCGAGTTCAGCGTGCGGCGGGGCGACAAGCATTCGGCTTTCGACGTCATCGGGGTGCACCCCGACCAGCGCTTCCTCGAGAAGACGCTGATGACGGCCGGCCGCTACGTAAACCAGCGCGACATCGAGGAGCGACGCAAGGTCGCCGTCATCGGCTCGCTCGTCAAAGCGACGCTCTTCAAGAACGAAGAGCCGATCGGCCAGAGCATCGAGATCCGCGGGCTCGCGTACCGCGTCGTAGGCGTGTTCGAGGACGAAGGCGGGGAAGCCGAGCTCCGCCGCATCTACGTGCCCATCACGACGACGCAGCTCGTCTACAACGATCCCGGGCGCATCCACACGCTCGGCATGACCGTCGGCGGCGTCGATACCCGGAAAAGCGAGGCAATCGAGCGCGCGGCCCATCGCCTGCTCGCCGAGCGCCACCAGGTGTCGTTCGACGACGCGCGCGCCCTCCGCACGCAGAACAACCTCGCGCGCTTCGAGCGCATCTCCGCGGTCTTCCGCTGGGTGAACGGCTTCGTCTGGTTCGTCGGGTTCGGAACGCTGCTCTCGGGCATGGTCAGCGTCTCGAACATCATGCTGATCAGCGTGGCCGAGCGCACGCGCGAGATCGGCATTCGCAAGGCGCTCGGTGCGACGCCGTTCCGCCTGGTCGGCATGATCCTCGCGGAAGCGATCCTGATCACCGCCGTCGCGGGCTACACGGGCGTCGTCGTGGGCGTCGCGATCGTCGAGCTCGCGGCTGAGCGGCTCACGGACGTCACGTACATCCGGCAGCCGTCGGTGAGCGTCACCCTCGCGCTCGAGGCGACCGCCCTCATCGTGCTCGCGGGGGCGCTCGCTGGGCTGTTTCCGGCCCTGCGCGCCGCGCGCGTGAACCCGGTCGTCGCCATGCGGGAGGAGTAGCGGAGCATGCGCACCTTCCTCCTCGATTGGGACAGCTGGCAGGAGATCTGGCAGACATTACGCCGGAATCGCCTGCGCGCGCTGCTCACGGCGAGCGGCGTGTTCTGGGGGCTCTTCATGCTCATCCTGTTGCTCGGCCTCGGCCGCGGGCTCGAGCGCGGGGCCCTCGTGCTTTCGGAGCTCGCGCCGCGCGCCGTGTACGTCTGGGGGCAGCGCACGGGGATGCCGTACCGCGGCCTCTCGCCGGGCCGCTTCGTGCACTTCGAGGACGACGACATCGCGCGGCTCAAAGCGGTGCCGGGCGTCGAGTACGTGGCCGCGCGTTTGCGCTTCGGCGGCTGGCGCGACAGTGCGCGCGTCTCGCACGCGGGCAAGAGCGGCGCCGTGAACGTGCTCGGCGACATGCCGGACTACGCTCGCATCGAGCCCATCGCCATCGACCGCGGGCGCTTCCTCAACGAGCCCGACGTGGCCGAGGCGCGCAAGGTCGCGGTCATCGGCAAGAAGGCGCGCGAGGTGCTGTTCGCCAAAGACAGCCCGATCGGCGCCTACATCGAGGTGAACGGCGTCCACTTCCTCGTCGTGGGCGAGCTCCACTCCGACAAGGCCGGCGACGACGGGGACCGCATCAACAACACCGTCTTTCTGCCGTTCACGACCTTTCAGCACGTCTACAACCAGAAGAACCGCGTCGGCTGGTTCACGCTCGGCGTACGGGAGGGCGCGTCGTCGAAAGCAGTCGAGCGCGAGGTACGGCGCGTGCTCGTCGAGCGCCACCGCGTGAACCCGCGCGACGAGCCCGCCATCGGCTCGTTCGACGCGGCCGCGAAGTACGACACCATCATCACGCTCTTCCGCGGCATCAACGTGTTCGTGTGGTTCGTCGGCACGCTGACGCTGCTCTCGGGCGTGCTCGGCGTGAGCAACATCCTGCTCATCATCGTCAAGGAGCGAACGCGCGAGATGGGCATCCGCAAGGCACTCGGCGCCACGCCGGGCTCGATCGTGAGCATGATCGTCAAAGAAGCGGTCGCGCTCACGACGCTCTCGGGCTACGCGGGACTCGTCGCCGGGGTCGCCGCGCTCGAGGGCGTCGCACGCGCCGTCGAGCACATCCACGGCGCGCCGCTCAGGAGCCCGGAAATCGACCTCAAGGCGGCGCTCATCGCGGCGGGCGTGCTGATTTTCGCGGGTGCGCTCGCGGGCGTCGTCCCCGCGCGTCACGCCTCGCGCATCGCCCCGGTGGAGGCGCTGCGTGCGGAGTAGTAGAACAGGGCGGCCATGATGAAGCGCGTCGTCCCCTTCGCGATCACGCTCGGCATCTTGGCCGCGTTCAGCTGGACTCTGCTCTTTTTGTATCAAAAGTCGCAGGCCAAGCCCCTGCCCGTGAAGACGGCGAAGGCGCGCGTGCTCGACCTCGCGAAGAAGGCGGTGGCCCCGGGCGCGATCATCCCGCGCCGCGAAATCACCATCAAGCCGCGCGTCTCCGGCGTGCTCGACAAGGTCGAGGTCATCGCCGGTCAGCAGGTCAAAAATGGCCAGCTCATCGCGCGGATCCGCATCATCCCGGACGTCGTGAGCCTCAACAACGCGGAAGCGCGGCTCCGCTCCGCCCAGATCAGCAACGACAACTCCAAGGCCGAGCTCGCCCGCTTCGAGAAGCTCCACGCGCAAAACCTGGTCGGCGACACCGAGTACAACCAGCAGCGGCTCACGGCCCAGCTCCGCGCGCAGGAGCTCGAGGCGGCGGAAGCGAACCTCCAGCTCGTCAAAGTCGGCGCCTCCAAGAAATCCGGCGCCATCTCGAACCTCGTCTATTCGACGGTCGAGGGCACCGTGCTCGACGTCCCCGTAAAAGAGGGCGGCAGCGTGATCGAGGCCAACAACTTCAACGAGGGCACGACCATCGCCTCGGTCGCCGACATGAAGGACCTCATCTTCTCCGGCACCGTCGACGAGTCGGAGGTCGGCAAAATCAAGGAAGGCATGCCGGTCGCCATCACCGTCGGCGCCCTTGGCGAGCAGCATTTCCAGGGCACGCTCGAAACGATCGCCCCGAAGGGCGTCCCCAAGGACGGCAGCATCCAGTTCGAGGTCCGCGCCAAAATCGAGCTCTTGCCGGGCGTCGTCCTGCGCGCCAACTACAGCGCCAACGCCGACATCATCCTCGAGCGCCGCGACCACGTCCTCGCCATCGGCGAAAACCTCGTCCGCTTCGAAGACGGCAAGACGTACGTCGAAGTCGAGAAGTCGCCCGGCAGCTTCGAAAAGCGCGAGGTGAAGCTCGGCCTCTCCGACAGCATCGACGTCGAAGTGAAATCCGGCATCGACGCAAACGCCGTGCTCAAGGTTCAAGACGGCGTGGATCAGGCGCCGCCGCCGGCGAAGAAGTAGGCACGGCGAGCAAGCGCGCTTCCGGCGAGCGACCGTCGCGTGCATGCCCGCTCCGGGAGGATTTGATCTTGGGCCAACCGTGAGTCGTCGTGCGGCAGAGGCTGAAAAGCGTTGCCGGGGCGTACTCCTCCTGTGCGTGATAGACTCG
>DATMCL010000365.1:0-2131 GCA_035558375.1 Polyangiaceae bacterium
CACGGTCGCCTGAGTCACTGAACGGCGTGCCGAGCCCGAGCGAGCCACGTTTTGCTCCCTGGAGCGGAACCACCTCGACCGGGCTCGGAATGCCCTCACGCGAACGGCGGCGCGCAGGGGCGAGCGCGGTGCTCCCTCAAGGCGCGTCGCCGGGACCGTCCAAGAAGCGAGCATCGTCGGCCTCGAGCGATGCCGCGTCCGTCGCTCGTGGCTCTCCCAGTCGCGCGGCGCCGCTCCCTTTCCGAAACGCGAGCTCCTCGAGCAGCCCGGCTTCCAGCTCTTCGTCCGTGATGCGTTTCACGTCGCGCGCGATGCGCATCAGCTTCTTGATGTACTCGCCCCAGCGCGGGCTGATGCGTCCGTCGGGCTCGAAGTGCGTGCGCGTCGGATCCGGCAGAATCGACGCCAAATAGAGCGCTTGCCCGAGCGTGAGCTCGCGCGCGCCCTCGTTGAAGTAGTAGTCCGCCGCTTGCTCGATGCCGTAGATGCCGGGCCCGAGCTCGACGATGTTCAAGTAGATCTCGAGCAAGTCGTTCTTCGAGAGCTTCGACTCGAGCAGCATCACGAGGAGCGCCTCCTCCACCTTGCGCGACAAGGTCTTCTCCTTGCCGAGGTACAGGTTCTTGGCGAGCTGCATGCTGATGGTGCTCGCGCCGCGCACGAAGCGCCCCGCAATGATGTCGTCCTTGAGCGCCATCTCGATGGCGCGAAAATCGAAGCCCCGGTGCCGGAAGAAGCCGCCGTCCTCGCACACGAGCACCGCGATCTCCATCGTGCGCGGCAAATCATCGTAGCGGATCCAGCCCGGCGCGCCCGGCCCCGTGCGAATCGTCATCGGAAGCCCGTCGGGGCCCTTCACCTCGCGGCTCCAAACGCTGCGAAAACGCTCGGGCGAGAGCTCTTCGGGCGCGGCCGTCACGTGGCAGCCGTTGTCCACGTGGAGAGCGAGCTGAACGGCGCTCGGTTTCGACGAATCGAAGCTCACGGCGTGAGTGAGCGCGAACGTCCCCTCGAGCTTGATCCCTGGCGCGTCCGACAAGAGCGCCGCCGGGATGGACGAGACGACGGCGTCGCACGCCGCGAGCGGAATGCCGCCCGCCGAGCGCACGCGCGTCCCCGCCGCGTCGCGCTCCACCTCGACGTTGCCCGCGAGCTTCACCTCGCCGAGCCACAGCTCGCTGTCCGAAAACTTCACGCGCGATCCGTCGAGCGCCACGTCGCCGTTCGCGCGGAATCCAAGCTTCAATCCGCGCACCTCCCGCGCGCTCACCTCTGGCCGCTGAAACGACACGTTCGCGAGCGCGCCCGTCCCCGCCACGTGCACGACGCCGCCCCCGAGCTCGAGCCGCAGGTGCGCTTCGAGCGTCGCCTCACGCGTGTGCTTGAGCCCGAGCTCGCCGTCCCGCACGCCGAGCGCCGAAAGGCTCACGGGCCCACCCTCGAGCTCCACGGACGGCGCGCCCCCCGCGAGCGGCAGCTTGCCGCGCAACGCGAGCGGCGTCGTGCCGGGAGCGGCGCCTTCGCTCGGCGAAACCTCGAGCGTCACGCTGTCGTCCGCGCGCCGCACGCTCACGCGACTCGGCCCGAACCCCAAATGCTCCCCGCGGTACTTGGCGAGCAGCCGCGCCGACTCGATCTCGATCCCGCTCCCCTCCGGCAGCGCCTCCTTCACGAGACCGGCCACCGTCGGCAACGCCAAGGCGAGCCCAGCCGGCGCCACGACCGGCGTCGAGCTCCCGGACGGACCCGTCGCCGACGCTCCACCGGCGGCGGGTGACCCTGCGCCGGCCCCATGCGCGCCACGAAGCGCCTGCACGTCGACCCCAAGCTCAGCTTCCGCGACTTTCACGCTCCGGAGCCGCCCGGGACCCTTGGCCCCGAGGGCCACCGCAACCCCGCGCAACGTCCACTGCCCGCCGTGCGTCGTCACCTCGACGCGGTCCGCTCGCAGCCGATCGCCCGCGGCCTCGCGAGCGCCGCCAGCACCCCAAACCGTGACAGTCGTCCCACGCGCGTCGGTCTCGCGAAGACTCACGTTGAGTCCGTCCGCCTCGACGAGACGCCGACCCGCCGGCCCCTCGGAGCGCCCTTCAGCGGCGATCTCACGCTCGAGCTCGTCCGGCCGACCCCG
>DATMCL010000366.1:0-16986 GCA_035558375.1 Polyangiaceae bacterium
GGAGCCGGAGGCAGCGGCGCTGGGGCCGGCGCCCCTGGCGGGCCGTTGAAAGGCTTCTATGGCGATGGGCACCTGTTTTCGAGGATTTCGTCGTCTTTGCCAATCGCCCCCACGCTATGCAGCCTAACCAAGGACTGCGACGCGCCGCAGGTCTGCTTTCTCCTGACCTCCGACTTCGGACTGTGCGACACGCCACAGCCCACGCCGAGCACGGAATGCACTGGTTCCGGGGAGCTCCCGAACGACGGTACGACCGACGAATGCGGCTGCGACGGGCTCACTTGCGCGGCGGATCAAACCTGCGTTTCGATCGTGCACACTTGCTCGTGCGCGCCGGCGTATCACAACGTATGCGTTGCCAGCGCGTGTGCGGCGCGAAGCGACTGTCCCGACGGCACCGTGTGTACGCCGAGCTCGTTCATTGACACGCCGTTCGACCGCTGCCAGTCGCGCCACTGTACCGCCGACTCGGAATGCACGGTCGACGGCCCAGGTCGTTGCGCTCTGTTCCTCAATCCGCCCCTGCAAGGGGGCGAAACGCACCTGGACGGCGTCGAGTGCGTCTACGCCGGAAGCCCGTCGGACTCCGGCGTGTGTAACGGCGCGCGTTCCGCGCTGCCGAATGGGCACACCTGCCCTTGACTCGGCGGCGCGCGCAGCTCGCCATGAACAGAAGCGGCAGGCGTAGCGCTACTTACGACCGAATCGGTATGGGTTGACGCAACTCCGCACTTAGCGGTCCGACCATGGTGAGTCCACCTCGCGATGTGGCTCTCGCCGATGCCAACGATCCTGCGAAACGGCCCGTATAGGTTCTACTTCCACAGCCACGAGCCGAACGAGCCGCCTCATGTGCACGTCGATCGCGATAGGTGCTCAGCCAAGTACTGGCTCGAACCGGTGGAGCTGGCTGTGAACCTTGGATTCTCAGCGGTCGAGCTCGCCCGTATTCGCCGCGTGCTAATCTCTGAGCGCGAGACCCTACTCGAGGCATGGCATGACTATTTTCGAACCTAAGCCTGGTGACCGCATCGTGGACGTTCGCGTCGACGAGCACAGCCTCAGCGCTGACCTCGCGGACGGTCGTACGATCACCGTGCCGCTCGAATGGTTCCCCCGTCTTGCTGGTGCCACCCCCGCCCAGCGCAGCAACTGGCAGCTAGCCGGCGGCGGTTACGGGATCCATTGGCCCGAGGTTGACGAGGATTTGAGTAGTGCCGGTCTTCTCAGGGGCGCACCTGCCACTCGCCGGTCGGGCGCTGCATAGTCCGCGGGTAGCAGCGGCACGGCCCTTGCTCGACAATCCGTATGTCGAGCTCTCGTGCCAAGCTGGGCCACATGCTGCGCGCCGTGCTCTGCGCATCCGCGTGCACGCTCGCCTGCGGAGCGAGCAACGAGCACGACGACGGCGACGCGCGGGCGACACCGGATGCGGGGTCAGACGGCGAGGCCGAGTCGGTGACCTGCGAGCACCCCTGTGAGGTCGCTATTGCAGCCTGCGTCGAACGTGCAGACGGCGTCTCTCTCGAGCACGCGTCGGAGACCTTTGATGGGGTCGTAAAGGCCGTGGGCGTGGCACACTCGTTCGAGCTCGAGGTGCATTGTTTTGGTCAAGAGGTCGTTGCTGACTCCCTGCCGACGGTCGAGCTGACCGACGAGCAAGGGCGGGCTTGGGCGTTGGGTTTCGCCGAAACCACGGTTCCGTCCGACTACTTCCACGTGGGGCAGCAACTCACCGTGACTTACGAGGACCTTCCGGCGTGCATCTTTGGTGGGCACTCTCGCGCGTTGACGGTTCTGGACGGTGGTGAGCTCGCTGCGTTCGTCATGCACGACGACAAGCCGAACGGACTCACGGTTCCAGGCTTCGAGCTCAGCGTAGGGGAGCCGCTGTGCGACGACGACGGAACTGTAAGCGGTTGTGGATTCGTTCGGAATTCGACCGAAGCGTCCGCCGGGGACCAAGTTGCTCACAACGCTTGTGCGTCGAGCATCGGAGGATTCACGCTGACGCAGATGTACGATGACTTTCGCGCACCCGTGAGCTCGACGTGCGACGGGTGCGCGCAGCACCTGGTCGCCGCTTACCGAGAGCGCTAGAAGCGTCAGGTGACGCAGTCAGTCCTGGTCATTCATGGCGCTGGGGAGCCGCGTCGTCGCCACGGTAAGGTCTATTGGGAGCCGCTGCTGCAGCCTGGCCTGGGGCCGAGCTACGCCGTTCACGCACCGCGCATGCCGGAGCCAACCAAGCCGAGCTACCGGTCTTGGGCGAAGCGCATCGCCGAGCTCCTCGCGAGTACCAGTCGGCCCGCAGTGGTCGGGCACTCGTTCGGCGCGTCGGTGCTCCTGAAGTACCTCTCGGAGGCGGCGAAGCGTCCGCCCATCGCCGGGCTGTTCCTCGTGGCGACCCCATTCTGGGGCTCGGAGTTTCCGGAATTTGCGCTGAAGGCCGATTTCGCAAGCGGGCTACGCGGCCTCGAGCCCGTGTATCTCTACCATAGCCGCGACGATCCTGAGATCCCCCTCGCACACCTCGAGCGCTACCGGCGAGCGTTGCCCGACGCCGTCGTGCGGATCTTGAACGGCCGCGGCCACGAGTTCGATCAACCCGAGTTTCCCGAGCTCGTGACCGATATTCGCGCGCTCGCAGGCTGAGCTCAGTTGCGACCGTAGAGGAACACCGAGCCGTCGGCATCGAGCGAACCTTGGCTTGTCACCGACCCCAGGTCGGAGGAGGCTCGAATTGGATAGCATGCTGATTCGCCCCGCAGTCGCAAGCGACGTCGACGGCATCATGGTCACGCATGTGGCCGCGATTCGTGAGACGTGCAGCTCGGCGTACAAGCCGGAAGAGATCGCTGCGTGGGCTTCGGGTGGCATGAATCCCGAGCGATACTTGCCGGGCATCTCCGAAGGGCGCGTCCTCGTCGCCGTGGAAGAGGACGCCGTCGTCGCGTTCTGTGAGTTCGACGCAGCGACGGGCGAGGTGCTGGGGATGTTCGTCGATCCCGCACATCTGCGTCGCGGGATCGGCCGCGGGCTCCTCGAGAGCGTGGAAACCGCGGCCGTGCAGCGCGGAATCACCCGCCTCCATCTGCAGTCCACCCTCAACGCCATCGAGTTCTACAGAGCCAACGGCTTCGTCGTGGACGAGATGGCACTCTTTCGCCTTCGCGCCGGCGTGAGCGTCCCCTGCGCGCTGATGCACAAGGATCTCGGAAGCTAGCGATGCTGAGCCGGGAGAGAGCGTCGGCCGACTTCGAGAGGATTCGCGAGCTCCCGCCCTCCGACCGTGAAGCATGGCTCGACGCCGTCTGGGACGTCGACGAGCTGCCGCCCGATGACCCGAACCTTCCACGCGGCTGCGTGCCCTATCTTCCGTGCTCGGTCGCGACCGTGCTCGACGCCGTCGAGCAAGCCGGCGTCACCTCGGACGACGTTTTCGTCGATGTCGGATCCGGCGCCGGCCGTGCTGCGCTCCTCGTGCACCTGAAGACCGGTGCGGCCTGTATCGGCCTCGAGATCCAACCGGCACTGGCGCGCAGCGCGCAGGCGCGAGCCGATTGGCTAGGCCTCGAGCGCCTGCGGTTCGTCGAGGGGGACGCCGCGGAGATGATCCGTTTCGTCCCGACGGGCACGGTGTTCTTCTTGTATTGCCCGTTCGGTGGGGAGCGGCTCGAGCGCTTCCTCGACGGGCTCGAAGACGTGGCGCGCGCCCGGCCCATTCGCGTGTGCTGCGTCGACATGCCGCCGCTGGACCGCCGCTGGTTGCGTCGCCGCCCTGTCACGTCCTCGAACCTCGACGTGTACGACAGCATCCGCAGCTGACGCCCCCCGCCTGTGCTACCGAGCGGGCGCCGTTTCATGGCGCAGTTTCTCCTTCTCTGCTTGGTTTCGCGCTTCTTCTACACGTTGAACGACCTGTTCACGGGGCGTCTCGCGCGGCAGCACGATCGTATCGAGCTCGCGGCGCTGCGTGGCGTTTCGCTCGGCGTGACGATGTCGCCGCTGCTTCTCTGGGTGCCTCGCTCGGCCTGGTCGAATCTGACCGCGGAGCTTTGGTCGCTCGGTGCCATTGTCGCGCTCACCGCGCTCGCCAACGTGCTGCAGCTTCAAGCCGCGCGCTATCTGCCCTTCGGGTTGCGGGCGTCGATCATCCTCACGGGGACCGCCGTCGGCACCGTGCTCTTGGGTTACTCGGTGCTTGGGGAGGGGCTGTCTGGAGCGACCGCCGCCTGGTGTGCGATGGTCGTGCTCGGTGCGGTCGTGGCGGCACCCGGCGAGCACGCGAGCCACGAGATCGAGCCCCGCCTGTTGCCCGGGATACTGCTGTCACTCGTGAGCGCAGGCCTGATGGCGGTGGTCGCGCTGCTCACCAAGGGGCTCACCGAACGGACGCACGCACTCCTTACTGCATGGGCCTGGGAATTGGGTTCGGGCTTGATTTTGGTTCCGCTGGTGCTGCTGCGTCGTCGCCCCACGGGTGCGATGCCGCGACACTTCGCGCGCGTGGCGCTGGCTTCGTCCCCGACGGTGATCGGCTCGAGCGCGTCGATGCTGGCGCTCGGCTCCGGGCGGCTCGGGTTGTGGGGTGCGCTCGCCGGGACTCAGGTGCTGTTCACCGGTGTGCTCGGGGTGCTTTGGCACCGCGAGATCATGGGTTTACGGCGCTGGGCCTGCTTCGTTGCCGCTTCGATTGGTATTGCGGGCCTCGCTTTGAGCCGCGGATAACCCTCGTGGTTGGCCGTAGAGCAGGGCTCTGCCCCCCTCTAGCCCGGTAACGCTGCTTGCCGGCGACGGATCAACAATCTGCGAACGCGTTTCCTGATCGCCGCAGGGGCGGCGGGGCCACCTTATTACGGGCTGAATGCGCGCGCGTGCCGTTCCTTGCGTGGCCGATTCGGGCAAGCTACCGATACCCATGGTGCAGCTCGTTGCGCCGGCCGCGTTGGCCACGCTCGAAGATGCCGATCTCGCTCGCGCGCTGATCGACCGGCATCCCGAGGCGCCGCGCGCGGTCTGGACGCGGTTTGCGCCGCTGGTGCGCCGCATCGTGCGCCGGTCGTTCGGACCCGATCACGGGGTCGAGGACCTCGTGCAAGACGTGTTCGCGAGCCTGTTCGCCAAGCCCGAGCGGCTGCGAGAGCCGGCCGCGTTTCGCGCCTTCGTCATTTCCATCACGCTGCACAACATCAGCTACGAGCTCCGGCGACGGCGCGTGCGGCGCTGGGTAGGTCTTTCTCCCACCTCCGAGCTGCCGGACATCCGCGTCGTGGAGAGCAATCCCGAGGCGCGCGAAGCTCTGGCGCGCTTCTACCGGATCCTCGACGGTGTGCGCACGCGAGACCGGCTCGCGTTCGTGCTCCGCTACGTGGACGGCATGGAGGTCGCGGACGTCGCGCGGGCCATGGACACCTCCGTACCGACCGCGCGTCGCTGCTTCACGCGGGCGTACAAGCGCGTGTCGCTGCTCGCGAGTCGCGATCCGTTTCTTGCCGAGTACCTGACGACGCTGCCCGGAGGGACCGAGCCGTGACCGAGCAAGACGGGGCACCCGAGTCCGGTTCGTCGGACGCCGCCGGCAAGCTCGCGCTGCTCGCGCGGCAGAGCCTGTCGGGCGACGCCACGCGCCGCGATCCGTCGAGCTTTGCGAAGATCGACGCGAGAGTCGCGCAAAAGAAGCGGCGGCGGCGCACGGCGTGGGCTTCGGCGGCGGCGGTCGTGGCGTTGGCCGCTGCGCTTGCCGTGCTCGTCACGCGCACACGCTCGCTCACCTATCAGGTGGTCAACGGGGCTGTCGTCGAAGGCTCGCGCATCGTGGGCGGCCCAAGCACCGAGGTGCGTTTCTCCGACGGCTCCGAGCTCGCGCTCGATCCGGGGACGGAGACGCGCATCGCAGCGCTCGACGCGCGGGGCGGTCGGGTGAGTCTCGACGACGGCGCCGCCAAGGTGAAGATCGCCAAGCGACCCGGTGCGGCGTGGACGCTGGCCGCGGGGCCCTACTCGGTGCGCGTTACGGGTACGGCGTTCTTGCTCAGCTGGTCGAAGAGCAAGCAGGCCTTCGAGATCGCGATGACGAGCGGCTCCGTGGTCGTCAGCGGTCCGCTCATCGGCTCGGGGATCGCCCTGCACGCCGGCCAGCGCCTGCATAGCGATGTCGGTACCGGGCGCCTGATCGTCGACGACGGGTCGGCACCGGCGGTCGCCGCGGCGCTCGCACCGACGCCGTCGCCCGCGGCCGGGACCCCGGCTCCCACGGCGGCGCTCACCCCCGCATCGCCCGAACCGAGCGGCCCCGCGTCCGAGGCGTCGGCGCAGGCGCACGTTGTTAGCCTCGAATGGCGGAAAAAAGCGGCGCAGGGCGACTTCGGCGACGTGATCGCTGCGGCCGAGCGCCGCGGGCTCGACACGACGCTGGCTACCGCGCCGCTCGAAGACTTGGCGGCACTGGCCGATTCGGCTCGTTACGCGCGCCGCTCCGCGCTCGCGAAGCGCACCCTGCTCGCCGAGCGCTCGCGTTTTCCCAAGTCCGGCGCGGCCCGGGATGCGGCATTCTTGTTGGGGCGCATCGCCGAGGACGAGGGCGGCGGCGCTAGCGAATGGTACGACCGCTACCTCACCGAGAGCCCGCAGGGTGCGTACGCGTCGCAAGCGCTCGGTCGCAAGATGATGCTCGTCTACCAGCAGCGCGGCGCGAAGGCGGCGCAAGCACTCGCCGTGGATTATCTCAGCCGCTACCCGCGCGGCGCGTATGCCGGCACGGCGAAGAAGATCGGCGCCGAGCTCGGCGCGGCCTCGGGCGGGTGACGCCGGGGTGGCGCGCGCGGTCGCGGCGACTGCCGGCGGGGGCTCTCTTTTTGGTGCTTTCGATGCTGGCGCTCCTCGCGTTCGTCGCTTCGCCCGCGGAGGCGCAATACCGGCACCGCGTCGCCGTCCTCGACCCGCCGAACGAGCCGGAGAGCGCCGAGCTGCGTGCTCGCCTGCGCGGCGAGCTCGTCGCGGCGGGGTTCGAAGTCGTCGTGGTTCCGAGCCCCGAGGGACAGGATCCAAAGCTGCTCGCCGAGAGCGTCGCCGGCACGTTGCATCCTGCTGCGGTCATCTACGCCCGCCCGCCGCTCACGACCGACGCGGAGGCGAGCGGTGAGCTCTGGATCTCCGACCGCCTCGTCAAGCGCACGTTCGTGCTGCGCTATCGAACCGCGGGCACGACCCCGGACGAAGCCGCGCGCGTGGCGGTTCAGGCTGTTGAGGTGCTGAAGGCGGACTTGGCCGAGCTGTCGGTCACGCGGGCGCCGCCGCCCGAGCCGCCCCCGAAGCGGGCGCCCACCGTGGTCGTTGCCAAGCAGCCGGAGTTTCGAGCGTTGCGCGTCCCCGTGGAGCTCGGCGCCGCGATCCTTCCGGGCTTCGGCGGGCTCGGCTCGACGTGGACGCCCGTGCTGCGAGCGGGTGTGACGCTGCCCGCGACGTGGGAGGAGAGCGAGCCGCCGCACCTCGACGTGCGCGCTCGAGTCGCTGGGCTCGGTGGCGACGTTAGCGTCGAGGCAAAAGAGGGCGAGGCGCGCGTGCGCCACACGCTCGTCGGCCTCGAGGTGGCGCTCCGCCTGCTGCCGAAGAGCGCAATTCAGCCGTTTTTTCTGGCGTGTGTCGATGCGTACGGCGTGAACGTCGAGGGCAGGAGCGCGAGCGCCGTGGCCCACACCGAGCGAACGTGGTCGGTCGCGACAGGCGGTGGGCTCGGGCTCTTCATCCAGCCGTTCATTCACGCGCGGGCCCGCCCCGACGTTGCTTTGGCGCTCACCGGCGAGCTCGAGGCTGCGTGGATGCCGACCGAGATCCGCATCGCCGGACGGAAGGTCGCGACCGTGGGCTCGCCGACGGCGCTGCTCGGAGCCGGCGTGGTGGGGGTATTCTGATGACCCACCGCGTCCTCACCGCCGCGCTGCTGCTGGTGGTCGGATCCTGTGGTCCGCAGGTGGTCGACGCCGTGGACGCGCCGGCGACGCCGGGCGGAACCGCGGGTGCGGGAGGCTCGATTGGCGTTGGCGCCACGGGCGGTGTCGGTGCGGGAGGCAGCGCGGGAACCGCGGGCAACGGCGGCACCATCGCGGACGGAGGCACGCTCGGGGACGGCGGCGCGCCACCCATTGGGGATGGTTGCGCAGGTTCGCGGAGCCTCGTTCATCGCTACACCTTCGACGGGACGGGCACCGTTGTCATCGATGCGGAGGGTGGTCCGAGCGGCGATGTCGTTGGAGCAACTCTGACTGGGGATGGCACGGTGACGCTGGCCGGCCGCATGACGGGAGAATACGTCGATCTGCCGAACGGTATCCTGAGCTCGCTCGACTCCGCGACGATCGAGGCGTGGCTCACCTGGGCGGGCGGCTATGAATGGCAGCGCATCTTCGACTTCGGTGACGACCAGACGGGCGTCGAAGGCTCGCAGGGCACTGGCTCCACGTACCTATTCTTGACGCCGCGCCTCACGGACGACGGCGGAGCGCTCGTGCGGTTGGCGTACCAGCGTGTCGGCTATCACGAGGTGCAGCTCGATGCGACGCGCACGCTCCCGATGGGAACACTGACGCACGTGGCCGTGACGTTCGACGCTCGGAACGAGACGCTCTCCGTCTATATCGACGGGCAGCTCGAAAACGCGCTCGTCGGGGGTGACGTTCCGATCCGGCTGTCGATGATCGACGACATCAACAATTGGCTCGGGCGCTCCCAGTACGCGGCGGATCCGGATCTCGGTGCAACCATCGAGGAATTTCGCATCTACGCGCGAGCCCTCGACGCGACCGAGCTCGCCGCGAGCTTCGATGCGGGGCCGAACCCGAGCTGCCTGGACGCGCCCGCCCCGTAGCGCGTCGGCGGCGTCGGCGGTCCCGGAGCATCTCGCCACTTTGGGAACGCCCACGCGATTCGACTCGAGTCGAGGCGCTCGCTCGAAGGCTTGCCGCCGACCAAAACTCGTGGTTTTGAGTTGCCCCATGCTGCGCTCTTTCACACGAAGCGGTGCTTTCCTGCTCGCGCTCGGGCTCGTGACTCCTGTCGTGGTCGCCGGTTGTTCGACGGGTGACGATGACGACGACTCGAGCACCGGCGGTGGTGCCGGCATGCCGGGCACACCCGCGGGGAGCGTCGACGACTGCCACCAGTGCATGAAGGCCGCCGACTGCAAGAGCGGATTCTGCAACGCCGTCACGAGCGAGCTCGGCGTCTGCACGCTGCCGGACGTGCTCGACTGCAAGCTCGACGATACGCGAACTCTCCGCGGCTTAAGCGGTAAAGCTTTCAGCGCCGAGGGGAGTGTCCCGACGCCACCCACTCCGGGTAGCCCCGTCGCGGTCACCGCCGACGATCCGAACATCGTCTACTCCGGTCGCATCGATTTCACGAAGCTCGAGAGCCCGCGCTTCTCGTCGCCCGGCGTCAGCGTGCGCGCCCGCTTCGACGGCACGTCCGTCGTCGTCAAGTTCAAGGACGAGTTCCGCTACGGCAAGCGCAACTACTACGACGCCGTGATCGACGAAGGGAAGGTCGCGGCCGACGGCAGCTCGCTCGCCTTCAGCATCAAGCTCACGCCGGGGACGGCCACGTACTACCCCGTGATTTCCGGGCTGCCGAAGGGCGAGCACAGCATCACCTTCGTGAAGCGGAGCGAGGCGAACATCGGCTACGGCGATTTCTTCGGCTTCGAGTTCGACGGTCCCATCCTCGACCCGGGACCGAAGCGCGCGCGCAAGATCGAGATCATCGGCGACTCGATCAGCTGCGGCGTGGGCGACGATCTGCCGCTCCACAAGGGGCAAAATCCCGACGACACCTACTGCAAGGAAGACGACTGGGGTGTTCCGTACCACGACGCCTACCTCACGTTCGGTGCCGTGGCGGCGCGCGCGCTCGACGCCGAGTACCACGTGACGGCCGTCTCCGGCATCGGCGTCACGCGCGTCTACAGCAGTAACGCGAGCTACGACCTTCGCACGATGCCGGAGGTGTACGACAAGCTCTACCTGGAAGACACGGCGTCGCCCGCTTGGGATACGTCGAGATACGTGCCGGACGTCGTCGTGATCGCGCTCGGCACGAACGACTTCTCACCGGGCGACAACCCGACAGACATGCCGCGCGAGCAGATGACGGTCGAGAAGTTCGTCCCCCCGTACGAGGACTTCATCGACACCCTCATGGGTTATTACCCGGACGCGGAGTTCGTCCTGCTGTCGAGCCCGATGCTGAGCGACGATTGGCCGGATCCGTCGTTCAAGTACAAGACCTCGCTCGAGGAATCGATTGCGCAGATCGAAGCCGACTACGCGAAGAAGGGCGGCAAGGTGCACGCTTTCAACGTTTACGACGCCGCCGGCCAGGGCTGCGGTACGCACCCGAGCGCCCTCGAGCACCAGAAGATCGCGGACATGAACCTCATCCCGGCGCTGCGCGAGGTGATGGGTTGGTAGCTCTCCGAACAACGCCGTGGCGCGCGCGGCGCCGTCGCTGGGCGGCTTGACGTCGCCCGAGGAGTTTAGGTACTTAAGCGGTTCAGCTCATGCCGGCCGCCGCACCAGTCTCCCGTGCTTCGGGCGGTCGCTCGCTCCGGGCTGCCGCCGCCGCACTCTGTGCATTCTTGCTCGGCGGCTGCCTCAAGACGCCGGACCGCTACGCGGCCACGACGCTCGACGTGAAGGTGAACCCGCCGGCGAGCTTCGAGCTCGAGGGTAAGCCCTTCTGCTTCGGCGGCTCGAACAACTACTACCCGATCTTCAAGCCGCGTCCCGTCGTGGACGACTTGTTCCTCGCCGCCAAGGCGCTCGACATGCGCGTCATGCGCGTGTGGGCAATGATGGACCGCGGCTCGCTCGACGGGAAGGTGGCGAACTCCGATCCCGACGGCGGCGACAAGGAAGGCGTCTACTTCCAGTACTGGGACCCGGCGAGGAAGGCGCCCGCCTACAACGACGGCCCGCAAGGACTCGAGCGGCTCGACTACGTGCTCGCGAAGGCCGCGGAGCTCGACCTCAAGATCATCGTCGTGCTGGTCAACAACTGGCGCGCCTTCGGCGGCATCGACCAGTATTTGATCTGGTACGGGCGCGACAAGCATCACGAGTTCTTCACGGCTCCCGAGCTGAAGACAGCCTACAAGAACTGGGCTTCGCACGTCGTCGGACGCACGAACAGCATCAACGGCCGCAAATACAAGGACGATCCGACCGTCTTCTCGTGGGAGCTCGCGAACGAGCCGCGCATGAAGGGCGGCAACGCGTTCGACCGGAGCACGGGCTGGGACAAGACCACGCTCACCGACTGGGCGGGCGAGATGTCGGCTTACATCAAGTCGCTCGACTCGAACCACATGGTCTCCGTGGGTGACGAAGGCTTCCTCGACGGCGGCGGCGAGCACTGGGCGTACAAGGCGAACGACGGCGTCGACCACAAGGCGCTCACGGCATTGCCGGGCATCGACTTCGGCACCTTCCACCTCTACCCGGAGGATTGGGGCGCGAAGCTCGAATGGGGCGAGCAATGGATCATCGACCACCTGCGCGTGGCGCACGAAGTCGGAAAGCCCACGGTGCTCGAGGAGTACGGCGCCAAGGTCGGTCGCGCGAACGACAAGCTCGGTCCGATCATCAAAGGCTGGCCCGAGCGCGAGCGCGCCTACCGCCGCTGGAACGAGATCCTGCTGCGTCGCGGCGGGAACGGCTTCTTACCCTGGATGCTCTCCGGTATCGACGAGGGCGAGGGGCGCCCCATCTATCCCGATTACGACGGCTACGGCTTCTACAAGGACGACGAAACCGGCCGTTTGATCGGCGATTACGCCAAGAAGTTCATCACGGCTCCGGCGTGTGAAAGTCAGCCGGCGGGCTCGAGCGGGCCCGCGTCGCCGTTCGTGCGCGCGAGGAAGGCGCCGGAGAGCGTTGCGTTCGGGTGGGTGGAGCCGAAGGGCTAGCTCGAATGCGCGCGCTCGGCGTCTCGTTCGCTCTCGGTACGTGTGCCTTGCTCACGAGCTGCATCACGGCGCACGGCTGGGAGTACGGCACGACGCCGAAGGCGAAAGAGCTCGACCTTCCGGCGTGCGGCCCCGACGCGCTCATCGACGACGGTGAAGACGGCGACGGTCGCGTGCTCCAGCGCGAGGGACGCGGCGGCTACTGGTTCACGTTCCAAGACTCGGAGGGCTCGACCATCGATCCGCCTGCCGGCCCCTTCAAGATGGGCGCTCCGGGACACGGCTCGACGCACGCGGCGCGCATGCGCGGTCACATGGCGTCGTCCGGCAAGAGCATCTACGCGGGGATGGGACTCTCGCTCGCAAATCCGCGCGGCGTGTACGACGCCTCGAAATACGACGGCGTGACGTTCTGGGCCAAAGGCCCGGGAAAAGTGCGCTTCGAGATCCCCGACGTGCACACCGCGCCCGAGGGCGGCGAGTGCAAGGATTGCTACAACGACAACGGCGTCATCATCGCGCTCGAGAGCGAGTGGCACAAATACACGATTCGCTTCGATTGGCTGCTCCAGCGGCCGAACTGGGGCGATCCCACGCCGGGGCTCGAGGCGGCTCAGATCATCGCGCTCGAGTGGGAGTTCAGCGGCGCGGGGCGTGACTACGACATCTCGATCGACGACATCGCGTTCGTGTGCAGCGGAGGGAAGCGCTGATGCGCCGCCTCGTCGCACTCGTGCTCGGGCTCACGGCCGTCGCCTGCGGTGGCGACCCGGACGAAAAGCGTCCCGACACGACCGGTCTGTGCCGTCCGATCCCCGACTTCGTCGCCGAGTTCGGTCCCGACGACGGCGGCAAGCCGCCCGACTGCAACGCGCTCGACGGCTACGAGCTCTACATCATCAATCGCTTCGAGGTCGTGCACCGCTCGGACTGGTACTTCAACAACGATCGCACCGCGCGCCAGATCCCGGAGCCCGATAGCCAAGGCGCCAAGACGACGCCGATCCCGGGCGGGCGTTGCATCGGCGCCGTACCGACGGAGCGCGCCGCAACACTGTGCGAAAAGCCCGAGATCCCGCCGGGCGAGTGCACCGACCCGTACGTGCCGGACAGCTGGGGCGCGATGAACGTGCGCACTGGCTATATGACGGGCAATGGCGGCGTGATGGGCACCATCCGCCCGAAGAAGAACTGCATCCTGCCCGAGCCCACGAAGCCGGAAACGTTGTGCCCCTTCACGCCGGGGCCGCCCGAAGTCGGTCCTTGCTCGACCGGCGAGACACCGTCGGAGCCCGAGCTTGGCTGCGAAACCGTCGAAGACACGAGCACCTGGGAAGGTGTCGTGTTCTGGGGCCGAGTGGGCCCCGGCAGCGAATCGTCGATTCGGTTGCGTGCCTCCGATCCGTACACCGACGACAAGGGCTGCTTCTGCAACCCGTACACGAATCAGAACGACGCCTCCGATGCGTGCGACAAGTTCGGCGTCTTCACGGAGCTCGACCGCGACTTCCGCGCCGTCTTCGCGCCGTTCGCTGACATGCAGCAGGGCGGCTGGGGCTTGCCGCGTGACCGCCTCGACATCGCGCACCTGTTCGAGATCGGCGTCGAGTACGGCGCAGGCACTTGGGACCTCTGGCTCGACGACGTGGCGCTCTATCGGAGGCGCCCGTGAGTCGCGTGCGTGCCGTAGCGTCGCTTCTCGTCCGCACCGTCGCACTCGGTGCCGCCGCGAGCGTGCTTCTGGCTGCGACACACGCCTCGGCTGAGCCGAAGCCGACGCCGGCAAAGCCCGCCGACGACGACGCCGGTCTCGAGGAAGAGCCGATGCCCCCGCCGGGCTACCTGCCCGGTCATCAGAAGGAGGTCGGACTCGGCCTCTCGCCGCACGCGCCGAACCAGCCGTCGATCCTGCCGAGCGGAATCATGCCCGTGTTCGGCGCGCCGGTTCGTCCGGCCGAAGGCGGACGCTTCGATTTTCACGGCTACGTTCAGGCCGGCGGGCGCGCGAGCTTCAACTCACGCCTCGCGACGCCCGAGCACGGCTCCTACTCGATTCACGGCGATCCGGTCGTGCCACGCGGCAACGTGTTCGAGAACACGAACAACGTCCCGTACACCTGGTCCGAGCTCCGCTTTCAGTACTCGACGCCGACGCTCACCTCGACCGTGTCGCTCGGTGCGTGGGCGCTCTCGGAGTCGATGAACGCGGCGGGCTCGTACATGCCGCAAGCGCAGCTCTGGGTGCGCGACGCCTTCCTCTCGTACACGCCGCGCGGGCTCGATCCCGTGCAGCTCAACGTGAAGGTCGGCGCGTACGAGGATCGCTACGGCTGGATGGAGCAGTACTCGGCGGGCGCGTATGGCGCGCCGCTCATCGCGAGCATCCACGGCGTCGGTGAGACGATCTCCGCCAAGGTGCCGATTGGCTCGGATTTTTCGCTGCAGCTCGAGCAGGGGATCAAGGGCGACGTCGTCCGCACGCCCCCGGACATCTCGACGCGCGCCGACAACAACTGGGCAAAGCCCTGGGAAGGCCAGACGCTCGTCAATCACCTGCACTTGGGCTTCGACTGGAAGAGCACGATCAATCCTGCCTTCCACTACATTCAGGCCTTCTCGCGCGACGACCAGTCGGACAACGTCCCGCTCGGCAATCTGCGCGCCGGCTACCAGGAGTGGAAGGGTGGCGTCCCGCCGTCGTACCCGGAGCTCGATCATGCCGACGGCTCGCTGCGCGTCATCGCGGGCGACGTGCGCTTCGCGCTGCGCCGCTTCGGCTACCTCTACCTGGGCGTCTCGAGCACCACGGTCGAGGGCGTGCGATCCGTCAGTGACATCGTGCAAGTGCTGAACGCCGGTGGCGGCCGCGATCTCATGGATCGCTACTTCGGCCGCAACAACAACCCCGGCAAGGGCTCGCTCTTGCTCGCGGGCGGCGAGTACCAGGTGAGCCTCGGCGAAGTACTCCGCTACCCCGAGGAGTATTGGGGTGAGGGACCCGATCTGAAGCTCAGCGTCTTCGGGATGGTCTCGCACGTGACGAGCGAAGACCCCGCGCGCGACACGCAGGATCAGTACAAGTTCGGCGTCGAGGGCACGTATTCGATCCTTTCTTGGCTCGCGACCTCCGGTCGCATCGACCACGCCGTGCCGTACATGCATGGGCCGCCGACCCGCGATTACCCGAGTAAACCGCAGGATCCGCTGTGCCTGCCCACCGCCCCGTCAGGCAGCTACTCCCCCGCCGGCGGCGGCCCCTACCGCTGCTTTCTCTACAAAGAGCAAAACGACAACACCTTCTCGGTGCTCACGGGAAAGCTCATCTTGCGCAGCGACTGGACCGCGCGCGAGACGCTGACGTTCCAGTACTCCCGGTACATCTACCGGTCCGACTTTCACCTCGTCACGTTGAACTCCGGCGGTCAGGTCTCCAATCAGACCGATCACCCGGACCAAGATCTCGTGGCCGTCTACGGAACCCTTTGGTGGTGACCATGAAGAAGAGAACGCTCTTGATCGTGACGGCGCTCGCCGGAGCCATCCCAGCTCCCGCCCGCGCCCAACAACCACCCGAGGCCGCCCCTCCGGTCGCTCCACCCACACCCACGCCCGCTCCTTCCACTCCTCCCACTCCCTCTAGCCCTAGCCCTAGCCCCACCTCTGCCTCCCCCACTGTCTCTGCCACGCCGAAACCCAAAAAGAAGCCGCTCGAGCCGGAAACGCCGCCCAAACCCGCCCTCAGCCTCGACATCGCCACCCCCGACATTGGCGCGCCCCCCGGCCGCTTCCGTCCCTCTTGGGGCGCCCCGCCGCGCTCTCCCGCCGACTGGCAGTTCGGCTTCCACGGCTACCTGAACGTTCCGCTCCGTATCGGCATCGGCGAGCGCAAGCATCCGCTCGACACGCAATACAAGACTGTCCTCCATGGCCCGCCGCTTTCCGCCGACGATCTCGAGCGCTTCGAGCACACGGGTGTCATCCCGACGCCATGGGTCCAGCTCGGCTTCTCGTACGGCAACTCCGACGTGATGGCGACCGTCATCATCGGCGCACGCAGCCTGAGCGGAGCGACGAGCTACGTCGACCCGCCCGCGCAGGTCGGCATGAACGACGCGTTCGTCACCTTCACGCCGCATTTCCCGACCTTCGATCTGAAGTTCGACGTTGGCGCTTTCGCGAACCGCTACGGCTCGCTCGGCGAGTACGACACCGGCCGTTACGACACGCCCATCGTCGCGCGCGTCGCCGGCGTCGGCTACACCGCGCACGCCGCCATCCCGATCTCCCAAAAGCTCACGTTCTTGGCCGAAGACGGCACGACGGGCCAATTCGACCGGGCCCCGCTCGGGGTCGCGCCCGCAGGCTGGAACGGCTTCACGGACTCGACCGTCGGGACGAGCTTCGCGCACCACGATCATTTGGGTCTCGCCCTGCGCGACGTGGGCCGGCTCGGCCTCCACTGGGTGAACGCCTTCACGCGCGACGACCGCACGCCTCCCGGCCAGCCCGACGGCGGTATCACGGTGCTCGGCGCCGATGCGCACGCGGGCTTCGGCGCGTTCGGTCACCTCGGCCTCGCGTTCTCGCAAACGATCGCCGATCACTCGCACGCCGTGTCGGGGGTGATCCGCGTGCTCAATGCGTTCGGCGGGCCCGGACTCATGAAGGAGTACTTCGGCCCGAACTCGAAGCGCGGCACCGGGACCCTCACCACCGTTGGCGCCCAATACGATCTCAGCATTGGCGAGCTCGTGCGCCGTCCGAGCCCGTACTCCGGTTACGGTCCCGATCTCCTCGTGAGCGCGTTCGGCATGCTCGTGGGTGTCAAGAGCGAGGACAAGACCACGTTCGTGCGCGACCCGAGCGGCGTCTTGCTTTTGAATGCCCCCGGCGGCCAGCCGCTCTACGACGGCGTTTTGAAGGTGAAATACGGCGCCGAGCTCACGTACAGCGCGTTCTCGTGGTTCGCGTTCGGCGGCCGCTACGACCGCGTCGTCGCGAACACGGACGACGACGCGCAGACG
>DATMCL010000367.1:0-11335 GCA_035558375.1 Polyangiaceae bacterium
ACGACGCGGAAAATCTCATCACGCTTTGCGGCGCCCATCACCGCGCCGTTCATCAAGGCAGGCTCATCATCACGGGCACGGCTTCCTCGGCGCGTTTCGCCCACGCGGACGGCACGCGCTACGGCGGCGTCATCGCGGCAGCGGCTGCCGACGTGCGAGCGAAAGCCTTTCAGGCGCTCCGGGCCCTGGGCTTTCGCGAGGTCGATGCCAAGCGCGCGCTCGCAAAGATTCCCAAAACCGTCCGCTCCCTCGAGCAGCTCATCCGGCAAGCGCTGAGCAAGCTCGGTCCCCAGTAACGCCAGGCACTACCGCTCGGGCAGCGGGGCGGTTGTTAACGGCGGGCGGCGTTGTCGTCTTCTACGAGCACATAGCCCCGATGCCGAGCACCGCGCCGGCCTTCCCCGCCCGATTCCGTCGTGCCTCCGCGCGGGCGATGCCCGCGCTTGGGGGCACCCGCGCGCGGAGGTCGAAGACCGAGCACGCGGGCCGTACGGCGACGCGTCCATGTGGGGGGCATCAACTCGTCGGAGCGGGTCGGCTCGAGCGGCGCGCTTCGCGAGGCAGGCCCTTGGTCGTCGCGTTGGTTGAGCCTTACGGCCGGAACCAGACGGTGACGACCGCTTGGGGCGGGAGGGTCAGGATGCCTTCCTTCGAGAGGTGCCCGAGCTCGGCGGCGCGCTCGGCCGCGTTGAACACGGTGCGCGTGACGACCGACGAGGTGAAACCGCCGTTCGCGAGCGACAGCTTCATGTCGATGTCGGTGGTTCCGGCGTTCACGAGGACTACGGTGAGCTCGTAGCCGCTCGGGGAGAGCCACGCGGAAGCGAGCAAGGTGTCGCTGTCGGATTTCGCATCGACCCGCATCCAGCCCGGATCGGTGTGGAGCGCGTAGTGCTGGAACGCGTAATACGGATCCTGGCGGGTGAAGTTGTTGGCGCCCAGACCGACGAGTGCCTGGGGATTCGCCGTCGGACCCGTCGCCGAGCCCGTGAGCGTCTGCTGGATGTAGGCGGAGGCTCCCTCGACCACGGTCGTGTAGTGCAGGAACAGCGTCGTGCCGAAGCCGTCGGCCTGCATCTCCGTCTGGAAGATGGGGCGCGAGTTGTCGGCGGCCAGCGCGCCGATCGCGGCGAGCGCAGTCGTGTCCAGGTTCTCCGGGTCCACGCCGTAGAGGTGATGGGACAGCGCCTCGACCTCCGTGAAGTCGAGGTTCGGCACGTAGTCGGCGACGCTCGCGAAATCGCTCGTCTCGGGCGCGAGGATGCGCGGCAGGGCGCCGAGGCCTTCGAGCGCCTGCACGGTGGCGGCCTGCGCCTTGTCGTAGCCCGGATACTGCACGGTCGTGCTCACGCCCTTCACGGGGACGGTGACCGAGCCCTCCGTGGGCAAGAAGCGGCACGCCTCGCCGAGCTCGGCGGCGGTCGGGAGCCAGTTCGGGTTGTTCTGGATGCCGAAGTAGTCGGGGACGATGTCGACAGCCGCATACGCGTCGAGCGAGCGGCGGATGAACGACGCGAAGCCCGCGTAGTCGAACTCGTTCGAGGCGTTGCGCGCGAGGGTGCAGGTGTCGGCGTTGCCGCTGCACTGCACGTCCTTGTTCGCCTTGAGCGCCGCGGGCGGGCTCCACGAGGTCATGAACAGCGTCGGCTTGTGGCCTAGGCTCGCCGTCGCGGCGTCGAGCAACCGCTTCGAGAGCATCAGGTTGTCGTCGCCCGTGTGCTCGAACTTGTCGCGCAGGCGGAGGATGTCGAGTCCGACCTCGGGGAACAGCGCATCCGCGAGCGCATCCTTTTGCGGGTGGCTCGTGATCTCGTCCTCGCCGTATGCGACGGTGGCGCCGAACCCGACGAGCATCTGATGCATCGACAGCGTGTCGACCGTCACACTCGCCGTCGGCGTCGGCACGGGCGTACAGACGCCGGCGACGCACATCTGCTTGCTGGCGCAGGGGTTTTCGTCGTCGCAGCGCGGCATGCAGAGGCCGGCTGCCGGCGGTCGCGCGCCGCGGCACTGAGCGATCGCGCCGTCTTCCTTGGCGGTCACGCACTCGGCGCCACGACGCTCGGAGCACATCGAGTCGTCCATGCAGGGCGACGTGCACACGCCGCACAGGCACTTCGCGTCGCCGCACTGCGAGTCGGCGCTGCACGAGCGCAGCCAGTTGGTTTGGCTGTCGATGGTTTGAGGATTGGCGCGCGGTTCGCACCCGAGGGCACAGCCGATGGCCAAGAGCGCGGACAGTCGACCCCACCGTGATGTCATTTGCTCGCTCACTCGCCGTCCTCTTCCGTCAGGTTCTGCCCGCAGTAAAAGCTCACCGAGTACGTGGTGCTCGGACGATGCTCCTTGTTGTACGCCGCGACGTCTTCCCACAAGCCCACCACCTGCTTGCGCACCGTGGCAAGGAGCTTCCGGACCTCTTGTTCGCGCGGGTGGCCGGGCCAGAGATCGAAGCTTAGCGTGGTTCCGCCGACCTCGTCGGCGGCCGCCGAGACGTGCTTGCCGCTCACCACCTTGGCGGCGAGCGCGTTCAAGACCGCGCGATGGTGATCGACGATGGCCGCTTCCCAGCCCGCGGCCTGTCCGACCGGGATCAGGCAGCGGTCGGTCACGCAGTAGGTGCCGTCGTGGCGCGTCTCGAGCCGGATGCGCTCGTCGGCCACGAGCCGCGCGAGCGACGCATCGAGCGACTCCTCGCTCAACGGGACGAGCGCCGCCAGACGATCCTTGCGGATGGGCGTCGAGGGGTAGATGTGCACCCACACGAGCGCGGCGTTCGTCTCCTCGAGGTCGCCGACCTCGCTCGCGCCGAGCTCCTCGAGCTCCTCCGCCGTCGCCGCGCGGTAGCGCGTCTCCTTGCCGCGGCCGCTGCGACGCACGAGGCCGCTCTCGACGAGGTCGTTCAGGATGCTGCGGACCTTGCCCTCTTCGTCCTGCTTGAAGTGGACGAGCACCTCGTCGCGGCTCGCCGACTCGCGCTCGACGAGGAAGGCGTGCAAGGCTCCCCACAGCGTCACGCCGCGCGCCGTCACCGACTCGCTGAGCCGCTGGACCTTCTGCTGGTAGGAGCGCAGGGCGAGGCCGAACATGTCGGCGATCACCTTCTTGCCGAGCTTCTGGCGTTCGAGCTCGCGCACGAGCCCCACGAACACTTCGTCAGCGACGTGCGAGAGTGGAGAGCGCACGCCGTCGGCGGTCGACAGCTGCGCTATCAGCACCATCGTCTGGCGGACGATGGCGTCGATCAGAACTTGAGCATTCACGGAAAGCCGATCAGAGAAGCGTGACGTATGGAGCGCCGGAGAGGAACCTTCTTAAGGTACGACTTCTTACGGGCCTCGGGGGGGCGAGGGAAATCTCGCCGGATCTCCCGAAAATTCTGAACGATTGTCGGAGCTTCTGGAGTTCCCTGGTGTGGTCGGTGATTCTGCCGAATCACCTTGGCTCCGCGTCCCGCAATTGGATCATTTCCGCGTCTTCTCGCGTGAAGGACGTGGTCGAGCTTGTCGTGGAGCGCGGCGACCTCGATTTCAGCCTTGAGATTGACACGGTAGTCGCTCTCGGCACGCTCCCGGTCGCGCGCTTCGGCGCGGTTTTGCGACATCATGATGATCGGCGCCTGGAGGGCGGCCAGGCAGGAGAGCACGAGGTTCAGGAGGATGAAGGGGTAGGGGTCGAAGCCCCGGTTTCTCAAGACGAGACCGTTCGTGAGCGTCCACAGCACGAGCAACGCGACGAAGCCGAGCACGAATCGCCACGACCCACCCACGCGCGCCATGCCGTCGGCGACGCGCTCGCCGAACGTGGTCGCGCCAGTGTCGGTGCTCTCGTCGGCGAGCACCACGCTTTCGTGTTGCCGAATGCGGCGCGCGACGTCCACGTCGAGCTCCGTCAGGCGACCGCGCTCGTCGCGCATGCGCGCGAGCAGGTGCTCGTGGCGCGCGTCGGCGAGGCAGTCCTGGCAGACGTGCCCGTCGGGCGCCCAGGTCACGCCCCGCGACCGCGCCAGGTGCTCTGCCACGCTCGGGCGCATGCTGGCCGCGCGGACGAGATCGGGGAAATGGCCGCTTCTTTGGCACACGACGCAGGTGGCCGGAGTCTGCATTCGGCGGGCGCGAAGGCGGGAGGAATGGCTCTGCATTCGGATATGGTAGATCCGCCGGGCGATGCGTTTCAGGACACCGTTCTGGCTGCCGCTCGGCGCGCTCGTCGCCGTGGCCGGCTGTGAGAAGGAGCAACACGAAAAACCTCCAGCCCCCGCTGCCAGCGTCGACAAGGCGGCGGCGATCGACCCGGCTCTCGCGAAGGCGGTGGCCGCAGCGTCGGCGGGCGTCGGCGCCGGTGCGGCACCCGCGGGCTCGGGGCAACCTCCGCCGGGCGGCATCTTTCCGCCGGGCGGCGCCGATCGCGAGCTGCCCGCGGGCTCGCCGCCGAAGCTGACGGTGGGCAGTACGGGTGGCGGGCCGAAGGTTCAGCTCGGCCCCGCCCAGCCGAAGCCCGGCTTCAAGACCACGGCCGTGTTCGATGTTGCGGTCCAGGCCGATGCCCGGCAGGGCGCGCTGCCGATCACCTTTGCAACGACGCTCGAGACGTTGAAAGCGAAGACCGAGAGCGACGCGGGGGCGGCGGAGCCGGTGACGGTGAGCGTCAAGGTCACGGGCGTGAAGCTCGGCGTGAGCGGCGTCCCCCTCGACGTCGAGACCCGCGTGGCCAAGCTCAAGGGCCTCAAGCTCGAGTATCAGGTGTCGCCGAACGGCGCTGCCTCGCCCCGGCGGTACGAGCTGCCGGCGGGCTCGGAGGATTTCCGCGACCACGTGAAGGTGCTTTCGGACACGCTCGCGCTCGTGACGCTACCGGTCCCAGCGGAGCCGGTCGGCGCGGGGGCGATGTGGATGGTCGCGAGCCGGGAAGGCGTGTTCGGTCTCGACCTCGTGACGTACCGGCTCGTGAAGGTCGAGCAAGTGAGCGGCGACGCCGCGACGCTGTCGGTCGCGACCAAGCGCTACGCCACGTCGAATCGCTTCGATTTCGAGGGGCTCCCGCCCGAAGCGCCGCACCAGCTCGCCGAGTTCGAGAGCAAGTCGGAGGGCAAGCTCGTGCTGAAGGCGGGCGCGCCGCTGCCCTCGAGCGGCGACGTCAATTCCGGGTTCGCCGCTCAGCTCGCGATGCCGGGCCAGCAGCGCGGCGTCATCCAAATCCAGTCGCGCGTCGCGCTCGACTTCGGGAAACGCTGACCGAAACGCGGGCCATCGAAGGAACGAGGCGAGGCAACGGGGAACGAGGCGAGCATGGTGACCGAAACCAACGAGCTTGTCGTCTTCCATTCGGTGGTGAAGCACTCGAGCTTCGCCAAGGCGGCGGAGGAGCTTTCGCTGAGCCCCTCGGGCGTGAGCCGCATCGTGACGCGCCTCGAAGAGCGCCTCGGCGTTCGCCTCGTGCAGCGCACGACGCGCAGCCTCTCGCTGACGGAGGCGGGCACGGCCTTTCATGCGCGCGCGAGCCAAATCCTCGACGACCTGGCGGAGGCCGAGGCCGAGGTGCAGAAGGCGACGGCCCATCCGCGCGGCAACCTGCGCGTGACGGCCTCGCTCATGTTCGGCCAGCGCTACGTGATGCCGATCTTGAGCGACATCCTCGAGCGCTTCCCGGAGATCTCGATCGACTTGTCGCTCACCAATCGCTTCGTCGACATCATCGACGAGGGTATCGACCTCGCGATTCGCATCGGCGCGCTCAGCGATTCGCGCCTGATCGCGCGGCGCTTGTGTACGAACCAGCGCGTGCTCGTCGCCGCGCCGAGCTACATCGAGCGCCACGGCGCCCCGGAGCACCCCGAAGAGCTCAGCCAGCACGAGTGCATCATCTACACGGGCTTCGCGAAGCCGCGCGAGTGGAAGCTGCTCGGCCCCGACGGTCCCGTCTCCGTGAGCGTCGCGGGTCGCGTCGCGACCAACAACATGGAGGTCGTCGACAACACGTCGAAGAAGGGGCTCGGCATCTCCGTGGGACCGACGATGTCCGCGTACCAGGCGCTGATGGCCGGAGACCTCGTGCGCATCCTCCCGAGCTACGCCTTCGAGCCGAGCGCCATCTTCGCCGTCTACCCCTCGGCGCGTCAGCTCTCGACGAAGGTGCGCGCGGTCGTCGACTTCTTGATCGAGAAGTTCCAGGACCCGCCGAGCTGGGATCGGGCGCTGACGGGCAAGGTCGCCGGGTTTCCGTAGGGTAGGTCGAGGGGGCGGCGCGGCCCGTTGCACGCGCTCCTCGGGTGGAGTCTTACGTGGTATCGTGGGTGCTCGGCTCGGGAGATGGGCGCTCGCAAACTCTTCGCCTCGGTCTTGGTCGTGGGCGTGGCGCTCGGCGCGGGGTGCGGCGGCGACGAAGGCGACGACGACGACGACGACTGCAGCGCCGACTCCTGTGCCGGCCATGGTGGGATCGGTGCGCTCGGGGATGCCGGCGACGGCAACGCGAGCGGCGGGCGCGCCGGCGCCTCCTCGGGAGGGCGCAACACGGCGGGTAGCGGTGGCAGTAGCGCGGGTGCGCCGTCTCTGGGCGGCAGCGGTGGCAGCGCCGGCAGCAGCAACGGCGCGAAGGGCGGAACCGGCGGCAGCGGCGCCCTAAGTGGCGCCGGCGGCAGTGGCGGCGGCTCCGGTCGCGCGGGCGGCGGCAAGCTCATCCCGTCCGTGGAGCGACCGCTCGGCTGCAGCCCCGACGGCTGGTGCTGGTCGAACCCAAAGCCCGTCGGCGCGGATCTGAGCGGAGTCTGGGCCACCGCGGAAGACGACGTGTGGGTCGTCGGCGAGCGAGGCACCGTCATTCACTACGACGGCAAGGAGTGGTCGCAGGCGACGCAGTCGACGAGCTACGACTTTCACTCGGTGTGGGCGAGCGGCCCGGACGACGTCTGGGTGGCCGGTGGCGTCAGTCACCTCATCCACTACGACGGCGTCGATTGGCGGGACTATTCGGTGCCCGAAATCGTGGCGCTCTGGTCGCTCTGGGGCAGCGCGCCGGACGACGTGTGGATCACGGGCCTGAGCGGCGTTCTCTACCACTTCGACGGTACCGAAGTGACGCCGGTCGATCCCGGCACGAAGGCCAATCTCTTCTCCGTGTGGGGTAGCGCGAAGGACGACGTGTGGTTCGGTACGGCCGACGGCTTCCTGCATTTCGACGGCACGCGCTTCGAAGCGGTGACGAGCCCGGTAGCCAAAGGCGGCAACTTCACCGCGGGCACCGCGAGCGACGACGTCTGGTCGGCGACGTCGGACGAGGTGCTCCACTACGACGGCGTCGAATGGACCAACATGACCGCGATGCTCGACCGCATCGACGACATCGAGGGCCTGTCCATCGATGCGGACGGCGCCGTCTGGATCAAGGCCAACTTCGGTAGCGACGACGCCTCGCTCGTGCGCTACGCCGGGGGAAACTGGACGACGCTCCCGCTCGGCTTGGGCGATCCGGTGATCACGAATCTCATGGGCTCGCCCGGTGGGCCGCTGTGGATCGTCGGCTTTCAGGGGCTGCTCGCGAGCTTCGACGGCGATACGGCCCACTCACTCACGGAAAACCTCGGCGATGGTCAGGGCAGTGCCGGCAACGTGCTGTCGTTCGCCGCGGACGACGCGTGGGTCAGCGTACGGGGCAAGCTGTTCCATGACAGCGGCGATGGTTGGGAAGAGCAGGCGCTTGGCCCGATGGTGTCGAGCGCCGGGTACCTCTGGGCTTCCGGACCGAACGACATCTGGAGCTTCCCGGGCGACGGCAAGGTCGATCGTTTCGATCGCACGAGCTGGATCCACGAGGTCCGAGCGACCGGCACCACGTTCGGCATCACGGGCGTTTGGGGCACGGTCGACGATCTCTACGTGGCGACGTACTACGCCTCGCACCGCGTCGACGGCAGCTGGGACACGTTGCTCGATCCCGGCTCCGTGCACGACGTTTGGGGCATGTCGGCGGACGACATCTGGTTCGTCGGCGGCGATCGTTGCTGGTCCCACTGGTACGAGGGCTCCTGGGATCGCCTGTGCACCGGTAACGCCGACGACGTGAACTACACGAGCGTGTGGGGCAGCGCGCACGACGACTTCTGGCTCGTCGGCACGCGCGGGAACGTGCGGCACAACGACGGGAGCGATTGGGTGACGGTCGACGCGGGCACGGTGACGAACTTGAACCAGATCTGGGGCACCGCGGCGGACGACGTCTGGGTCGTGGGTGACGAGGGGCTCGTGCTCCATTGGGACGGCGACGCCTTCACGCCCAGCGAGAGCGGGACGAGTCGCGAGCTCTTCGACGTGGCCGGCCCCGCGCCGGACGATCTTTGGGCCACCGGGGACGACGGAGTTATCCTCCATCGCACTCGGAGCTTTCGGAAGTGAGCCATTTTCCGGGGAGACAACTCATGTTGGAAAAGCGCCGCATTGGGTCACGCTTGGGACGGATCATCGGCCTCGGACTGCTCGGCGCGGCCGCCGGCTCCCTCGCGCTCGGAGGCTGCAGCAGCAAAAACGCGAGCGACGACGACGACGGCGGCGACAGCGGGGAAGCCGGCGCGAAGAGCAGCGGCGGAACTAGCGGGACGAGCGCAGGCAAGGGTGGCGGCGGCGCGGGCGGGAGCAGCGGTGCGGGAGCGGGCAGCGCGGGCCGCGGCGGATCGGCCGGCACGGGTGGCGGCAGCGCGGGAACGAGCTCGACGCCCGCCTGCGGCAGCACCGGCTCGCCGTGCGACTCCAACACCGACTGTTGCGCGGTCGATTCGGGGCTTCTCTGCCAGCAGCTCGGCATGTGCTGCGCCCCCGGTCGGGGCGGCAACAACGTGCTCTGCGTGTACGACGACGACTGCTGCAGCGGACACTGCGACTCGGGCCAGACCGGCAGCGTGCCCCAGTGTTGCAGCAAGGGTGACAACGCTTGTCTATCGACCAGCGATTGCTGCTACGGCTTTTCGTGCGACGGCCCGCTCACGAACGGAGTGAAGACCTGCTGCACGCCACTAGGCACGCGCTGCGCCGATGATTCCAAGTGCTGTGGTGGCGGAAGCTGTGGCACCGGTTGCCAGCCGCTGAGTGGCGGCGGCTGCGCCGTGACCTCCGGCGTCTGTTGCCTGCCCGGCGGCAGCGCATGCTCCGACGACACCGATTGTTGCGAGCCCCCCGCCGGCGGTGGCTCGGGGGTCCAATGCTACCTGTCGCACTGCTGCTTCAGCTTTGGCGCGGCTTGCACCAAAGACGAGGAGTGCTGCGGCGTGGCCTGCGAACAGGGTATCTGCGGCGGGCCTTAACCAGGCTGCGTGTTCACTCCGCTCAATCGAGCGGCGAGCGCGCGCAGCGGAAGCCGGTGACGTAGGAGCGCTCGGCGGCTTCGTACTTGTAACGGGCGCGCATGTTGACGGGCGGGCCGTTGGCCCAGCCGTTCCCATGCTCCGTTCGATTGATGTCGAACATCGAGTTCACGTAGTCCACCGTGGGCCCCGTCGGGTAGGTGGCCCAGGTGTCGAAGACCATCTCGCTCATGGATCCGCCGAGATCCAGCTGCGCGAAAGCGCCGATGTCCTTCGGCTTCGCGCCCACGGGGAGGATGTCGGCGAACGTGCAGTACTCCATGCCGTCGCCGAAGCAGCCGTAGTTCATGTACTCCTCGCTGCCGTCGAGCTTGTTCGTCGGCGTGAACACGCCCCAGGGGAAGGGATTCTCATTGTTCCCGCCGACCGCCGCGTACTCCCATTCGGATTCCGTCGGTAAGCGGCCGCCGTCCCAGATGCAGAACGCGAACGCCTCGAACCACGTGAGGCAGTTCATCGGCAGATCGTCGTTTCCCGTCGGGGCGTAGGTGGGGAACAGGTCGCACGTCAGGTTGTTCGCGAAATTCTGCGTGCTGGTCGGCAAGCGGTCGTTCCAGCTCGCCTTCCAACCCGTACCGGCGGCGTGCGGGTTCGCGCCGTCGCCCTCCTCCGGATGGTTCAAGCCTCGCCAGCCGTCGAAGTCGGCCACGAACGCACGGAACCTTGCTACCGTGACCTCGTACTTGTCGAGGCGATAGTCCGAGACGGTCGAGGTGAACGCGTCCGCGTTGCCGGAGCTCTGGACGAACGTGCCTCCCGCGACGGCGAAGGTCGTGCAACAGCTGGTCGTCCCGGTGTTGTTCTTGCACTCCTTTGCGTCTGTCGGTTTGCAAGATGGAAACTGCGGCGTGCAGCTCGGCGGGTTCGTCGCGTCGCACGACCAGCCGCTCTCGATGCGGCACGCTGCGCTGCAACCGTCGCCCGGGACGACAGAGCCGTCGTCGCACTCCTCGCCCGGGTCCGTCATCAGGTTCCCGCAGCTCGACACCGGGCCGCTCCCGGCCGCCGATCCTGCCGCGCCGGCCACGAGCCCGCCCGCTCCACCACCGCCGCCTTTGCCCGCCGCGCCGCCCCCAGCGCCGACTGCACCCGCGCCGCCAACACCCGCGTCGCCCGCACCCGCGCTCCCGCCGCTTCCACTCCGTCCCCCAGCCGTGCCCGCGCGCCCGCCGCCGCCGCCGCCCGTCGCGTTGCCGCTGCCGCCGACTGCGGCCGCGCCGCCGCTTCCTGGGCTCGTGTTGCCGCTTCCGGCCGTGCCGCCACCCGTCCCCGCGTTGCCACCCTTCCCGGCGGCGCTGGGCGAGCCGCCATCCGCCGCCCCGTGTACCCGATGGTAGTCGCTCCCGATGCCCAGGACCTCGTTGCAGCCCGCGAGCAGCAAGAGAAACGCCGTCCCTGCGGCATAACCCCATGCTCGTGTGATCACGGTTCCTTGTCGCACGAGGCAAGGCGCAATGCCACGCGCGGGAATGGCTCGAGCCCTGCAGACCCTGTTCAATTCAGTATTGACGGACCGTCATGCGGCGTCGCGACCGTTTCGCGCGCGAGCCCGCTGCACTTGAATTTTCGTGCCGACGGAAATGCCGCGGACAGACCACTGCCCGAGAAACGTGGCTGGTGCGCCAAGGCTACGGGTACTGTCAATCGTTATGGGCACGATGCACGACCCCGTGAGCTGGCTCGGTGCCGCGGTATTCGCGCTCGCTTGTAACAATGCGGGCGACGGCGGCACGGGGCTGGGTTCCGGGGGTGCCATGGACACGGCCGGAGCACCTGCGGCTGGAGCAGCCGGATTGGTCCACTCGAACGCCGGCGACACGTCGGGTCCAGGTGGCGCAGGCATGGCATTCGGCGGGCGTGCCGGCGCTTCAGGTGGTGGGGCCGGCGCGGCGTCTGGAAGTGGCGGGGCCCTAGGGCCCCGCCACTTCCAGACGCCGCGCCGGCCCCACCACCTGAAGCGCCGGCACGCCCGCCGAATGCCAT
>DATMCL010000368.1:0-9054 GCA_035558375.1 Polyangiaceae bacterium
GTCGGACACGCGTGCGACGCCGCTCTTCCGGCTCACCTCGAACGTCTGCAAGAGATCGACGACGCCCATGTCCTCGAGCGAGCCGGAGAAGCGGGTGCGCCGGCTCACGGGGATGCTCGTCGCCATCGAGTCGTGCGTGCGGCGCGCGAGCAGGAGGTTCACGCGCGCGATGAGCTCGCGCACGAAGATGGGCTTCGTGAGGTAGTCCTCGACGCCGAGCTCGAGGCCGCGGATCTTGTCCTCGATCGAGCGCTGCCCCGTGAGGAAGACGACGGGGATGGTGGCGAGCTCCGGGCGCTCCTTCAGGCGGCGCACGAGCTCGTAGCCGTCGAGCCGCGGCAAGCGCGTGTCGCTGAGGATGAGGTCGGGCGTCGAGAGCTCGACCTTCGTCAGCGCGTCGGCGCCGTCACCGGCGGTGGTGACGCTGAAGCCAGCCTTTTTCAGGCTGACTTCGAGCACCCGCAGGCTCTGCGGGTCGGGTTCCACCAGAAGAAGCTGTTTCTTGGCCACGGATACTGCCCGCTCGCGCCCTAACCAATGACCCTATTGCTACCACAAGGTGTCGAAAGGACTAGGATTGGCTCAACGGGCGACCGCACTCCGCACAGAAACGCGCGGTAGTGGGGTTCGAGGCGCCGCAGGCGCCACAGCGCGCGGCAGCTGGACTCGCGCCGGCGGCGCCGGCCGGAGCTCCTCCCGCGCCGGGCGCCGGCGGGGCAGGATAGCCCTGTGGATACGCTCCCTGCGGCGGCCCGTAACCGGGCGGCGGATAGCCGGCGGGTGGGTAGCCGGGGGGAGGACCGTACCCGGGGGGAGGTCCGTAGCCGGGAGGAGGTCCATAACCGGGCGGCGGGTAGCCCGGCGGCGGGTAACCGTACGGCATGGGCATGCGCGCCCCCGCTGCCATGCCGGCGCCGAGTCCCAAACCACCGGCCACGGCGGCGCCCGCGGCGCCGGCCGCAGCCGCGTCGCCGCCTTGGGCCATGCCCTGGCCGAGCCCCATCGTCGCCTCGGCCGCCGCGTATTGCTGGTAGCGACCCATGTCGAGCTGGTTCATGTAGCGGGCGCGGTTCGCGAAGTCCTGGTCGAGTTGGTACTGGCGCTGCGCGGCCTCCGCCTCCGCCTGCTTGATGCGGCGCTGGGCGGCCTTCGCGTCGACGTTCGCCTGGACGATCTGGTCCTGCATGCCGTCGATGCGGTTCTGATCCTCCTCCGACAGGTTGATGTTGAGCTTGGCGACCTCGAGCACCTGCACGCCGATGTTCGCGAGGTCGGGACAGCTCTGCACCATGGCGCGTGCCACTTCGGGCCCGCATTGTCCGAGATCGAGCAGGCTGAGCTCTCCCGCCTTGAGCATGCGCGTGAGCGTCGAGCGCAGGCCCATGAACAGCATGTCTTGAATCCAGCGCGGCGAGTCGTGCGGATCGCCGCTCGATTGCCCGCGGAACCAGACGATGAACCGCAGCGGATCGACCACGCGGTACGAGAAGGTGCCGAACGCGCGCGGCGTGACGCGGATCTCGAGGTCCGGATCGCGCATCGAGCCGATCGTGTCGCCGAAGCCCTGATTGTAGAGGGGCCGCGTGAGGACGAAGAAGATCTCGCTGATGAAGACGTTGCCGCCCGTGAACTTGTCGACCAGCGTGTTCAGGAACGGGTAGTTCTGCGTCTGCAGCGTGTGCCGCCCCGGCGGCAAGGTCGCCACGGGGTTGCCGTCGCGGAAGAACACGGCGCACTCGTCGGCGTCGATCGTGAGCTGGCTCCAGAACGGGAACGTCTGGTCCGGGTGCTTGTAGACGACCTTGTCCTTCTGCGCGTCCGGCCGCGCAATCATCATGCGCTGCACGCCGCCCTTGACGAAATCGACGATGCCCATGGTCCCTCAGAAGTAGGCCGTAACGGCGCTTCCGGCAAGGGCGAGTCGACGCCCGCCGTTCCGCTTCTTATACTGAAGAACGGTGGCTGCTCCGGACATCGACCTCGCCCTCTTGCCGGTGCCCGCACAGAAGGCGCTCGCAGCGGAGGCACCCGTACCGCTCCGAACAATGGCGGCGCGTGGCGTGCTCCCCGGGCTCAAGCCGGGCGACATCGTCACCGTCGTCGCCGTGCTCGCAGGGAGCAGCGACGCGGCCATCGCGACCACGGCGCGCACCACGCTCGAGAAGCTGCCGCCGCCCATGCTCGCGGGCGCGCTCGCCGCGGATCTTCCCGGCTCCGTCATCGAACGTCTTGTAGAAGCGCGGCCGCGCGAGCCCTCGGTCGTGCTCGCCGTCCTCAAGATGCCGCGCGTCACGACCGCTGCGCTCGAAGCCTTGGCGCAAGGCGCCGACGAGCACGCGGGCGAGATGATCGCGACGAACGAAGAGCTGATGCTTCGACACCCGACGGTGATCGAGAAGCTCTACCTCAACAAAGCCGTGCGCATGTCCACGGCCGATCGCCTCATCGAGCTCGCGGTCCGCAACAACATCGAGCTCTCGATCCCCGCGTTCAAAGAAGCGGCGCAGGCGATCATGAACGAGCTCATCCCCGAGCCCTCGGAAGAGCCCACCTTCGACGACGTCCAGTTCCAGCAGGTCGAAGCGCTCGCCCAGCAGGTGAAACTCGCCGAAAACGAGGACACCCATGAGATCGACGACGAGGGCGAGGAAAAGGTGAAGCAAGCCGTGCTCCCCCTCCACGCCGAGCTCGCCAACTCGACCGTCAGCCAAAAGATCCGCCGCGCGACGCTCGGCACCGCGGCGGAGCGCCTCATCCTCGTGCGCGACCCGAACCGCCTCGTCAGCGCCGCCGCCGCCAAGAGCCCCGCCCTCAAAGAGAACGAGGCCTGCCAAATCAGCGCGAGCCGCGCCGTCTCCGACGAGGTCCTGCGCATCATCGCGACGAATCGCGACCTCGTCCGAAGCTATCAAGTCAAAATCAACCTCGTCACGAACCCGCGCACTCCCCTCACCTTCGCGAGCCGCCTCGTCCAATACCTCCGTGACTCCGACTTGCGAAGCCTGAGCCGCAGCAAGAACATCAGCGCCGCAGTCCAGCAGATGGTCCAGCAGCAGCTCTCGCGGAAACAGAAGGCCGGCTAAGCCCGCGCGCGGGCACCGACGCTCGCGAAGCTGGTTGGGGCAAACTGCTCACGACGAGCGTCGAAGGCTGAAAAGCATTGTGTGGACGGATGCGGTGCATGCGTCAGCTGAGGCGCGAGCACCGCGACGGCTCGCGTCGTCACCGCTCGCGTCGTCACCGTTCCCACGTCGAGCGGCGGCTTTCGCCGGCTCGCACCTCCCCCATCTCTGAATGTTTGTATGCCGCGAGTCGCGCTACTCGTCGTGGACGACGATCCCCGTTCCGCGGGGGCGGTCTTTCTTTTCGCGGGCGGCGAGGCGGGCGGCGCGGACTTCGGCGGCTTGCTTGACCTTGTCGGGGTCGACGACGAAGGGGGAGATGCGCTCGGTGCGCTCGAGCTCGGCCTTGTATTTGGCGGCTTCGAATTTGGTTTTGAAGGGGCCGATGCGGACGCGGTGCCAGATGCCGCGCTCGGGGACGTTGGCGGCGATGCGGTAGGCGCGGTGGCCGCGGCGGCGGAGATCCTCGACGAGGCGGTCGGCTTCGGCTTGCTCTTTGAAGCTCGCGACCTGGAGCTGGAAGCCGCCGTCCATACCGGGCTGCGCGACCTCGCCGCCGTCGGGCAGCTTGGCCTTGTCGGCGGCGAGGGCGGTGAGGCCGTCCTTGGGCTCGGTCGTGACAGGGGTGGCGCCGAGCATGTCGCCGACCGGGAGCGGCACGACCGGGAGGCGATCGGCAGCGGGAGGCGGGAGGGCAGCGGCGGCTGAGGCGTCGGCGGGGGGCGCGATCAGGCGGCCGTGCTCGTCGCGGACGGCGGCGAGCGCCGTGGTCGGCTTGTCACCGTCGCTGAGAATGCCGGGGAAGGAGACCTCGCGCGTCTCGAGCTTGTCGGCCGATGGGGTCGCGTTCTTTTGCGACTGGACGAGCGCGGCCAGCGGGTCCTGCGTGGATTGCTGGACGGCGCCGCCCTTGCGGGACATGACGACCGCGGCCGTGACGATCGACGCGCCCGCGAGCGACGCGAGCAAGAGGGCCGCGAAGCGCGACGTGCGCCCCGAGCGATCCTCCTCCTGGATGTCGTCGAGATTGCGGACGTTGACCGGCTGCATGCTCCCCCACGCGTACGCCGGAGGCGAGCCTCAGGCCCAATTTTCGCCGTTGCCCACGAGGTCGATGAGCGCCCGGGCCTTCCAGAGGGTCTCCTCGACCTCGCGCTCGGGGTCGCTGTCGGCCACGATGCCGCCTCCCGCGTAGTAGGCGCCCCGGCCGGCGCGCAGGGTGACCGTGCGAATGGCCATGCCGAGCTCGAGGCCGCCGTCCTCGCGCAGGAAGCCGGCCGCCCCCGTGTAGAGGCCGCGGCGGGCGGGCTCGAGGTCGCGGATCACCTCCATGGCGCGGATTTTCGGGGCGCCGGTGACGCTTCCGCTCGGGAGGAGGGACAGGAGGAGCGACTCGCGGGTGACGTCGGGCCGGAGCTCGGCCTCCACCGTCGCCGCGCGGTGGTGGACGCTCGCGTACGATTCGACGGCCGGCGGCGCCGACAGGCGGACGCTCCCCGGCACGGCGAGCCGTCCGAGGTCGTTGCGCTCGACGTCGATGACCATCGCGAGCTCGGCGCGCTCCTTGGGGTCGGCGTCGAGACCCCGAGCGAGCTCTCGGTCTCGCTCCGGATCGCTGACGCGCGGGCGGGTGCCCTTGATGGGGCGAGTGAATGCGCGACCGCCCGGCTCGAGACGGAGGAAGAGCTCGGGGGACGCCATCGCGACGCCGAGCTCGGGCCAGTCGACGGAGAGCGCGTGGGGCGGCGGCTCGCGGCGCACGAGGGCCGCGAGGACGTCGTGGGGTGCGCCCGTGACCTCGAGCTCGAACCGCCGCGCGAGGTTCACTTGGTAGATCTCCCCCGCCCGGATCAGCTCGAGTGCCCGCTCGATGCGCGCGCGATGAGCGGCACCCGGCTCGGGGGGTGCAGCGAGCCGGAGCGTGAGCGCGGCGGGACCGCGAGGGGCAGATTGGAGGCCGCGCAGGAGCCGTTCCCGGAGCTCTTCTCGAGCATGAGGTTTGTCTCCTATTATCTCGACTTGATTGGTGATTTTTACAATAGTCGAATAGCGTCGCCAGAGCGGCTGCGTGAGATCCGGCGCAGATCGCGCGTCGTCGGCGGGCGTGCGCTCGAGGGAGCGGCGAGCTTCGTAAGGCAAGAGCCCGATCCAGCGGGGGATTTCGCCGAAGGGTCGGGCAGCGAGCTCGCGCGATGGCTCGGGGTCGAGCGAGGCGCGCGTGTCGGTGGGGTCGCACGCGAGGTAGGTGACGCGGCCACCGTCGGCCCAGAGGAGCGCGAGGCCCGGTCGCTCGCCGAGCGCGCGCGCGAGCGCGAACGGGTCGGCGGGTGCGTCCACGAGCAGCGACGCGAGCATCGTGCTCGCCGTGTACCACGCACCGGGTCAGGCGTTCGCGCGCCGGACGACGGTGCCGCGAGTCGTGACGACCGCGTCCTCGAGCGGAGCTGAAACGTGGGCCCCCGGCCAGGCCACGACGCCGCGCAGCAGGCCGGAGCCGGACACCGTCACGCCGGCACCGAGCACCGACGCGTCGAGGTCGACACCGGGTGCAACCGTGACCCCCGGGCCGCGATACGACGCCAGCTCGGGCACGCGACCGCCGCGCGTCGATGCGGGGCTCGCCGCCGCGCGTTCCTGCAGCCACGCGCGATGCTCGTCGAGGTACTCGGCAATGCCGTCGCCCGGCGCGAACCACCGGCCGGCCACGAGCAGCGTCGAGACCGGCGCGCCACGCCGCAGGAGCGGCAGGGTGACGTCGCCGATCAGGCAGCCTTGGGCGGGGAGCCCCGCGAGCGGCTCCGCGCCGAGCGCCAGCGTGCCGACGTAGTCGCCGCTCGCGACCTCGGCACCGAAACGCTCGCCGCGGAGGCGCACGACCTGGCCCTCGGTGCCGAGCCCGACCGTTCCCTCCCCGACCGCACGCGGGGCCACGGCGAGGCAAACCCCGGCGGGCGCCGTGCGTGCGACGAGCGCCGCGCAGTCGACCCTCGCGAGCACGTCGCCGTTGGTGACGATCACGGGCGCCGGGCCGAGCAGCGCGCGGGCTCCTGCGACGCCGCCGGCCGTGCCGCGGATCTCGGGCTCGACCACCACGTCGGCAATTCGCTCGTAACTCCGGACGAGCTCAGCGAAAACCTCTGCGAGGTGGTGCGCGTTCACGAGCGCGGGCAAGAACGCCGGAGTCAGCCCGTCGAGGACGTGCTCGAGGAGGCTGCGATCGCCGAAGGGGACGAGGGGCTTCGGCAGCTCGTCGCTGAGCGGCCGGAGGCGCGTCCCATAGCCCGCGCAGAGGACCATCGTCCGAGGCATGGCTCGACGGGTATACCCCCGCTCGGGCCGCGGAGCCGGCAAACGGCGAAAACTCGCGAGGCCGGCACGACCGTGATAACGGCTTCGATAACGTGGCCCGCCGGTCTCCCTCCCTTCAGGTCTTTCGCCGGACGCGCGGCGTTTTCGTCGCAGCGCTCTCCGCGCTCGGGTCGTTCGCGCTCGCGAGCAGCCCGGGGTGTGGGACCGATGCGCACGGCGTCGAAGACTGCCGCGAGATCGAGACGGCACGCTGCGCGGCCGCGGTGCCCTGCGGGATCGTCACCGATCAGCCGCGCTGCGAAAACTATTATCGCGACCACTGCTTGCACGGCCTCCCGGGCAACCAGCCGCAGCAGGCCACCGTCGACCTCTGTGTGAACGCCATCAATCTGCTCGGCGCGTGCGCCAAGCGGACTGGGGCCGCGACCGAGCTCAAGGATTGCGAGAGCGGCATCGAGACCCACGACGCCACCACGGCGTGCGAGGTGATTCAGTTCCCCGAGAAGGCCTACGCCTGCAGCTTCCTGAGCGCCACGCCGCCGCCCCCCATCGAGAGCGCCGGAGGACAGGCCGGCGTGGGCGGCGACGGCGGCTAGAGCATGTCGGGCGCGCTCTAAGGCCGCTCCCGGACGGCACATTTCGCTCCCGCCGGGCGCCTCGTGCTATGGGCGCCGAGTCCATGCCGACACGGTCCGTCACGACGCCCGTCCTTGCCCTGCTCCTCGCGGGGGTGCTCGCCGGCTGCGAAGAGACGGTCGTTCCCGTCGAGGGCGTCTACCACCCGACGCTGATTCAGGTGTCGCCGGACGAGTTTTTGGGCAACGTCCCCTGTCGGCCGGGCGCGAGCGGCGCCATGCAGACGTATGTGGCGACCATCTTCGACGTCGGGGAGGCGGCCGCCCCGATGCCCCCGTTTGCCCTCCCGAGCTCCGGTCCCGTTTCGTGCAAGAACCCGGTGGCTTTCGCGCGCGTGCTCGACCCCCACCGCTACAGCGCCCGGATCGACGCTTACGACCGCGGCGATCTCGTCCCGTTCGGCTCGAGCGATCCGAACGTCACGTTGGGCGTGCCAATCCTGGTCGACCCCGTGACCGGCGAGCGCGTGTCGCCGCGCTGGACGACGACCTGTGGCGACACGACGCCGACCAAGGCGCGCACGGCGCTCGCCCGCACCATTCGCGATTGCCAGCCGCTGGTCGACAACGGAATGCCGGGACCCACCGCCGTCGAGGTGAGCATCACGAGCGCCCTCGGCAAGCTCAGCTGCGGGAGCGAGCCGGGTGAGGTCGAGCGCTTCGAGGTCGGCATCGTGGGCGGCCCAATGCGAAGCGCAGCCTGCGGCGAGACCATCACGTTTACGGATGTTCCGGCCGTCGGGACGATCCCGTTCACGCTGCTCGCCTACGAATCCGGGACCGACCATGCGCGCTGGGGCTCGACCTGCGAGGCACGCCCCGATGCCGGCATCACGGTTCAAGCGGGGTGCTCGACACTCAGCGATCAGGGAGCGCTCGATGTGCTGCCGTCAGCCGCTCTCGCCGCGCTCGGGCTCGACTGCAGTGCGCTCGGGGAGCTTCGCGTCGAGCTACTCGAAGCCGGCGAGCCAGTCGCGGCGCCCGCGTACGTCGATGCGAACGGCTGCGACCTGCCCGTGCGCTTCACTCGCGTGACGAGCGGCGCCGCCGAGGCGCGCGTCACGCTGCCGTCATTCGGAGAACCGGCCGAAAGCGCGCTCTGCACCGGAACCGTCATTCCGGGTAACGCCGTCACGAGCACCTGCACTGCGGAGCCCTGATGGCGCGCGGACGCGGCGACCTGCAAGCGATGGGGCTCCCCCGCCCTGGACCGGGTCTGCGCGGCGTGCTGATCGCCGTCTTCGCCGTGTGGCTCGCCTTCGCGCTCGGCGTGAACTGGGCCGGCGCTCCCCCGCTTTTGTTCGACGCGCTGTGCGGCAACACGGCGGCGATCCTCCACGGCCAGGTCTGGCGCCTGTTCACGGCGCCATTCATGCACGAGATCAGCCACAACATCGGGCACGTGCTGTGGGCGCTCCTCGGCCTCTACTTTTTGGGGCCATCGCTCGAGAGCCACTGGGGGAGCGGACGCTTTCTGCGTTTTTTGGGCCTTTCCGCCCTGTTCGCCAACGTCACGCAGATGCTCGTCGAGCTCGCGCTGCCGGCGACGCTCGCGGCGCGCCTCGTGCCCGATTACTGGTTCGGCTCGATGGCGGTGGTTTCCGCCGTGTCGATCGCGTGGGCCCTCAGCTTTCGCGGGCGCACCATCAACGTGATGTTCGTGATTCCGGTCACGTCGACCGGGCTCATCATCTTCGTGGTGGCGCTGAACGTGATGTACCTGATCGCTCAAGCCGGCGGCCCCGAGGGTCAGCTCGCTCCGTTCGGAGGCATGCTCGCAGGCTACTTGTTCGGCGGCGGCACGCCGTCACCCATGCGCCGGCTGTGGCTCAAGCTCAGGCTCGCGCAGCTCGACGCCGAGGCGCGTCGCGAGGCCGGTGCGCGCAAGCGTCGCGTCAACCGCTCCGGGTTCGACGTGATCGAAGGTGGCAAGTCAGAGCGCACCGACGGCGGCTCGAGCGACAACGGCAACGGCAACGGCAACGGCA
>DATMCL010000369.1:0-5245 GCA_035558375.1 Polyangiaceae bacterium
GCCCTTCGTTGCCGGCGCCCAAATCTCCGCCGAGCTCGGCTGGCCCGTGAAGACGAAGACGGTGTGGCAGCGCGGGAAGCGCGTGGAGGAGGTGTTGCCCCAAACGCCGCCGTTCGTCGCGCGTGTCGAGCCGCCCGCGGCCGCGAGCGATGCCGGTGCCGATGCGGGTGGCGTGGCCGATGCGGTCACGCCGGGCAGCGCGGACGCCGGCGGCGAGATCGTGATGACCGACACGACCGATGCGGGCGCGAGCCGGCCGCGCGACGAAGGCATCAAGCAGCTTCATTCCACGCCGTTCACGCTCGGCAACGACTACGCCCCGCCCCCGCCCCCCGCGGCCGCCGGCCTCGCGTTCGAGGTGACCCAGGGCTCGGATGCGCAGAGCGAGTCCACGGCCACCGTCACCGTGCGGCTGGTTAACCACGGCTCGACCGCGGCCGACGTGTACTTCCGGCGCGAGCTCGTGACGCTCCAGGTGAGCAGCGTCGATGGCGTCGAGACGTGCGATCCCGGGCCGGACGATCGTTCCCCGGATCGTCAAGCGTTCACGCACCTTGCTCCAGGCGGCTCCGTCTCCGTGACGAGCCGGCTCGCGGAAATGTGCGCGCAGGAGACCTTCGCTCGCCCGGGCCTCTACCTCGTAGGCGGCTCGTTCGACGGCGTCGTTTCGGGCGCGGAGTTCGGGTTCGACGCGTTTGTCGGACACCTCGACGCCGCGCGGACCGTCACGGTGCGCGTGCGGACGGGCACGCTGCCCTTCCCGGGCGAGCGCGCGCTCGAAGAGGTGCAAGTCGGCGTCGCGCCGACGCACTGAGGTTTCTCAGACGATCGGACCGCGAGCCTTGCGCGGCGCGGCATTATCCTTGGATTTTTTCTCTGACTGCGGAAAGTCAGAGCGCCCGCGGCGCCTTGTGTGTGTCCCCTCGTGATGCAATTCTTGGAATCCGATGACGCGATTCCTCTCTCTCTTAGGCGGTGGTCTGGTCGGGCTCATGACGGTGTGGGGGTGCTCGAGCCTGCCTCCGCCAAGTGAAGGAGACGACGACGACAGCACCTCGGGCTCCGGCAACAAGGGCCAAGGCGGCGCGAGCTCCTTTGCGGGCTCGTCTGGAAACGGTTCCCTAGGCGGAACGGGCGCGGGAACGTGCACGGCGCCCCAGCAGACCTGCAACGGCGTCTGCACCAACGTGCTGTCCGATCCGATGCATTGCGGCAACTGCGCGACGTCCTGCGGCGCTGCATTCTGCTCGAACGGCACGTGCAAGACGGCGTGCGACGCCGGCCTCGATACGTGCGGTAACGCCTGTGTCAACACGCACGGCTCCGACGTCAACAATTGCGGCGCGTGCGGCATGCGCTGTGCCGCGACGCAGGCGTGCAACGCGGGCATCTGCACGACGCCCAGTGCGGGCGGCGCGAGCGGCGCCGGTGGCTCGTCGGGCGGAGCAAGCGGCGGACAGCCTCCGGTCGGCGGCATGGCCGGTCAGGGTCAGGGCGGCACGATCGCGGCGGGCGGCGTCGGCGCAACGGCGGGCTCGGGCGCGGGTGGCGCGGCGGGCGGCAGCACCGGGGCGAATCCGCCGGGCTACTGGACCTACCAGACCATGCACGGCTGCGCGTGGACCGGCATCGACACGGTCTCGGGCACCACGACCACGGTGACGCCCAAGGACTTCACGATGAACCACGCGGCAGACGCCCCCTACTGCGTGAAGGGCACCGTCAACGCCGACTACGAATCCGTCGCGCTTTTGGGCTTCAATCTCGCTCAGCCGGCCGAGGGTGCGAATTGCACCTACGATCCGGCCGCGGCGACGGCGGCGGGTCCGCCCGAGCTCGCGATGACCGGTATGGGTCTCGCGATCAGCTTCTCGAAGACGACGGCCTCGACGCTGCGCGTGCAGATGCAGGGCCAGGACGGCGCGACCAACGGCGCGCACCGCTGGTGCACGACCATCACCGATGCGGCGGGTCCCGTCTTCATCCCGTACTCGGCCTTCACGACCGAGTGCTGGGAGGGCGGCACGCCCGTGAAGTACAACAACGAGAAGATCTCGGCCGTCGTCTTCCTGGTGCCCGGCAACACGGCGGCGTCGCCGTACGACTTCTGCATCAACGGGTTCGCGATGGGCACGAGCGTGGCCGACGCACCGGCGGGTGGCTCGAGTGGTCCGCTCATGGGCACCATCGGCGGCCCAGGCTCGACCGATCTCGACTTCCAGCGCGTGAAGGTCAAGAAGGACGGCCACAGCTACATCATCCAGAACAACAACTGGGGCAATCCGAGCGGTACGGATCAGAAGATCTCGTACGTGGACAACAGCTTCACGATCACGTCGCCGACCGGCAGCGGTAACTCGTCCGGCGCCCCGGCCTCCTTCCCGTCGATCTTCATCGGCGCGAACGGTGACACGCAAAATGGCACCTTTTCGACGACCTCGGACGATCACCTCCCGAAGAAGGTGAGCGACATCACGAGCGTGACGACCTCGTTCCGCCACAACGTCTCGGGCGGCGGCATGAACGCCACCTACGACGTGTGGTTCGCGAACTCCCCGCCCTCGGCGCGGTACGACGACGGCATCAACGGCTTCGTGATGATCTGGCTCTACGATCCGCCGAACGCCCAGCCGATCGGTAGCTCGAGCCGCACGGCGACCATCGCCGGCAAGGCGTTCAACGTATGGTCGGGCACCCGCGGCGGCGGCGGCTCGAACTCGAACGCGCCGGTCGTTTCGTACGTGGCCCAGGCGGCGACCACGAGCATGACGAACTTCAACCTGAAGGACTTCATCACCGACGCCGGCAACGGCATCTCGGGCATGTACCTGACGGACGTGTTCGCCGGCTTCGAGATCTGGACGGGCAGCGACAGCAACGGCAAGTCGGTCCAGGAGTTCACGGCCGTCGTCGCGCCCTAAGCCCGAACGGAGCTTCGCCCGCCGCCGATCGGAGCGGCGGGCCGTAGCTCTGCGCTCGAAGACGCCCGCTGGCGGTAGAGAGAGCGGGCCCTATGCTCGGGTCATGACCGATCTCGAGCTCTTCATCGTGGACAAGAACGATACGTCTTGGTCCATGCGGCCGTGGCTGCTCCTCGTGCACCACGGCATCGCCTTCGCCGAGACGTCGTTCGTCGCCGCCGATCCCGCAACGCCCGCGAAGATCCGTGCCGTGTCCCCGACCGGGCGCGTGCCCGTGCTGCGCGTGGGAAAGCGGTTCGTGTGGGAGTCGCTCGCCATCGTCGAGACGCTCGCCGAGCTCCATCCGGAGCGGCCGATCTGGCCCCGGGACCCCGAAGAGCGCGCGCACGCGCGCTCGCTCGCGTCCGAGATGCACGCGGGTTTCTTCGAGCTCAGGCGCCATTGCACCATGAACCTCGCACTCCGCACGCGCGTGGAGCTCGATCCGGCTCGCCGGCGCGAGCTCGACCGGTTCGAGCGTCTCGTCGAGGGCGCGCGCAGCGGCAGGACCGCCGGCGGCCCGTATCTGTTCGGCGACTTTTCTGCCGCGGACGCCATGCTCGCGCCGCTCGCGACGCGCATCGTCTCCTACGGGCTCGACGTGGGGGCGACCACGCGCGCTTGGATCGACGCCATCTACGCGCTTCCCGCGTTTCAGCGCTGGGAGCGGGAAGCGGCGGAGGAGCTCCGGGGGCGCCCGCTCGCCGCTCGTGTCGGTGCGCCGTTCGCGGGCACCGTGCAGGAGCGCGTCGTTGCCGGTCCCTGCTACGCGGTCATCTTCTCGAACCAACAGCGCGGTGCGCCGCCGGAATACGAGGCCACGGCGAAGCGCATGTCGGAGCTCGCTCCCACGATGCCCGGCTTCCTGGGCTACGAGAGCACGCGCGGCGCGGACGGCTTCGGCATCACCGTGAGCTACTGGTCTTCGCTCGACGCTATCGCCGGCTGGCGAGCGCACGCCGAGCACGCCCTCGCCCAAGCGGCCGGCCGTGATCGGTTCTACGCCACGTACGATCTACGCGTGGCACGCGTCGAGCGTCACGTGCGCTTCGACAGCGCAAGGACCCCGCCGCGTTCGGAAGATTACGTCTAGTCAGTGCGCCGGATTTCGGCGCATGTCCCAGTATTGCCTGGGATCAGGCGCCGCCGCGGGCTTCGCTTCGAGCGCTTCGAGCTCCTCGAGGTTCGCTTTCGGGCGCGGATCGGTCGGGTCGAGCGCCGACGCGCGCTGGAACGCGGCCCGGGCGTCGGCGTAGCGCTTCTGCTTCGCCGCGATCGTGCCGGCGTTGATCCAGGCCGCGCCGAGCTTCGGATCGAGCTCGGTCGCGCGCTTGGCGCTCGCGCGCGCCTCCTCGAGCTTGCCCGCGAGCTCGAGCGCATGGGCGAGATTCGAGCGGTACGTGGCGCGGGCGGAGTCGAGCTCCGTCGCGCGCGTGAGCTCGGTCACGGCGCGCTCGATGCGCCCTTGCGTCAGGCACGCGGTTCCGAAATCGGAATGGGCGCGCGCGTCGTTCGGCTCGAGCGCGACGACCTTCTCGAACGCGTCGGCCGCGGCACCGACGTCCCCCGTGAGGAGCAGCGCCGTGCCGAGGTTCGTGAGCGGGCCGGCCTCGTTCGGCGCGAGCGCGACGGCGTGGCGCAGATGGGGCAACGCGAGTGCGCTCTTGCCGGTGGACATGAGCGTGACCGCGAGGGTCGAAACGGCTTCGAGGTCGTTGGGGGCGAGCTCGACGCCGCGGGTGAGGCGCTCGATCGCCTCGTCGCCGCGACCGAGCACGAGCAGCGCCTTGCCCTCCTCGCGATAGAGCGGAGCGAAGTCGCTCGACCGCGCGCGCGCCGTCGCGAGGTCGGAGGCGAGCGCGACCAGGCGCTGGTTCTTCGGAGCCGAGCCGAAGGCGAGCACGACGCTCGGCGCGGCGAGCTCTACGCGGGCGAGGCCGGCGTGGGGCGCAGGGTCACCGGGGGCGAGCCGCAGCGCGCGAGCGTAGGCGTCCTTGGCCTTGGCGAGGTCGTCACGCTCGAAGGCGGCGTCGCCCTCGGCGAGGGCGAGATCGGCGAGGGTTTTGGTGCCGCGGGCTAGGCCGGTGGGGGCTGCAACGGGGGGAGGGGCAGGGCTAGAGCTAGAGCTAGCGCTAGGGCCAGGGCCAGGGCCAGGGCTAGGGCTAGGGCTAGGGCTGGAGGCGGGGGGAGCGGATGCGGGGAGGGAAGCCGGCGGTGGCGCCGATGGAGCTCCGCACGCGGTGAAGAGAAGCGCCGTGAGCAAGGGGACGGCGGCTCCCCGGTGC
>DATMCL010000370.1:0-10197 GCA_035558375.1 Polyangiaceae bacterium
GCGCTTACTTGGTCCCGCTCGAGATGGTCCGCGACCGAGGAGCACTAGTCCATGCCTTACCGGTCAGCAGGAAAGCTACCTGAACGTGCGCTGCCGGAGGTGCTCCGCGCGTTGGCCACCGGCTGACTTCGGTTGCGCGACCGGACGGTTCGCCACGACGCGCGGCGCAGATTGAGCTAGCGTGCAAACTCGGGCCGCGGCGGTGCTGCTGTCGCTGGTTCGGAGCCGACCATGGTCACCGGCAACCAGCCAGCGCGGGGCGTTGGCCTCGAGCTCGAGGCCTTTCGGGCGCTCACCGAGCACTCGCCCGATGTCATCATGGTGCTCGACACGCACGGCGAGATCCAGTTCATCAACTGGACCGCGCCCGGGCTGAGCGCCGACCAGGTGGTCGGCACCCCCGTGTACGCCTACGTTGCGCCCGATCAGCACGCCGAAATGCGCGCCTGCTTCGAGCAGGTGAAGACGACCGGGCGCCCGGGAACGTACCGGAACGTCTACGAGGTGCCCGGCGGCTCGAAGCTCGAATGGGAGTCGCGCGTGGCTCCCATCGTCGTCGACGCGGCCGTCGTGGGTTTCACGGTGTTCTCGCGTGACGTGACGGAGCGCAACGAGCGCGCCGCGGAGCTCGATCGCTTCTTCGAGCTCTCGGTCGACTTCATCTGCATCGCCAGTAACGGCTACTTCAAGCGCGTCAATCCCGCGTTCGCGCGCGCTCTCGGCTACACGAACGAAGAGCTCATGAGCTCGCCCATCAACGACTTCGTCCATCCGGACGACGTCGAAGCCTTGGTTCAGGGACGGGAGCGCCTCGCGGAGGGTAAGAGCGTCGTCGGCTTCGAGAACCGCTACCGGACCAAAGCCGGCGAGTATCGGCTGCTGGCCTGGCAGGCGATTGCCGATCGAGAGCGCAATCGCAGCATCGGCGTCGCGCGCGACATCACGGAGCAGCGCGCCCTCGAGATGCAGCTCCGGCAGTCCCAGAAGATGGACGCCGTGGGGCAGCTCGCGGGCGGCATTGCCCACGATTTCAACAATCTCGTGCTGGCAGTGCTCGGCAACGCCGAGTTCGCCCTGCGCGGCTTGCGCTCGGATCAGGACGACATCCGAACCCATCTCGAAGAGATCGAGCGCGCCGGGCAGCGCGCGGCAGCGCTCACTCGCCAGCTCCTCGCGTTCAGTCGCCGGACTCCGCTCAGCGTTCAGGGCCTCGATCCGAACGCCCTGATCGAGAACCTCCTGAAGATGCTGCGCCGGCTGATCCCCGAGGATATCCGGCTCGTGTGGCGGCCGGGCGAGGGGGTCCCTCCGGTCGCCGCCGATTCCGGTCAGCTCGAGCAGGTACTGATGAATCTGTGCGTCAACGCGCGCGACGCGATGCCGGGTGGGGGGGAGCTCACCATCGAGACACGCGTCGCGGCGCCCGGGGAACGCGTGGCAACCCCCGGCGAGCAGCTGCCGCCGGAAGGGGAGGTGGTGCTCGTGGTGGCTGACACGGGCTGCGGGATGGATCCGGCAGTCAAGGAGCGGATCTTCGAGCCATTTTTCTCGACGAAAGGGCCCAGCAAGGGCACGGGTCTCGGCCTCGCGACCGTGTACGCGATCGTGAAACGACACGGCGGACGCATCGACGTGACGAGCGAGGTCGACGGGGGAACCGTCTGCAAAGTATTCTTGCCGGCCGCCCGGCTCGGTGCGAGCTCGGCAGTGGGCTCGAGCGAGCCCCAGCGCCCGAGCGGGGGACGCGGTGGTGCCACCGTGCTGATCGCCGAGGACGAGGAGCTCGTCCGGAACGTGCTGGTGCGCATGTTCGAGCGCGCCGGTTACCGCGTACTGGCGGCGACGAACGGACGTGAGGCCGTGACGCTACTCGAGCAGCATCGCGACGAGGTGCGCTTTGCGCTGCTCGACGTCGTGATGCCCGAGCTGAGCGGCCCGGAAGCGTACGAGCGTCTCGTTCTACTGCGGCCGGACCTGCCGGCCCTCTTCATCAGCGGCTACGCCGACGACAGCCGCGCCGCGACGCGCATCCCCCCGGGCGTGAGGCTGCTCGAGAAGCCCGTGAGCGCAGACGTGCTGCTCGGAGCGGTCGAGACGCTGCTCGCCGAGCGACGCTGAGGGGCGCTCGTCCGCGCCCGGCTCGAACGGAGCGCGTCGTGCCCGCTTCCCGCGCAAGCCCTGCGACGAACGCCGCGCCAGGTGCAGGATGTGCCGGCGCCGCGCCGGCTCGGGTCGGCGAAGCGCGGGATTCCGCGAACGACCTGCGCCGAGGCGCGAGGCACGCCGCTTGCTCTTCAGTTCGGCGAAACGAGGTGCTCCATGTCGACGATGCAAGCTGCCGTATTCCTGGAGAAGGGGAAGATCCAATTGCGCGAGGTGCCGAAGCCCGTACCTGGGCCCGGTCAGGCGCTGATGAAGGTCACGCTCACGACCATCTGCGGGACCGACGTGCACATTCTGAAGGGGGAATATCCCGTGAAGTCAGGGCTCATCGTCGGTCACGAGCCTGTCGGACGCATCGAAGCGCTCGGTCCGGGTTTGACCGGATTCGAGATTGGCGACCGCGTGATCGTCGGCGCCATCACGCCGTGCGGTCAGTGTCGCGCCTGTCTTTCGGGGCGGGGAGCGCAGTGCAGCCACGGCGGTGACGGCTTCGAGGCGCTCGGAGGTTGGCGCTTCGGCAACACCATCGACGGCTGCCAGGCGGAGTACGTCCTCGTTCCCGACGCGCAGGCGAACCTCGCCAAGATCCCGGAGGGCCTCGCCGACGAAGACGTGCTGCTCTGTCCGGACATCATGTCGACCGGCTTCTCCGCCGTGGAGAGTGGGCACGTTCGCATCGGTGACTCCGTCGTCGTGTTCGCGCAGGGACCGATCGGACTCTCTGCGACGGCGGGCGCGCGCTTGGCGGGTGCCACGCTCGTGATCGGCGTCGACAGCGTGCCGCGACGCCTCGAGCAAGCGAAGCGGATGGGGGCCGACGTCGTTCTCAACTACAAGGAGCAGGACGTGGTTGCCGAGATCAAGCGGCTCACGGGCGGTGGCGCCGACGTCGCGATCGAAGCGCTCGGCACGCAGCCCACGTTCGAGGCATGCCTGCGCAGCGTTCGCCCCGGCGGCGTGGTTTCGAGCCTCGGCGTGTATTCCGGGCATCTCCAGGTTCCGCTCGACGCGTTCGCGGCCGGCCTCGGCGATCACACGATCGTGACGACGCTCTGCCCCGGCGGGAAGGATCGCATGCGACGCTTGATGAGCGTGATCGCGGCGAAGCGCGCGCCCTTCCGCGAGCTCGTGACGCACACGTTCCCGCTCGTGGAGATCGAGGCTGCGTACGACCTCTTCTCACATCAACGCGACGGGGTGATGAAGGTCGCAGTTCGACCGTGAGCGTGCGACAGAGCTAGCGTCGGTGCGCGCGTGGCGACACGCGTCTTACATCGACGCACCGTGTGCCGAACACAGATGTTCGCTCGTACAAGCTCACACGTATTTCACGTGAGTGGGGCCGCCAGGACGTTCTTATGAACGCTCGCAAAATAAATCCTCCAACATAACACGTCGCCGCTAAAGTGTGGAGAGGGGGGGGTCGTTTCGGAGGCCTGCACACTGATGTCGACGCGATTGTATTGCGGGAAAGCACAGCCCCTCCGCTGCGGGAAGCCACAGCGAGTCCGCCCACACTCAGGACCCCACCGATGAGCACGTCGGGGGCAGAAGTAAGAGAGGGGAGCGTTCTCGGACGGTACGAGCTCTTGCTCCGCGTCGCGCAGGGCGGCATGGCCTGCGTTTGGGCCGCGCGCCTGCATGGAACCCGCGGTTTTCGCAAGCTCGTCGCCATCAAGACCATCCTCCCCGGGGTGATGGGCGAGGAGCGCCTCGAGCACATGTTCCTCGAGGAGGCGTCGCTCGCTTCCGGCATCGATCACCCGAACGTGGTCGATACGATCGAGCTCGGCGAGCACGACGGCACGCTCTTCATGGTGCTCGAATGGGTCGACGGCGAGCCCCTCAGCACCGTGCTCGTCGAGGCGCAGAAGAACGGGGGCATCCCGCTGCCGATCGGCGTCAACTTGATCGCGCAAGCCTGTAAGGGCCTTCACGCCGCGCACGAGCTTGCCGACGCCAACGGCGTTCCGCTCGGGCTCGTGCATCGCGACATCTCGCCGCACAACTTGCTCGTCACGTACAACGGTATCGTCAAGGTGCTCGACTTTGGTATCGCGAAGGCGACGCAGAAGGCGTCGAGCCTGACCGAGGCCGGTGAGATCAAGGGCAAGCTCGCGTTCATGGCGCCCGAGCAGGTGCGCGGGCGCGAGGTCGATCGACGGACCGATGTCTTTGCGCTCGGCACGATGCTCTACGTCGTGACGACGGGCCGCCACCCCTGGAAGGGCGAAAATCCTGGGGAAACGGCGCAGCGCCTCGTCTCGGAACGACCCGTGAAGCCGCCGTCGGTGCACCGCGAGGACTATCCGGAGGCGCTCGAAGCGGTCGTGAAGAAGGCGCTCGAGAAGGACCCCGACAAGCGCTACGCGAGTGCGGCGGAAATGCTCTCCGCGCTCGACGACGCCGTGCCGAGCTCTCTCGAAGGCAACGCCGAAGCGCGTGTCTCGGAGTACATGCAGCAGCTCCTCGGCACGCGAGGGGCGGAGCGCCGCAAGAAGATCCGTCTCGCCGGCGATTTGCTCGACCTGCGACGCGACCCGGCGCACACCGTGATCACGAGCAGCACGAGCGGTTCGACGAGCGCCGTCGCGTTCGATCGCTCGGGTATCTCGCAGGCTCAGGGTAACACGAGCATCGGTACGAACCAGACGCAAGGTTCGGCCGCCGTCGTCGTGGAGCGCCGTCGCCTCGACCGATTCGTTTGGATCGGGGCGATCGCGGTCGCGGCATGCCTGGGCGTCGTCGCGAAGGGAGCGTTCGACCGTCGCCAGCACGACGCGCCGCGCGCGGCATCGAGCCCGGTGCCTCCCACGCCGGAGGCGCCCGCGCCGTCCGCTCCCGCGGCGAGCGCGCCCGTTGCTGCAGCCGCGGAAACGGCTGCGCCGGCCGATTCCGCTCGCGACGACGCAGGCGAGACGACCAAGGGCTCGCGAACGAAAACGCGCGGCTCCGCTCGCGTCGTCACGCTGCCCGACGGCAAGCGCGCAGCGGGCGTCGTCGCGACCCCGCCCGCCTCGACCGCGCCGGTCGCGTCGACGCCGCCGAGCCCTGCGCCCGAGAAGAACCCTGCGCCAGGCACGAGTGCCGACGCCTGGAATCCGCAAACGTTCGGTAATCGCTACTGAGGAGAAGTGGGATGGGACACACAGCTCGACACAAGATGTTCGTCATGGCCGCAAGCCTCGCGAGCCCGTGGCTCGTGGGCATGGTCGCGTGCGACGAAACCACCGGCGGCATCGTGCTTCCTCCTGAGGACGCTGGCGCCGGACGTGGCGGATCCATGTCGTCCGCCGGCGGTACGGGCGGCGCAGCCGGTGCAGAGCTCGGTGGCGAAGCTGGGAAAGAAGATGCCGGTGCGGCTGGTGAAGAAGCCGCGCCGAGTGGCGGCAAAGGTGGTTCCACGACCGGTAGCGGAGGCTCCCACAGTCACGGCTCCGGCGGCACGAAGAGCGGCACGGGCGGCTCGGGCAACACGACGGGCACGGATCCCGACACCGCGGGAGACTCGGGCGATCCGGGGCCAGGCGAGGGTGCTTCCGGTGCGTCCGAAGGCGGCGCCGGTGGCCAAGGCGGCGAGGGAGAACCCAGCGCCGGTGGCACGGCTGGCGCTGGCGCCGGGGGCCTCGCGGGCACGAGCGGCGGCGGCACCGGCGGTGTCACGACGCTGCCGAGCTGCATCTATCACAGCGACCCGGTCGTCGACGGCGGCACGGGCGGCGTTGGCGGCGCGGGCGGCATGGCCGGCGGCAGCGGCACGGCGGGCGCGGGCGGCGCCGCTTACAATCCGCACGGTCTCGCGGTCGGCACGAATGCCTTCGTCGGTCCCTACTTGACCGATCTCGCCGGGTACGCGCTCTACATCTACGGCGCCGACTTCCCCGGCGATTGCGAGCACCCGCCCGTGAGCAGCTGCTACGCCGACTGCGCTCAATCCTGGCCGATCTTCAACGCCAACGAGCGAACGCTGCCGGTGACCCTCGACGACGCCAACTTCGGCACGCTCGATCGCGGCGACGGAACGCACCAGACCACGTACAAGGGCTGGCCGCTCTACTACTACAAGTCGGATACCGCCCCGAACGTCATCAACGGACAGGGCAAGGGCAAGACGTGGTTCGCGGCGGAGCTCATCCTGCCGAACCTGCTCATCATGCGCGGGCCGGTGGCGAACGGCGGCGTGAAATACCTCGGCGACGATCACGGCTTCACGCTGTACTCGTTGCTGGGCGACACGCCCGGGACGGGCAGCTCGGCGCCCATCAGTAGCTGCACCGGAACGTGCCTCGACTCGTTCACGCCCTACGGCGGTGGCGACGTTTTCCCCTGCACGCCCCTCGAGCCGCACGACATCAGCGTGTTCCTCCGGAACGACGGCTCCATGCAGGCCGCCTACAAGGGCTTGCCGCTCTACTACAGCCACACCGACGTGCGTTCGGGCGACGAGCTCGGCGTCGGCGTGCTCGGCGGGGCGTTGGTGGCGCCATGAAGGCGCGCTCGCTCGGGCTGCGTGTCCGCTGCGCAGGGGCGATCGCCGGTCAGCTGTTGACGGCGGCGCCTGCATTTGGCGCGCCGACCGCGAGCGAGAAGGCTGCAGCGGAAGCACTCTTCCACAAGGGGACGGAGCTCATGCAGGCGCAGAGCTACGCCGAAGCGTGCGCCAAGTTCGAGGCAAGCAACGCCATCGAGCCCGGGTTGGGCGTGAAGCTCTGGCTCGCCGACTGCTACGACCGCGTCGGGCGGACGGCGAGCGCCTGGGCGCTGTTCTCCGAAGCGGCCGCGATGGCGCAGAAGTCGGGACAGGACGAGCGTGCGCGTGCCGCGACGGAGCGCGCGAGCGATCTCGGGACACGGCTCTCGACGCTCGAGGTCGTCCCGCCCGCGCAAGGTTTGCCTGACGACGCCGGCGTGACTCTCGACGGTGGCGCCATTCCCGCGGGCTCTGTCGGCTCGCCGCTGCCGGTCGACCCGGGCGACCACACCATCGTCGTCAGCGCGCCGGGCTACAAGTCGCTCACGCTAAAAAAGACCGTCCCCGCGGGTCCGGCAAGCATCATGCTCTCCGTGCCCGCGCTCGTGCGCGCTCCCGCGGAGCCTGCGACCTCGGCAGCAGGGCACGGCTCGAAAAGTGACAAGGCTGACGAGCAGGCCTCGTCTCCCGGTCATACCCAGCGCGTGCTCGCCTACAGCCTCGGTGGTCTCGGCATCGTGTCGCTCGCGGGCGGCGGGTTTTTGGGGCTGAAAGCGCGCGACCTCAATCAGCAATCGCTCGAGCATTGCCTCGCGAACGAGCCCAACGCCTGCGATCCGCAAGGCGCTTCGCTGCGCGGCCAGGCACAGAACTACGGAAATGCTGCGACCGCGGCCTTCATTGCCGGCGGCGCGCTCGTCACGACGGGCGTCGTCCTCTTGCTCACGGCGCCGTCGTCCAAGCGCGACGTTCGCGTCGGCGGCTGGGTGTCCCCCGCGGGTCCGGGCGTTTTCGTGAGAGGGAACCTATGAACACCGGAGCGCGTTTCTGGTCGGTTGCAGTCGGAGCGGCGACGCTCGCCGTCGCTTGCAATCAAATGCTCGGCATCGAGGACGCCAAGGTCGACGGACGCCTCGGCTCGCTAGGCCACGGCTCGACCTCTGCCGCCGGCTCCAGTACGGCGGGGCTGGGCGGCGGTGGCGGCAGCGCCGGCGCGGTACAGGGTGGCAGCGCAGGCACTTCGGCTGTCGGCGGACACGACCACAACACGACCTCGGGCACCGGCGGCAGCGATGCTGGGAGTGCCGGCAGCGAGGACTCCCAGGAGCCGGGTAAGGGTGGAACGGGTGGAACGAACGTGCAGTCGTCGGGCGGCACGCATTCGGGCTCCGGCAGCGCCGGGAAGGGGTCGGATGAGCACGGTGGCTCGGCCGGCGAGGACGACAGCGGCCCCTCCGCCGACCCCTGCGACGACTACTGCGACGAGATGCAGAAGGAATGCACTGGCGAGGCCGAGCAGTATCACGATCGCGCTCAATGCATGACGATTTGCCACTTCTTCCCGCTCGGGGACGACGACGACGACGCGAACAGCGTCGCATGTCGCCTCAAGTACGTGAAGAAGACGCAGTACGGCTTGGGCGCCGAGGTCACGAATTACTGCCGGCAGGCCGGCCCGAGCGGCGACGGCAAATGCGGCACGAGCTGCGAAGCGTTCTGCAGCGTGATGATGGACGTGTGCACCGCGGCGAGCGCGGGCGAGAACCACTTCGAGAGCACGGCCGCGTGCCTCGAGAGCTGCAACGCGTTGCCCGCGCCGACGGTGCACTACTCGGACATGGATCCCGCCGTGTCCGACGGCAATCACGCCTTGTGCCGCCTGTTCCACGTGAACTCGGCCGCGATGGCCGACGCCGAGGAGCACTGCGAGCACGCGATGGGAATCACCCTGTGCCAGGCGACGCCGTAGGTGCGCATGCAGAACGGCAGCTGGCTCGTCCTCGTCAGCCTCACTTTTGCCTGTAATTCGGCGGTCTCTGACGCCATGCCGAAGAGCGACGACCCCGTCGCGCAGGCGGAGCCCGGCGACTTCTGCGACGCCTTCGCCATCATCGAGGAGAAGTGCGTGCGCTGTCACGGAAGCCCGCCGGCGCACGGCGCGCCGTTTTCGCTCGACAGCTACGACGCCACGCAAGTGCCGTCGCACGACGGCAAGACCATTCGTGCCGATCGCATGGGCGAGGTGATCACTTCCGGCTTCATGCCGCTCACGAGCCTGCGTCTCGACCCGCCCGTGGAGTCGCTCAGCTGCGAAGAGAAGGCGACGCTCCTCGAGTGGATCGACCGCGGCGCGCCGCCACCTCCCGAAACCGACCCCGACTGCAAGAAGGCACGGCCGTCGCTCCGGGAGTGCGACCCGGATTCGTAGCCTCGTCCGTCCGCGTGGCGTGGCGTGGCGTGGCGTGGCGTGGCGCGGAACTCCGCTACTTGTCGATGACGATGGTCTTCACCATCGCTTGGAAATCGGCCTCGTAGTTTTCGGCGCCGTCCGTCGGATCCGAAGCTGCAATGATGAGCCCGTAGTTACCGCGCGGGACGATGAAGCCCTGCGTCCTCACCGTGAAGGACCGCCCGAGACGCGGCACCTCGATCGTGAAATGTGCACGGAAAGCGCCGGCGGGAAACCCACCAATCTCCGCCTCGCGGATCTCGTCGTCGAGCTGGAAGCTCGGCACCGCGTTCGCCATCACCATCACGACCTGGCGAGTGATTTCGACCGGGGCTGCCCCTTGCAAATCCCCCAGTGCACGCCGGTTGATCTTGAGCGTGGGGTTCGGCTTGTCGCTCGGCTCCGGGAAGCGCGCGATCACGACCAGTGGCGGCGTGGTGCTGTCGTGCATCGCCGCGTCCGTTTCCTTCTTGCCGACACTCACGGCTTCGCGGTTCTGAAGCTCGAATTCGAGCGGCATGAAGGACCAGCTCGGCAGCTTCTCGATCGAGACGCCGCCCACGGCGCTGTAGAAGCGGTTCTCGTTCGTCGCTTGGCTCGCCCCAGGCGCCGACTGGCTCGTGGCCTGCGTCTTCGACGGATCGCGGGGCGCGCTGCCCGAGCCGCAGGAGCAGAGCCCCGCCAGCGCGAGTAACGCCGGCAGGATGCGGCGCCGTGCGCCAAACTCGAACGCCTGAGTTCCCGCCTGCTCGCGTGACATGCCGGTCGCCGAGGGTAGCCGAACTGGCGTTGCGGCGGGGCGTCCTGGTACCGACGCGCTCCCGGCGAGGCGTAACTGCGCGACGCGAGTCGCACACAGGCTTGGTTTTGCCGACCGCCGAGCTTGGAACGAAGTGTGCTTGAGGGGGATGGGACCAGCATGGCCCATGACGACTCCATCGTTCAGGCGATCGCGGAGCAATCCCGAGCTCTCGCCGGCACGCGCGCCGATTTCGAGCCCTTGCTCGAGCTCACGGCGGATGCGACCGCCGTCGTCATCGGCGAGGGCACGCATGGGACCCACGAATTTTGCCAGCTCCGCGCGGAGCTCACAGAACGTCTGATCGTCGAGCAA
>DATMCL010000371.1:0-12316 GCA_035558375.1 Polyangiaceae bacterium
GTGCAGGCGCGGCTGCTTCAGATAATCGAGCCCGTACCAGGCTTGGTAGCGCGCCTTGATCTCGTCGATGGCGAGCATCGGGTCGAAGATCTGCCACCAGCGCTCGCGCAGGCCCTCGCGGTCCGCGGGAGCAAGCTCGCCAACCTTCGCGCTCGCGAGGCGCGCGTCGAGCGTTTCGAGCGTCTTCACGCCACGCTCGAGCGCCAGCAGGCAACGCTCGAGGCGGAGGGCGTCTTCGGCGGTGACCTCGGCCAGGCGCTCCGGCTCCACCTCCCAGAGCGCCTCGCGTCCGCCGCCGACGCGGCGCACGAACGGATACGCCGCGCGCTCCTTCTTGCTCGGCCAGAACGCCACGCTGAGAGCGGTCGCCGTCACGACGGCTCCGCTCCCGAGGAGCACCTGCCTCCGGCCCGCCTTCGACCTCAGGTCCACGATCGGGCTTCCGCCGTGCTTACTGGCACTCGAGCAGACGCACGTCGTCGATCCAAACGTCGAAGTCCGTGCCCGGCCAGATCTGCCACTCGAGATCCTTCAACTTGGTCGGGTCGATCATCGGGGGGCGCACGTCGCCCCAGTCCGACTGCTGGGTGAGCTCGCTCCACATGAGGGTCACTTCCTTCCACTCCGTGTTGCCGAGGATGATTTCACGGCCGAAGGCGTTGAAGCATTGCTTGGAGCATTTGCCGCCTTCCGGGGTCGTGTTCACGTCGTTGATCTTGAGGCGCACGTCGAGGTTCGGCTTTGCCGACTTGATCTTGAACGAGACGCCTGCGTACTTCGAGGCGTCGTAGAAGGCGGCGCTCGCCAAGAAATTGACGCCGACCGCTGCGCCCCACGTGTCGGCGTTGTCCGTCTTGCCGACGAAGTGCATGCCGCGCTTGCCGCCGGTCGCGCCGCCCTCGGAGGGCTTCACGGCGCCCGCGGGGATCTCGATCTTGGCGTGATCGGCTTTGCCGACCCACCAAATGCCGTCGCGCCCGCCCTGAGCCGCCGCCTTGCCGTCGCCGTCCTCGAGATCGTCGACGAGCCCGGTCGCTGCCGGCTTCGTCCCGCCCTTGCACGTGGGCGGCACGTTTGCGACCGGATCGGAGATCGGGGTCGCGTCTACCGTGCCGGACGCCGGAGCGGTCGTCGTCGTGCCGCCGGGGCTTGCGGGCGCGGAAGCCTGCTGCGTCGGCTGGCTCGCGCACGCGGCGGCAAAGCACAAGGGGAATAGAGAGAGCGCGACGGGAATGATGGGCTTGGACATGAATCTCTGGAGAGCCCTCGTACGACGGCGGGCGCGCGGGACGCAAGCGTCGGAAACAGGGGTCACCCGAGGAGCCGCTTTGAAGCACGCTTCGAATGGGTTAGTTTGATGTATGCATCGGTGGCTGCGGGCCCCGACGTTCGAAGACGCGGAGAAGACGCGTCAGGCCGAGCTCTTGTATCGGCTGCTTCGAGCCATGGTGCTTTTGGCGCTGCTGGCGGCCGGGGCTTCCGTATTCGATCCCCGCAACCAGCTCCGCGTCACCGTCGAGTTTTACGCGGTGGTGTTGGCGTGGCTCGCCGGCGTGCTCGCGATCGTGCGTGCGGGGCGCGTCGTCTTGGCGGCGTGGATCTTCTCGTCGCTCTTTTGGGGGATCATCGCGTTCGTCACGCTCGTGTTCGGCGGCATGCAAGGACAGAACGCTTCGGTGTTCGCCGTATGCACGCTGCTCATCGGTAGCATCGTCGGCGGGCGTGCCGCGCTGGCGATGGCGTTCGTGAGCTCGGCGTGGTGCGCGCTCGTCGTGTACCTGGAGCTGCGCGGCCTCTTGCCGACGCAGCTTGGCCCCTACGCTCCGGCGAACGCGTGGGCGGCGGTCACGGTGACTTTGCTCCTCACGTCCGTGCTGCTCCACGCCTCCCTGGCGTCCCTCCGGCGCGTGCACGCCGAAGCGCAGCACGCGGCCGCCGAGCGCGACGAGGCGCTGCGCCGCTCGATTCAGGGCCAAAAAATGGAGCTCGTCGGCAACCTGACGAGCGGCGTTGCCCACGACTTGAACAACTTGCTGACGGTGATCGTCGGAACGTCCGACATTCTGCGCATGCGGGTCGTCGATCGCGACCCGGCGACCGTGAGCCTGCTCGACGACCTCGAGGGTGCCGCCTCGCGCGCGAGCCTCATGACTCGGCAGCTGCTCACCTTCGGCCGCCTCGAGTCGAGCGAGCACGATCGCCTGGATTTCGGCGCGATCTTGAAGGAAATGAGCAGGATGCTGCCGCGGCTTCTGGGACACGGCGTGTCCGTGGAGGTCGAGGCGGGGCGAGACTGCGAGGTGATGGCGTCACGCGCCGGGCTCGAGCAGATCCTCTTGAACCTCGCCATCAATGCGCGGGACGCCATGCCGGAAGGCGGCAAGCTCCGCTTCGCGCTGTCCGCGACGGAGGACGAAGTCGTGCTGTCTGCCGCTGACACCGGCATCGGCATGAGCGAGGAGGTGCAGGCACGCATCTTCGAGCCGTTCTTCACGACCAAGGCCACGGGCACCGGGCTCGGCCTCGCCACCGTCAAGCAGCTCGCCGACCACTACGGCGGGACGATCGAGCTCGAGAGCACGGTGGGAAAGGGGACGCGGTTCACCGTGCGTTTCCCGCGCGCGCCGCGTAAGGAGCTGCCCGCCTCCGATCCCATGGCGACGGACCTCGCGAGTCGCCCGCGCGCGACGCACTCGCGCGGGCGCATCCTGCTCGCCGAGGACGACGCGCTCGTACGCAAGGCGCTCCGGCGCGCGCTCGAAGCGGGCGGGTACGACGTGTTCGCGGTGGAGGACGGCGCGCAGGCGGTGAGCGCGCTCGAGACCGAGGCGGCCTTCGATTGCATCGTGAGCGATGTCGCCATGCCGAATCTCGACGGCGAAGCGCTCGCGCACCATGTCACGGGGACTCAGCCCGATTTGCCGATGGTCCTCCTGAGCGGCAACCGACAGCCGTCCTCGGCGCTTTCCCCGTCGCTGCCGCGCACCTTCCTGATGAAGCCCATCGGCGGAGACGAGCTCAGGGACGCCGTGGCACGCGTGATCGCGCGGCGCGCGATCAGCGCGTGATGTCGACGATTAGGGCCTGCATGCGCCCGTCGACGGGTCCCTTGCCGAAACGCGCGGCGACCGCCTCGGCCGCCACGCGCGTCGCCTCTTCGAGCCGTGACGGATCGCGTGCTTCGATCTCGCCGCGCATGGGCGTTCCCTGACAGTAGCCGAGCGCGGCATCGCCGGCCGTCGCCGCGCGACTGCGCTTCTCGACGACGGTGATCGCGGGGGCGGTGGTGAACCCGCCGTCGGCGAGGTCCTTCGCGAGCGCGTTCGCGTCGCGATAGCCGTGCGGCGTGCGGGCCATGAAGCGCGGCGGATCGTTCGGGAACACGCGCTCGAGCGACTTCGTGATCACGTCGGCGAACTCGTTGTCCTCGATCCTGTCCCACACGTTGAACAGGAAGAAGCCGCCTGGCGCGAGCACGCGACGAACTTGGGAGTACGCCTTCGGCTTGTCGGGGAAGAACATGGCGCCGAACTGGCACACGACGGCGTCGAATGAAGCGTCCGCGAACGGCAGCGCCGTCGCATCGGCCACCTGCCATTCGACCTGGCGCGACGCGCCGAGCTGCTTCGCTTGCTCCAGCATGCCCGGGTTCAGATCCGTCGCGACGACCGACGTCGTCGCGGGGAGCTCCACAGCGATGGCGCGCGTGACGGCACCCGTGCCGCAGGCGAGCTCGAGAACGCGGCGCGGCGCGCGTGGGCGAAGCCGCTCGGCGAGATCGCGCGCGTACGGCTCGAACAGCATCGGCACCATGTAGCGCTCGTAGAGAGCGGGGACCGAACCGGCGAAAACGGCGTCGTTCTTCATGGCATCCTGCGCTACCATCGATGCATGAGGTTCACCAGGCGCCCGGGCATCGCCCTGCTCGGCGCCGCGCTCGCGTGGTCTCCCTCGATTGGGGCGGCAAAGATTGCCTGCGTCGGCGACAGCATCACGGAAGGCTACGGGCTCGAAAACGCGAGCGCCGAAAGCTACCCCGCACAGCTCGCCAAGCTCCTCGGCTCGGCGCACACCGTAAAGAATTTTGGAGTCAGCGGCACGACGCTGCTCGAGAACGGTGATTCGCCCTACGTGAGCACCTCGCAGTACCCCGCGAGTGACGCTTTCGCGCCCGACGTCGTCGTGATCATGCTGGGCACGAACGATTCGAAGCCGCAAAACTGGAGCAAAAAGAGCCAATTCGCCCCGGACTACGCCGCGCTGATCGCGCACTACCGCGACCTCGGCGCGCTGGTGTACGTCGCCACGCCGCCGCCCGTCTATCCACCGGGCGCCTTCAGTATCCCGCCCGACATCGTCGAGAACGAGGTCGTCCCCGCCGTCCGCACCGTTGCGTCCGATGCGGGCGCTCCTCTCATCGAGATCTTCACCGCTCTGAGCGGCAAGTCCGACTGGTTTCCGGACACCGTGCACCCGAACGTCGACGGTCAGGCCGCGATTGCGGACACCGTTCAGGCCGCGCTCGACATGCACGGCTTTGGTGGCGCCACGGCCGTCGCAGGTGCCGGCGGGATGGGGCAGGGCGGGCGAGCGAGTGGCGGCGCCAGCGGCGCAGGGGATGGCGGAGCGCTCGCCGGTAGCCCCGCAGGCGGACGAGGCGGCGTGTCCGCCAACGCCGGCGCTTCGAACGCGGCGGGCACTGCGGGGACGCTCGCGGGGGGCGGTTCGAGCGAAGCGGGCCGCGCCGGCAACGCGACAGCCGGTGCAGGGACGATGGGCGGCACCGGCGGGACGAGCGCTGCGGCGGGACGAGCGGCGGGCGGCGCAACGAGCGGCGCCGGGACGGGCGGCGCAACGGGCGGTGCAAGCGCCGGCGCGCCCGATGCCGGCGGTAGTGCCGGCTCCACGGCCTCGTCGAGCGGGGCGTCGAACGGCTCGAGCTGCGGCTGCCGCGCCGCCGGGTCCGAGCCGAGTGCGCGTGGTGCGTGCACTGCTCTCCTCGCGCTCGCGGCCGTGGCGCTCCGTCGCCGCTCGCGGCGACGGGACCGGACGCCGCGGCGAGGGCTCGAGTGAGCCGCGGCACGCGCACGACCGTCCGCTTCTTGCTCGCGTCGCTCGCGCTCGCGCCCGGTCACGTGCTCGCACAACCCCTGCCGCCGCCAGCACCCGCACCGGCTTCCTCCACCACTCCCGTCCCCGAAGGCGCCGCGCCCGTCGCGCTCGCTCCGAAGCAGCGCCCGTCCATCCATGCCACGGCGCCGCCCCCGACCGGCTTTCGCGGTATCTTCGACGTCGGCCTCTCGATCCCCGTGGGAAGTGCGAGCGGCGCCCCCGGCGACAAGCTCGGCGAGCGTTACAGCGTTCAGCTCCCGCTGATCGCCGAAGTCGGTCGCATCATCGAGCACTCGTTTTACGCAGGAATTTACCTGGGTTTAGCGCTCGGTGGCCAAGGTCAAAGCGAGCGCGTCGCCGGCGAGTGCTCGGCCGACGACGCCGTGACGTGTCGGTCCGGCTCGGGGATGGCCGGTCTTGCCGTGCAGTACTCGATCAACCCGGGTGCTCGCTTTAGCCCGTGGCTCGGCTACGGCATCGGCTTCGAGCTCTCGCAGCTCGAGGTGGAGGATCCTGCCGACGAACGCGACGAGCGGGTGACGAGCACGGGCATCACGTACGCACGGCTGAGCGCCGGCCTCGACGTGCGCGAGAAGGTGGGCTTCGGTCCGTTCGTTCAAGTCGCGCTCGGTCAGTTCACCTCGACGGAAACGAAGCTCAAGGGCATCGGCGAGTTCGAGCGCCGCATCGAGGACCGCGCGCTCCACGCATGGATCACGCTCGGCGCGCGGGTGGTGCTGAACCCATGATGCGACTGGCTCTCCTCCTGCTTCTCGGCGTGCCCGTCGCGGGCTGCACCGCGAACGCGAGCGCAGAATACGCAGAGCTCGCGATCGGCCGTGCCGATCCCGTCCCCGACACGCAATGCGTGCCGTTGCCGCTCTTGCCCGGCGCCAAGATCATCGAGGATTTGAGCCTCGGGGCAGGCATCTCCGCCCAGGTTTTCGCGACGCCCGACGCCATCGACATCACGTTGGGCGGGACGACGACGGCCGAGCACCGCTTGCTTTCGCACGACCAGGTTTACGACCAATACGCCGAGCGCATCCTCGTCACCACACCCGACGGCGCGAGCCACACGGTGATTCTCGTCTCGCCTTGCGACGCCGACTAGCGCACCGCCTATGAGATAGGCGCCGCTCTCGCCCTGTCTCGCTTGCGCCACACTAGATGCACGCCCAGCAGCACACGAGCGCGAGGCTCGTGCAGATGCCGCGCGTCGCTTGCTCGTCCTTGTTGCAGTGCGGGCGCGCGGCGTCCGTGCAGTCGTCGTCGGTTTCGCAGGTCGTCGTACACAGGCAATTGTTGACGAGCGCGTTCTTCGGACAGCACTCGCAGCCGGTGCTTGCCGAGCAACTGAGCGAACCGCAGGTCGTGCTAACGCCCCCGGAGCCCGCCGCGCCGCCCGTTCCTGCGGTGCCGCCGGTGCCCCCCGAGCCCGACGTCCCGCCCGTTCCTGAAGTGCCGCCGGTGCCGCCCGTCGCGGCGCTGCCACCGGTACCGCCCGTACCACCTGTTGCCGAGGTACCGCCGCTGCTCGTTCCGGAGCTGCCCGGCTCGCCGGCGTTGCCCGCGTCGGGCGCTCCACCGCTTCCAGGCGTCCCGGAAGCCCCGCCTTCCGCTCCCGCTCGGCCGTTGTCGCCGGAGCTGCCGCCGTTCGTCCCACCGTCGCCGCCCGTGGAAGGGGTGCCCGCGTGTCCCGAGCCGCCACCCTTGCTCGAGCCACTGCCGCCCGTTTCGGCACCCGCTTCTCCGCCGAGCGACGACGCTCCGCCGCCGCCCGGTCGTCCTCCGCGTGCACCGGCCGGTCCGCCACTCACCGCGTCGTCCGCGCCGGCATGCCCCCCCGAGTTCGTGCCGGCGCGGGCCGCTCCGCCCGCCGTGCCCGACGCCCCACCTCTGGACACCGTCCCCGCGTGGCCGCCCGCGCCGTTCGGATCAGACTCGCTTTCGCCGCACCCGCTCAGCGGCGCGAGCGCCGGGAGCGCGACGAGCGCGAGCCTTGCGAGGACGAACGGCGCGGAACGCATGGCGTCACGGGCACTTCAGGACCTTGCTCCAGTAGCTGCCGCCGCCGCTCAGCGAGGTCTTCTGATTGGCCTGCTTACCGAGCGAATCCTGCGATCCGACCGCGTAATACGTCCCTTTCTTGATCGTCGCTCGCCCGGCGGCTGCGTGGTTCTTGTTCGTGTCGGCGACGCATTGAACGGTGATGTCGAACGGAGCCTCCACGAGCGTGCTCGTGAACAGGAAGCTGTCGACCGCCTGCGCCCTAGCAACGTAGGAGCCGCCGCCGAGCCCCGAGATCGTCGCGCTGAAGCTGGTCGTGCCTGTCGCGACTTGCGAAGCGACGACCGTGCCGTTCTTCAGAATCGTGATCTGCACCTTGGTGATGTCGTTGTTCGGATCCGACGCCGTGCCCGAAACCGTGACCTTTCCGCCCGTCGCGACCGCCTGGAAGGTGTCGATGGTGGGCGGCATGGGCTGCAGGATCTCGAAGTAGATGAAGTCGCTCGGCGCGCTCACGTAACCGGCGGCATCCTCCGCCTGCACCGTCGCCCCATGCACCCCGGGCGGCAGACTCAAGGTGGCTGCCCAGTTGGTCGTGCCGGTGGCATCCATCGTCGCGGCGTACGACAGGTACACGTAGAACGTCACGTGCACCTTGACGATGTCACCGTTCGGGTCGGACGCCGTGCCCGACACCGTCGCGTTGGTGCCCGAGATCGACACGGTCATGCTGTCGATGGTCGGGGGCGCCGGGCAACTCGGGACCTTGATCCAGTAGTTGCCGCCACCCTGGAGGCTCGTCGTGACGGTGCCCTTACCGAGCGCATTGTTCGAGCCTTTCGCGAAGTACGAGTTGCGCTTCGAGGTGGCGCGCCCAGCGCTCTGGTGATTCACGTTCGTGTCCGTGAAGCACACGGGGATGCATTGGTTGCCGCCCTCGTCGCACTTCTCGTTCGGCGAGCACGGTGGGCCCGACGTGCGGCAGCCCTGATAGCCATCGCAATATTCCGTGCCGTCACAGAACAGGCCGTCGTTGCACCGCGCATCGTTCGGCACGTTCGAGCACGTTTGATAGACCTCGTCACAGATGTCGTCCGTGCACCCCACGCTGTCCGTGCACGGTGGCGGTGTCTGTTGGCAGCCGAGCGACGGGTCGCAATACTCGAAGCCGTTGCAGAAGAGCTTGTCTTCGCAGACGGAGTCGTCGGCGATCTGCGTGCAAGACTTGATCGCCTCGCTGCATTGGCCGACCACGCACGATACGTCGCCGCCGGGGCAGGTGACCGGTGTACCTGCCTGGCAGCCGCTCGTCGGATTGCAGACCTCCACACCGTTGCAGAAGGTTCCGTCGTCGCACGCATCGTCGCTGGGGATCTGCGTGCAGCCGCGCGTTCCCTCATCGCAGGCAAAGGCGGTGCAGGCGATGCCATCGTCGCCGCCGCTGCACACCACGGGCGTGCCCCTGGCACAGAAGCCCGCGTTGCAGACCTCCGTCCCGGTGCAGAAGCGACCGTCGTCGCACTCGGCGTCGTTGGTGCACGGAACCGGTGCCGCGAGACCGTAGACGGTCACGTCGTCGACGTAGAACCCCGCGAAATCGTTCGCGATCGGGTCCATCGAGTCGAAATGGAACCGCAGCCGAACGGTCGCGCTCGTGAGTCCTTCCAGGTACGAGGTGAGATCGGAGACCGAGTGCTGCCATTTGCCCGTGTTCTCGTTCAGTGCGTAGCGCCCTGCCGGCTTCGCGCCCTCGCGCGTCCGGAATGGCGGCTCGTCGGGCTCGGGCGCGAGCAGCGACGTGAAGTTGCTGGTCACGACCTGGTACGGGCCGTCGTTGATGCTCACCTCGAGCGAGGCCTCGTCGTAGAAGCCGCCGCCCTCCGTGCCGAGGAAGTAGTTGAACTCGACGCTCGCGAACGAAGGATCCGCCAGCGTGAGCGTCGGCGAGTACGCCACGCCACGCACCGTGGTGCCGTTCCCGAACGTACACTGGCCGTCGATCCCGAAGTACAGGGTCGAGGGTCGCGTGTGACCGACGGAAACGCTCGCGCAGGAGCTCGTCAGGTGCCAGAGGCCACCGCCGAGCGTGTCGCCGCCGCCGCTGCCGCCGCCGGTGCCTTCGCCTGCGGCGCCGCCTTCTTCCGGTGCACCCGCGGAGGTGCCTGCCACGGCTCCGGTTCCCGCAGGGCCACCGCCGGTGCCGGGTCGTCCTCCGCCGCCGCGTCCGCCCATCGCGCCGCCCGCGCCCGCGCTCGTGCCTGCGCTGCCAGAGGTGCCGCCGAGCCCGCTGGTGCCGCCGCTGCCGTCGTCACTTGGGATCTCGAAGTCCCCGAGCCCTGACTCGAAGTTCTCCTTGAGGAGGGCGGTGAGGGTCGTGAACGAGTAACAGCTCCCGTTGTTGTCGTCGCGCGTGCTGTTGCCGTACGCGTCCGTGGCCGTGAGCGCGTAGTAGTACGTGAAGCCCTCGTAGAGCCCGCTGAGCGCGACGCTCGGGTGCGGGGAGAGCGCACCCGTGGCCGTCAAGGTGAGCGTGCCGCAGTCGAAGCCGTATTCGGCCTTGAGGGTCGCGCTTTCGGAGCTGTCGGCGGCGAGCGTCGCCGTCGAGCCGCCGAGCGCGGCGGCGTGCACGTTCGAGAGCGCCGGGGGCGCGCAGTCGCCGTGCACGGTGAGCGTTGCGGTGGCCGGGTTGCCGCTCCCGTCGTCGGCGTCCGCGTAAGTCGCGGTGATCGTCGCGAGATCGACGATTTCGAGTGCGCCGTTGCCGGTGGCGACGGCGTTCTGCGTCGTCGTGATGGTTCCCGCGAATTTACCGGGTCGCGTCGCATCTTCGGTGAGGACGAGGGTCTCGGTGTCGCCGGTCGACGTGGTGAGGGCGACGGCGTGGCTGCCCGTTCCCGCGAGATCGCTGTCGGAAAGGCCGAACCCGATGCTGCCCGAGCAGCTCACCGCCGCAGCGGTCGCGCTGAGCCGGCCGAGGTGCGGATTGACGACGAATTGGTCGTAATAAACGTCGGGATTTGGCCCGGTATCCGTCACGCGGCGGTCGTCGGACCACACGACGTGGGCGACGTTTCCGCTCACGGCGACCTGGTCGTAGTCGCCGTGGTAGCAGGTGGCGAGGCCGTCGAAGTTCGGGAGCGTCTGTGCGACCGGCGAGCTCACGTCGCTGATGCGCTCGTTCGGGCTCCAGGTGGCGCCGCCGTCCGTCGACACGGTGAGGTAGCGATCGATGAGGGTGTTGTTGTCCGGATCGAGGCGGCGGTCGTAGAAGGCGACGGCGAGGACGCCGTCTTCACTCGCGCCGATGGCGGGCACGAACTGATCGGTGGTGGTGGTGTCGTCGTTGAGGCGCACCTCGTCCGACCATGTCTCGCCGCCGTCGAGTGATTGACGGTAGAAGACGTTCGAGTGATCCGGCCCGCCGCCGTCGGAGTCGTACGGGTAGACGGCGTGGATCACGTAGCCGGACGCTGCCCCCGTGTCCGCGGTGATCACGATCTGCGGCGAAGAGAGGGTGCGAATATGCGAGCCGAGCGCCTGGCGCCCGCACTCCATGCTGTCCTCGTCGTCTTCGGGGCGGAGCTGGTCGGTCCCGATATCGGCGCGCTTGGCCCAGGTGTTGCCGCCGTCGGTGGAGCGGTAAATCCACTGATCTTGATGACCGCCGACCTCGAAGTCTTGGAAGACGAACGCCATGTAAACGTCGCCGTTCGGCGCGACGGCGGGGTAGACGCCCTGCCCGTTGTTACCGGAGCCCGGAAAATGAGCGGTCGGGGACCAATTGACGCCGCCGTCGTCGGAGAAGGAGGCGACGTTGATGTCGTTGAACTCTCCGAACGCCGTCCACCCGACGTGGATGCGGCCGAAGAAGGGGCTGGTCGGCGTGTTGTCGATCGCCATCAGCTCTTTGTCGTCCCCACCGGCCGAATGGATGACGCCGACGTATTGGAAGCTTTGACAGCTATCGACCGAGCGCCAGAGCGAGAGGCCGAACGCGCTCAGCGACGCGTAATAGAAGGCCTGGTCACGGACGCTGTACGCGAGGCTCGGATCGCCGAAGCTCGTGTCCTGGTCGGAAAGGAACGGCCCGCCGTCCTTGAATGTCTGGCCACCGTCGAGCGAGTAGCCGAAGCCGGAGAAGCCGTTCGCGCCGAAGCCTTCCCCCGCATCGTTCCAAGCGGCGCAGACGACGTTGCCGACCGCGACGACCGACGTCTCGCTCTGTGTCGTGCCGCCCGTGTCGAGGCTCGGATCGCTCACGGGAATGTCGGAGCCGGGTTCGAGCGCGAGCGTGCCGGCGCGTGGCAAATTCGGGAGTTTATTGAGCTTTTCCGAGCCTTTCGGCGGCGCGAGCTGGGCCGTGCGCGGGGCGCGCCCGCATCGGACGAGGAGCTTGGTCTCGAGCGCCGTGCTCAGGCGCTGGCGAAGTTTCGGATCGTCGAGCAGCTGGCACTCAGGGAGGGCAGGCGACGCCGTTGCGACGGCTTTCGCGGCGACGACCTTGCGTGCCGCCGGTGCAAGCTTTGCGGTCGGCGTTGCCGCCGTCGAGCGGGAGTGTTGCGCGCCCCCTTCATCGAATGTCTGCGAGCCCGTGCCGCAAGCGCCGGCCAAAATCACGCTGGAACCGATGATCGCCCACCAAAATTTTGTCATGACCCGCCTCCTCACCCCGGGCGAAGCACCCGTGAAAGTCCCCTTAACACGGGACGCGTCGAGAAGTCACGTACGTATTTCGTGAGGTGCGCAGCGTGCGTCTAGCATTCAACTTGTGACTACGGGAGCGTGCCAATGGCGCCGAGCACCTCCAGAGCTCTCCACAAGCCGGCTGCGCCCGCGCCGCGCGCGGTCTCGCCTCTCAGTAGAGGAGGTCGAATTTGCCGGTCATGTGCAGCATCGACAGCATGTAGAGACAGCCATCGTAGTAGCGGTACATGCCAGTCGGCGTCGGGGCGTCCCAAGCGGCCTGAAGGAACGGCTTCGCATCAGCGGCCGGGAGAGCGAACGCGAGCATGGCATTCACGGCGGTCTGCCCCTGACCATGGCCGTCGGCCAGCTTGGATCCGCTCAGCGTGTACTTGTTGCCGTAGCCCGGCAGGCCTTCTTTCACCCAGAACGCGGCCATCCGGGCGGCGTAGGTCTCCTGCCACGGATCAGCGTTGTTCAGGTGGTAGTCCATCATGATGTTCATGGGCAC